>JAEEQG010000097.1 GCA_016285185.1 Spirochaetota bacterium
AACAGCATATTGACGAGTGTTTCCCATTCTGGAGAATACGCGCGCAAAGCATTGCACACATCCAAGAACAGTTTGCGGTATTCGTGATACGCTCTGCTGCACATGCGCTGGCGAGACATATCCATCAAGTTTCGCAGGTTGTGTTTGCAGACAATCCGGGTTTCCATGCCGAGTGGGAGGGCGAGAGCGCAGTCTTCCTTGGGAATCCCAGCCTCCATCAGCTTTGCATAAGCAGAGCGAATTTGTTCCATACAGTCTTCATATATTGTCTTTGCTTCAGGGTTTTGCGCAACGGAAGGCGGTGTGATGTAGGCAAAGTTTTTTGCATTTACATACCGAGTTGATGATTGCAGGCGGGTAGGGGCACCGCCAATGTGTGTGTACCATTCACGTATTACACGTGCCGAATAGCCGTCAAGAACCATATACACATCGGGAAATTCCAATGTGCGCCCGTGGTTTGATTTTATGCAGTTTAGAGCGCGGGTTATGTTTGCTTCATCGTTGTCTGTTGCGGATCCCCAACAGACACCAGCCATTTCGCCTATCATACGGATTGGTTTTTTTGTTGTATGTTCAAGAATTGTTACACTTCCCATTTTTTATTTCCTTTCGTATCATCAAAAAAAAGTGCCTTAAAGCTGGTTTAAGACACTTTTCGTTTTTCGCATTATTACAACTATACTTTGAACTGATCAATCTGAGAACTGATATTGTCTATGGTACTCATCAGTTTTGGAGTAATCTCACCAAGTTCGTTGCCTGTTCTGTTAATTCTGTCGGCACCTTCGGTTATGAGGCTCATGTTGTTTTTCATGTTATTTGTCGCTTCCTGAAGATTCTTTATTTCATCAAGAATAGACTGGTTTCCTATCGACATTTCACGGCTTGCGGAACGTACTTCTGAAGTATTATTGTTCATTGTATACAGAGCGTCAAAAATCTGCTTTGAACCGGAAGTCTGTTCATCCATTGCATTTTTAATTTGCAGGACCATTTCGTTTGTTGAATTGATAAGACTTGAAACCGTGCGGAATGCGTCCATAGATTCGATTGAGGCCTGAACTACTTCTGTAATGGAGTTCATTATTTCGTTGAGCTGTTCATTAATCTTGTTTGATTCCTGCGATGAACTTTCAGAAAGCTTTTTAATTTCATCTGCGACAACACTGAAACCGCGTCCTGCATCACCTGCATGTGCAGCCTCAATCGCCGCGTTCATAGCAAGCAGGTTTGTTTGTGACGCAATTGTGGCGATTACGGTGTTAGCACCCTGCAAAGCTTCAGACTGGCTTTCGATGTCCTTAATCTTTTGGCTTACAATTTCCTGTTTTTCAACACCTGTATCCGTGTTGTCAAGGAGTTGTTCAAAAGAGTCTGCCATTATATCTATGGATTTATTTACGGAAGAAATGTTTCCTATCATCTGTTCAACAGCGGCTGATGCCTGTGTAACACCTGACGCCTGTGTTTCAATCATTCTTTCGAGTGACTGAATGTTTGCGGAAATTTCTGTTACTGATGAGGCGGTAAGATTAACACTGTCTCCCTGCGTTACAATCTGTACCTGCATGTCTTCGATATTTGAGAACAAAGATGCGATTGACTCCGTTGTGGAAGAAGCATTTCTATGCATATCGTTTCCTACCATCGTAAGCTTTTCTTTTGATTCCTTTATATCGGAAATAATATTCTGAAGTTTTTCTTCAAACTGGTTAAAGCCTTTAACAACTGAACCAATCTCATCGTTTGATTTGATTGAAATGCGCTTTGTTAAGTCGGCGCTTCCTGTGGCTATCTCACTGATTGCGTCTTTTACATCTTTGAGAGGTTTTATGGCTCTTGAAATAACAAAACTTATGATTATTGCGGCGATTATCGTGATAATTGCAATATAAACGATTATAGCGTTTCTCATTTCGTTTACATCTGCCTGAAAGTCACTGTAAGGAATTGAGTTTATCGCTACCCATTCTGTTTCAGGAACTTTTGCAAAAGCCATGACGTATTTTTCGCCGTTCTTACGATACTTTATAAGACCGCTTTCCTCATACTTAATCCTTTCCAGTTCTCTTGAGTAGTCAGGATCATCATTCTTTTCCGCATTTGCAAATATGTTTTCGGTTGTGAATTCTTCCATGGGAAGGTCTTCGGCAAGCAAACTTTCCGCAGCAATTATAGTTCCTTTTGAATGGAGTTCTGCAAAGGCTTCGCCTTCGCCTCCGGGACCGTCCTGGAGAGTGACCAGGAATGAAGGTCTGTTGTCGCCGGCTTTGTGGCTGACCGATAGATTACTTGGTTTTAAACCTTCAATAACACAGAAAAGGACGTTGATAATGTTATGATTGTCATCAAATACTGGTACTGAGTAGAAAATGGCGGGTGCACTCGTTACTTTGTTTATGAACGGGTCTGTTACGAATCTTTTTCCGGTCTTAAAGGGTTGTTTAAAATACTGGCGTTCTGTGAACGGAATCTGTCTTACGCCGTTGTTGATCCATGCAATACCGTTTGTATCGAGGATACATACGTCAATATAGTCCTTGTCCAGGCTCATGGCACCATAAATTGTATGTGTTTTTTCGAGAAGAGAAATGTTGGGATTACGAATTTCAGGCAGAGCGGCCAGGGTTTCGAGCATTTTGAATTCACGGTCATTGGATGCCTTTATTGCATCTGCTGTAGCACGAACTGATTCTGCCAGAGCCTTTATCATTTCTGTTTCAAGGCTGTTTTTTGCAGTTCTTATTGCAATAAGACCTATGCTTGAAAATGTGATAACCATTATAAGTAATGTTATTAAACCGATTTTTAAACGAATACTTTTCATTTTCCCACTCTCTCTATGGTAATTTTTTTTACTTAGTTTATTATAACTGCAAAGTTTTAATTTATCAACATTAAAATGGTGAAGATGGCGATTTGTTATATGGTCGCTGTATAAAACCGTTTAATAGTTTATACTTTATCAAAACCCATTAACATGATATGCTTTGTACATGATAACAGATGTACTAATTCTTGCAGGCGGATTCGGTGAACGGCTTTGGCCTGCATCAAGTCCCGAAAAACCCAAACAGTTTATGGAGCTGAACGGGAATCTTTCTTTTTTACAGAACAGTATTCGCAGGGCGCTTGCGCTCGAAATCCCGGGTAAAATACTTATAATAACCCGTAAAGACATAGAAAATGAATGTACATTACAATGCAAAAGGCTTGCTGCATCTGAGAATGCCGCAAATGCAAAAAAGATACTTAATGATTGTGTTGTTATTGCTGAACCAGCCGGCAGGCATACGGCAGCAGCCATAATGACCGGTATATGTTTTATACAGAAATTATTTGAAAACCAAAAAAGGACCTTCCTTGTCCTTACAAGTGATCATGCCATATCACCGGTGGAAAATTTTGTTTCGGACTGCAAAAAAGCAGCTGTTGCAGCTGAAAAAGGCAAGTTTGTCTGCTTTGCGATTCCTCCTGAAAATCCTTCGGTTGAATACGGTTATATAAAAATAGATGAACCGGTTTCGGGATGTGATTCTGCTTTTGTTATCAGTCACTTTAAGGAAAAACCCGATTTACAAACTGCCAAGGAATATCTGGCGAGTGGCAAATACTTTTGGAACAGCGGAATGTTTGCTTTTGATGCTGATGATTTTATTTGCGAAATGAAAAACTGTACAAAAGAAGTTTACGACAGTTTTGTTCCAGTTTTTTCGGGTAAAAAACCAATTGTAACAAAGTTGAATGATATAGAAGTCATTAAAGACTGGCCCGAATTTCTCAAAGTATATGATACTGTCCCCAAAATTGCAGTAGATAAGGCTGTAGGCGAAAAAACGGCCCATGCCTGTGCCGTTACGACTACATTCAGCTGGACGGACATAGGAAACTGGGATGTATTCAGCAAGATATGCACGGATCCTGTCAATGCAAAAGTTGTACAGAAAAAGTGTTCGGATAATTTTGTATATTCTGATATTCCTGTCGTCTTGTGTGGTGTCAGCGATTTGATTGTAGTCGCAAAGAACGGCGAGCTCCTTATTATGAAAAAAGGCTCTTCTGATCTTGTGAGGGAAGCTTCACGGGAGATGAAATAAGGTCAAAGTTGTTTAGGTTAAATAAGTATGAATGTAGAAGCGTTAAAAGAAAAAGCAAAAAACAATTTCACCAGCGGTATGAACTGTTCTCAGTCTGTTCTGCTGGCTTTTGTTGATGAACTTGGAGAATCAAAAACCGGTATAAGCCGTGAAACGGCACTTAAACTTTCTTCCTCATTCGGTGGAGGTATGGGACGTTTGCGTGAAGTGTGCGGGGCTGTTAGTGGTATGTTTATGGTTGCCGGATTGTTAATAGGATACGATTTGAAGTCCGAGCCGGATGCAAAAGCAAAGCACTATGAGTTGATACAAACGATGGCAAAGCGGTTTGTTGAAAAAAACGGTTCCATTATTTGCAGAACTCTACTGGGGCTTGATAATGGAACAAAGGATTTTAAACCTGACAATCCTGTACCGGAGACAAGAACAGAAGCCTACTATAAAAAACGTCCGTGTGCGGAACTTGTTGCAGATGCTGCTGAGATCGCGGCGGAATTACTGCTCGTTTAAGTCCTGTTTGCCAAAGAATGGTTTTATATTAATATTCTGCTCGACCGGATTTATACCGGTTTCCATAAAGATTTGTTCTTGTGTCATACCTGTCATTGTCATTTGGATGGCTTTGTTATAGTTATTCATATGATTGTCAAAACCATTATTCTGATTATTAAAATCATTCATAAAAACCTCTCTCTAAAAAAAAGTTTACAAAACAATCAGTTGTTCCCTGCTTTTTCAAAGTACTCTTTTGTAACGCCACAAATAGGGCAGACCCAGTTGTTCGGCACATCCACAAAAGCGGTTCCCTGTTCAATACCGTTTTCAGGATCTCCATCCTGTTGATTGTATACATATCCGCAGACTGTACAGACATAACTTTCCATAAAATACCACCTTTTATTGTTCAAGCAGCTTTTGCAGCTGGGCTTGAAGTCCTGTGTATTCAGGATTGGTCGGATTTAAGGCAATTACTTGCTTTAAATAATACTGTGCTTTTCGATAGTCTTTTTTGTCATAATAATACTTGTACAAAGCGAAAAGCGAGTCCTGATTGCGCGGATTGTTTGTAAGGCTCGAACGAAGATCGTTCAATCTGACGGCAGAATCTTTTGCAAGAAGGCTCTTAAGATAGTATAAATCACTTTTTGATTTTTGGCTTGCATCTGGTAATAATTTTTCTATTAAAGAAGCTGCTTCGGATGTGCTGTTTGTTGATATAAGCACTTTTATGTAAAGTCTCTGGATATCTTCATCATCGGGTTTTGATTTATAAAGTGCCTGTGCTGTGTCTTTTGCCTCTGTTTTTTTACCGGCCCCGAGGCATGCTTCTGTTTTTAGTATAAGCGAACTGTCTTCTCGTGAAATTGAAAGCAGTTTTTCAGCCCTTTCGCAGGCAGTCTGCCATTGTTTGTTTTTTATAGCTTCCTGAACAAGAATTTTGTGTGCCTGCACATTTGTACTGTCTTTTTCCAGAATTTTGGATGCTAGTTGAGATGCACTTGAATTGGCAATTTTACTGCCGGATGTAGAGGCAATATCTGCTGCCAGAATCATAAGATCGGTGCTATCCGGGAATTTTGTCAGTCCTTCGTTTATGGTTTGTATGGCTGCAGTTTCGTTTCTGTTCCATTCGCGGGAAAGTCTTGTGCGCAGAATATAATAGTTTTCATTGAGCTCAGCGTTCTTTGCTGCGGCATCAAGAGAAGTTGAGGCTTTGAGATATTCTTCCTGTTCCAAAAAGATTCTTGCACGCATCATTAAGAATTTACTGTCTGTGGAATCTGCCTGAAGAACCTGATTTATGTATGGTTCTGCCAATGTCCATTCTTTCATGGCAAATGATGATTCTGCACAAAGCTTTATTACAATGAGATTATTTGGGTTTTTAAGATGGACTTTTACCGCTGTGTTGTATGCATCCTTTGCTTTGTCAAATTTAAGCAGACTTTTTACATATGGTTCCGCAATTACTATCGAATCGCTCTGGAGTTTGAACGCAGCCTCAAACTGTTCAAGAGCGAGGGTTAATTTCCCTTCGCGTTCAAAAAGGATTCCCAAAAGATAATGCGCCACAAGTGATTGATTGTTGAGTTTTACAGCCTGCAGAAGGGCGTTTTCGGACTCAGGGTAAAAATTGTTTACGGTTGGTGCTGTTAATAGAATAAGTGACGGTAGTACAAGCGATAAAAAATCACCGTCTTTTGCTGCACCAAATGCATATGCACCGGCTTTTGCCGATTCTATTGCACTTACATAAACTGAGTCTTTTGTTGTCTTGGGCGGCTCCCAAGATACCCTTTCATTTGGAAAAACTATTGAATACAATGAATCAGCTATATAAAAAAGAATGTTTTCGTAATCAGTTGCTTTTGTCCCAATCTGTTTAACCCTGGAAACAGCGGAACGGAGTGAAGCCGGTGTTCCTTTTTCTATTTCTGCGAGAATCTGAGCATCAGTTGAAGATGTCTTTGAATTTTTTTTTGGCAACGATGTTTCTTTTGCTATTTTATCAGCTTTTACGAGTATAATATTTGATAACTGAGAATGTTGAAAATCTGCTGTTCTTTCTGTTCCTTCCGGAAAGGGCTTTTCATATTCCAAGCCGGACAATGTATTTGCCGGATTTGGGAAAAATATATGTAAAAGTGATATACAGAAAGATAAAATGCAACACCGTTGCGTTTTACTCATCTAAGAAATATCCTCGTATTCGTCAAAATCATCGTTTTGTTGTGCCTGAACATTGTTTGTATGTTGGCTGTAAAAGAACAATACAATCATTCCAATACCAAACAGGACAAACAGCACCGGCCACCAGGCTGCTGCGGCTTCTCTCAGAGAAACTTTAACAATATCCAGCGAGAACAGGAGAAAGAAAAAACCCATACCTACAAGCACAATCGACGGTACAAAAAAGACCGGAAGGATACGTTTGTATCGGTAAAACCCCGCTGGTATAAGGGACAGTCCTGATAATATAACAACAAAAGGCCATATCTGATACAAGGAAAATGATAAAATATTTGAATCAACCAAAAAAAGAAGAAATCCAAATAAGATACAAAGAATTCCTGCAAATATTGTCCAACTTTTTTGAATGGCAATAAGACCAAAATAAAGGACAAGTGCTCCGACTATAATTATAAAGACAGAACGCATATAGTGAAAGGTAAACTGAAAATCAGCTGCGGAAACTGCAAGTTTCAATGCTCCGGCCAGAATACTTATAAAACCGGCAGCCAATATGGTTTTCTGAAATTTAGTCAGATGCATTTTAGGGCTTTTTTCAGTTTTATTCATAAGTATTCTCCGTTGTTATTTATATAATTCAGAATAGGGAACAATATCATAACCTGCAGAAACAAGCATTGTTATTAGTTCTTCAACATAATCATACAAGTAATCGTTTCGTTTTCCGCCTGAGATTCCCGTATTGATGGAAATTACAGAACCGTTCTTAAGCTTTTTACTGATCCATTCTATCATCTCGGAAGCCGTTCTGTATCCCTTGGGAATGGATGAAGTGTCTTCTATTGTTATCCAATCAGGTGGTGCAATGTCTTCTTTTACACAGGTGTAGCCTGCTTTTTCACCTGCTTCTTCGGTAATTGCATTTGAAATATAATGCGGCAGATGCCAAAGTAATGACAAATCTTGTCCGGTAAGTGCAAAAAAAGTGTCTTCGTTTTTTGCAAGGCCATTTGAAATGAAGTCTTCTGTAAGATTATATGAAGAACCGAGAAAATCTGCGTTTGTAAAAAACATGGAACCGCACTGATGTCCTGATGATGCTATTTCCTGTACAGCGTTGGGAAATCGTGCCATAAATTCGCCGTTTATAAAGAAAGTTGCTTTTGTATTCTTTTTTGCAAGTGCTGTTAAAATCTGCGTTATTCCGTCTGCATTGTCCAGAGCTTCAAAACAAAGGGATACTTTAGGCTTGTTTTTTATCCATGCGCCAGGGTTTTCGCTGCCGGGTTCTTTCAACAAGGCTCTCGTATGCGATTTTTCGTTGATAGAACGAACATAAATAGCGTTTTTATAGTAACCGTTTTTGCTTGAATCCAGGTAAACTCTGAGTTGATTGTTTTGTACAGCTCTGTTACGTTGCATGGTTTCTGACGATATCCGCCACATTCCGTTTGTTTTGTTGTAGTTAAAAATTTTTCCGCTTGCTTCTGCTAGAATATCCTGTCCGTTGTTACCCCAGGCAAAGTTTTCGGCAGCGGAAAGTACAAGAACATGTTGGACTTTTGTTGATATGTTCCAGCTGCGGATTGTCTCAAATCCTCCGACAAAAAGATTTTGACTGTCTGCCCAAAGATATTTATTTACTTTTTCATCTGCATATTGGTCTATAAGTTCCCATTTATCTGCAGAATAAACGCAAATACCCTCATTACTGTTGAATGAAAGCTTTGTTTTGTCCGGTGAAATTGCCGGATCAAAAGCATCAGATGGAATTTCTATGGATGTAATGTGATATTGAATCTTACCGTTTTCCTGAGCAGAGCCCTTCATTCTGAATGCGAGAGAACTATTTTTACCCTGTATGAGTCGCTCGACCCAGATTATTGGCAGGTCTTCGGCGGTAAAAAAGGCTTTTACGTCGGTCACTTGTTCAGGGAGATTTACAAATGGTATTACAAACGCATTCTGCCCGTTGTTTGAAGTTGAAAGATCATACATCCAGATATTGGATTTGTTATGAACAAAAAGGACAGCAGTTGCTGTCTTATTCAGCCAGAAAGCATCATTTGAACTGTTGAAATCCAGAGGAAGCTGACCTATTTTTTTGCCGCTGCCTGTAATCTCGGAATAAAGGGAACGGGTATATAGTTCATTACGTGGAACAGAATAAAGGTCTTTACCTTTAACAATTACAAGTTGTTCTGCAGAAGGCCAGTAAACACTGTTTATTGTGCCTGTAGCGAGTGTCCGATATTTATCATCAATCCGTGTTTTGCCAAAAAACATTTCAGGAGCGGCAAAAAGAAGTTTACCGTCTTTTTCATATACAAAAACAGAAGAATCCGGCGACCATCTGACCGGAACACTGTTTGACTTGAATATTATATCATCTGCAATTGAAGTTTTTATGCCGTTTATTTCATCAATAAGCATAAGCTCTGCTGTTGCAGGTCCGGTTTTGCGCAAGTACAAGGTCCAGTTCCCGTCTGGACTTACGGAAAGTTCCGACGGCGGATAATACGAAAGTGGTGTAGCCGAGTCAAAAATTGAGCTTTGCGTTGTCCATCGTAATGTGTTCCCTTCGGCAGTGAACCTTGCGGATCCGAACCAGTTCCGTATTTGAAGTGTTTTACCGTTGTGAAGTATTTCCAGTTTTTCGGGGAAACATGTAAGAATATTGGTTTTGCCGGTATCGACCGAAGCGGAAAACAGAGCCTTGTAATCTGGATTCCATTGTTCGGTGCTCTGTACTGAGAAAAGCAGGTTGTTTTTTGCGTTTAAGTCAAGAGATGAAAAAACTATGGAAGCATGGAGCTGGAAAAAGAATGCGGAAAAAATAACTAAAAGAAATGCCGTTTTTTTCATTTTAAACTATTCTCCTCTTCCTGAAATGAACCGTGAAAGATCTTTTTCCAGTTTGTCCAATGAATATTCAAGACGGCAGAATTTTATATCCGAAACATTTTCTCCGATAAATGCCGCTTCCTGATAAAGTATATCCTCTTCTTCATTGTCCTGTACTGTTTCATGATTTTTCATCATTGAACCGCACCATGGACAATAAACAAACTGATTATTTACGGTTCTTCCGCAGTCATAACAAATTATCATACTTTCCATTATTTTAACACCTCAAAAGGATTTATAAGTTTTCCATTTTTATAAACTGAAAAATGCAGATGTGGACCGGTTGAATAGCCGGTGTTGCCCAGTAAGCCGATTTTTGTTCCCTGTGTAACAACCTGACCTTTTTTAACTGTTGCGGCATAAAGATGTGCGTATAGTGTCTGGTAGCCGTTATCATGAGTGATTATTACATAATTTCCGTAAACAGGAGAATAAGAGCATACAGAGACTTTTCCGTCGGCAGAAGCCTTAACGGCAGTTTTAAGCGGAGCTGCCATGTCAATTCCTGTATGGTAAGATTTGACACCTGTAAATGGATCCGGTCTGTTTCCGAATTTGGATGTAAGTCTCCAGGAAACAGTAAGAGGCGAAACAAACAATTCGCCGAGAGCTTTTTTCAGCTCGTTGGTGGAGAGTTTTGCTCCCGGAATAAACAATTGTTCGCCTTCTGTCAGTGTACTGGTTGCCAAATCATTTACATCGAGAAGTTTTTCCATCGTTATTTCAAATTTAGTACTGATTGTTTCCAAAGTGTCGTTTTTCTGAACTGTATAAAACATTCCGTCCATTGAAGGAATAATCAATTTTTGTCCGGCTTGCAGACGTTTAACATTTGTTATGTTGTTTACGGCAATTAGGGTTGAAATGTTTCTGAGGCCGACTTTTTTTGTTATTGAAGTGATGTTGTCATTGGGCTTTACAAAGTATGAATCCAAAGAAACAGGTTCTGTAAACAACACAGGCAGAACTGTGTCGTTATTTATTATATTACCGTTTTCATCAAAGCTCTCGCCGGCATTGCGTGATAAAACAAAATTTCGCATCGATTCATCAAGTAATGCAATGTCTCTTTCTGCCGTTATTCCTAATTCAGCTGCAGAGCATATTGAATCCACTATTTTGGAATATGTTGCGGCACCTGCCAGAATACAAAGTACAGCTGTTGCTACCGCCACGATTGTAATCGCTATTTTTTTGTAATCAATTGAAATTGTTTCTGCTATTGAAGTCGTAAATGCAGATAGATCAAATTCTTTTTTTTGAGGAACTGCAGCTGTTGTCTGTGCTGATAAAAAATCATTTGCATAGGATGACGTGTAAGTATAATAGGAATGTCTGTACTTTTCGCCTGAAATTGCTACACGAGCCTTTTTTTTAGTATTTGAGTGTGCAGGTTTTACTACCTGGTTCTGCGGTTCAAAAAAAGAGAAAATTTCCATATGAACTATATCGACATAGATTTGTACAATTATTAGAATGTTATACAGTTATGAGGCGAAATTTTCTTTGTATTCTTATAGGACTTTCTGTCGGAATTCTGCTGAAAATATTTGTTTTTGACATAAAAAAAGTTGAAGGTGTTTCGATGGAACCGTGCTTAAAACAAGGTTCATATATAGTAGAAAATAAACTGGCCTACGGATTGGTAAAACCGTCCGGTACTTCTTTTTTTGTAAAGTGGGCTTCACCTGAAAAAAACGATATTGTTCTTTATTACTACAATAATCACACTGTTGTAAAACGGTGTGTTGCGGTCGAAAATGAAAAGCTGGAAATTTATGAAGATTCGGGATATAGTTTAAGAGTGGGAGAAAAAGAAATTCCGTTGACAGAAGAGCAGTATCACCGAATCAGAAATTCAGAGTATGTACCGGAAGGTATGATTCTTGCAGTCGGTGATAATTATGAGGAATCTGTGGATTCAAGAGATTATGGTTTTGTTTCTGTCAGGAATATAACGGGTAAAGTTTTATGGAAATGAACGGCTTTTATTCAAAAGGGAGGATAATAACTTTTGCTGTAATAATAGGAGTTATGATCTTTGCCATTCTGATTTCTTATGGAATGCTCATGTTAAAGCCGGCTCCACAGGTAATTCCTTCTGTCGTAACACGCGAGCGGGGTTCTATTCTTGACCGTAACGGAAAAATTCTTGCTATCCAAACGACTGTTTACAATCTCTCGGTCACACCATCTGCCGTTAAGAATGTGGACAATATGGCCGCTGTTCTTAGTCCCATAATCGGTATTTCTGCCGAAAAGATTGCTGATCAGATTAAAAATGCTTCCAAAGATTTTATATATCTCAAGAAAAGGATAAACCAGGCTGAACACGATGAAATCCAAAATGCCGTACAAAGCTATGAGTTGTATGGTCTTCGTATGGAAAAAACAGTTTCTCGTAATTATCCTGAAAATTCCCTTGCAGCGCAACTTATAGGTTTTATGGGTGATGACGGCGAGGGATTATCCGGTATTGAACTTCAGTGCCAAAAAATCCTTGCTCCGCCGGAAGATATTACAAAAGTTAATACATACGGCAATAATGTGCTGCTTACAATAGACAGCAATCTGCAGTTTAAGCTTGAACAGATTGCAGGTGCTGCAATGGAAGATACGCAGGCTGAAAGTATGATGTTGATTGCTGCAGAGGCGAAAACCGGCGAAATCCTTTCATATATAAGCCTGCCTGCTCCAAATCTTAACTATTACCGATCATCTTCAGATGAAGAGCGCATGGATCGTCCTGCAATGTATGCGTACGAACCCGGTTCTGTATTCAAAATATTTTCGGTTGCGTCTTTTTTGGATGCAGGTGTTATTACTCCTGATGAAACTTTCCTTTGTGACGGTGTTTTTGAAATAAAAACTTCCAACGGTGAGCATATCCGTATGACTTGTCTTGAACATCATGGCCTTTTGACAGCGAGAGGGGCTTTGCAATATTCGTGCAATGATGCGCTGGCACAGATGAGTCAGAAAATTAACTCTGAGTATTTTTTACAACAGCTTAGGGATTTTGGTTTTGGCTCAAAAACAGGTATTGAACTCCCGGGTGAAACAAAGGGGTCTGTGAAAAAAACGACGGACAAGCTTTGGTCAGCCCGCTCAAAGCCAACTATTTCAATCGGTCAGGAAATAAGTGTTTCCGCATTACAGATGGTTCAGGCTGCAACTGCCATTGCCAATGGCGGAAAACCTGTACAGCTGACAGTTGTTTCAAAAATAGCGGATAAAAACGGGAAAATACTTTACCAGCATCAGCCTGTAGAAAAAGATCAGGTGATTTCAAAAAAAACAGCGGATTATATTTTAAGCTGCATGGAAACAACCGCTGTCGCAGGTACAGGAAGCCGGGCCAACATTGGTGACGTTGCAATCGGTGTAAAAACCGGTACAGCCCAGATGCTCGATTCTGAAAAAGGCGGTTATAGTGATACTGACTTTTTGTCAAACTGTGTTGCGGTTTTCCCTGTGGAAGATCCCGAGATTATACTTTATATCGTTATAACTAAAGCAAAAGGTGAAACCTACGCCGGAAGAATCGTTGCTCCTGTAATCAATCAGGCTGCTAATGCAATAATTGATTATCTTGGGTTACAAAGAAACAATGCAGTTTCTCTGCGCCATAGCGGTAAAATAGAAATACCGACTGAAAAGCCTCTCGTTATAGAAAAGGTTGTTCCTGATTTTACTGGTTATCCCAAGAGAATGCTTACAAGTCTGCTTGATCGGAAAGATTTGAATATTATTATAAAAGGTGACGGCTGGGTTGTTTCGCAGAATCCTCCTCCAGGAACACCCGTCAGGGAGGACATGGTTATTGAACTCACTCTTGAATAAAAACCTTGAATGTCTTAAAGAGCGTTTCCCCCAGCTGTTGTCGACTTTTTCTGATGCTGTATTAAACTGTACAAATTATGCTGCTGCCGCAAGTATTGAAATAATTGAAAGCCGGAGTGGTGTGCCTTCCGCTTTATTCAACGGTCTTGCGCTGCATTCAAAATATAATCCTGTTCAGGAAGCAGAACGCCTTATCGCCACAGACGAAATAAAAACAAAAAGTACCTGCTGTTTTTTTGGCTTTGGTCTTGGTTATGCGCCTCTTGCATTTGCCGCAGCTTATCCTGAAAAGACACTGGTTTTGGTTGAACCTAATCCGTTGTTTTTTATGACTGCACTCGAAGTACTTGATTTTACTCCAGTACTTATGCAAAACAAATGCATTCTGCTTATCGGTGCATCTGCACATACTGTATGGACCGTAACAGAAAAACTTGATATTGAAGAATGTGCTTTTTGTAATGTAAAAAGCCAACAGGCTCATGATGAAAATTTCTTTTCATCTTTGAAGGAGCTTTTTGAACGCAATCGTAAAAAAGACGAAATAAATGAAAGGACTTTGGAAAAATTCGGGACACTATGGCTTAAAAATATGTGCTGCAATCTTCCAAACGTTAAGGAGCTTGAAGGAATATGCTGTCTAAAAGACGCTTATGCAGGGCTTCCCGCATGTGTAATTGCAGCTGGTCCCAGCCTTGACAGTGTTCTCCCTGTTTTAGGGGAGATAAACCGGCGTTGTGTGACCGTCTGTGTTGATACAGCATTAAAATCATGTCTTAAGGCTGGTTTTCAGCCTGATTTTGTTGTTGCTGTTGATCCCCAGTACTGGAATGTGCGTCATCTAGACGGTTTGGAAGCTCCCGAAACTGTTCTTGTTGCGGAACTTGCCACATATCCTTCTGTTTTTCATTTTCCGTGTAAAGAAATTATGTTGTGTTCTTCAATGTACCCTTTAGGAAAATACATAGAAAAGTTTACGGGTGAAAA
This sequence comes from Spirochaetota bacterium, assembly GCA_016285185.1. Classification (GTDB taxonomy): domain Bacteria; phylum Spirochaetota; class Spirochaetia; order Treponematales; family Treponemataceae; genus UBA1240. Next base: position 14,529 of record JAEEQG010000097.1, read on the forward strand.
AGGAGAACTTGGTGCCGGCGGTTCTGTTGCAACTACAGCCTGGGATTTTGCCCGTTTTCTTGGTTGTACGGATATTTATACGGCAGGTCTTGATTTGGGGTTCCCCGATAACAAAACTCATTTTAAAGGCAGTACTTTTGAGGAACGTTCACACAGGCTTTCCGGCAGACTGCATCCTGCGGAAACCGATAGTTTCAATGCGCTGTACGGGGCCTATCCATTCTACAAAACAGACTATAACGGGAAACCTGTCTTAACAGACAGTCGAATGAGTCTTTATGCCTGGTGGTTTGAGAGCAAGTGTGCGGCGTATCCCCAAATCAGAACCTACACTCTAACACCGCAGGGACTAAAAATACCGGGAATTATACCGTATTCAACCGAAAAACTGCTTTTGCTTTCTGATATTTCATCTACAAAAACGAATATTGTTGAATCAAAGACAAGCACAGAGGACAAGCAGCTGCAAAAGCAGATGTATGAAAAAGCTTTAGATTCTGTTGTTAAAAATCTTTCTTCGATGTTGTATAATGCACAAAGGGCTGTAGAACTATGCAGAAAAGGTCTTTCTCCCTCATCAAATACCGCTTCTTTATTGAAGCAGCTTGATGAACTTGACAAAAAAATAGCTTCGAATGAAGCGGCAGAACTTGCATCTCTTGTTTTCCCCGGGAAAACTAAATTGGAAAAGCTGCTTGCCGGTGAGTCAAATCCTTTAAAAACTTCTCTTATTGTTTATCAGGAAGTTGAAAAATCAATAAAAAAACATCTTGAGGCTGTAAAAGGTCTTTAAAAACAGCCTTATCCAATCAATGATTTTTGCTTTTTGGTTACTGGTTCGCAGGTTAGATCAACTCCGAGTTTTTTGAAAATCTTCCGGTCAACTTCGCTTAGCATTACCGATGTATGAACCTGACAGCCTTTTAACTTCGGCAGTTGTTCAAGAGCCTTGAGGCAGTTCTCGTCATTTTTAGAAAGCATTGCAAGGGCAACAAGTACTTCGTCTGTATGAAGCCTCGGGTTGTTTCCCTTAAGATAGCTAACTTTCATGTTCTGAATCGGTTCTATCATTTCTTTCGGAATCAGTTTGAGCTTATGGTCAATTCCTGCTAGATGCTTTGTGGCGTTCAAAAGGAGAGCTGCACTGGTACCTAGCAGGGGAGAGGTTTCGGATGTGATTATTGTACCGTCTTCAAGTTCTATTGCAGCGGACGGGACTTTTGATTTTAAGGCTCTTTCTTTTGCCGCAACTGTTACTTTTCTGTAATCAGTTGTTATATTTGCCTGCCGCATCAACAAGTCGATTTTGTCTACTTCGTTGTTGTCGATTTTGTTTTCCGCAAAGTTGTTCAATGCGGTGTAATACCTGCGAATAATTTCCTGTTTTGAAGCTTCGCAGCAAACTTCGTCATTGGAAATGCAATAGCCTGCCATATTTACGCCCATGTCAGTAGGCGATTTGTACGGATTTTCTCCATAAATACCTTTGAATATGGCGTCCAGAACAGGGAATATCTCTATATCGCGGTTGTAGTTTACAGTTGTCTTTCCGTATGCTTCAAGATGGAAAGGGTCTATCATGTTTATATCGTTAAGATCCGCAGTTGCAGCTTCGTATGCAAGGTTGACGGGATGTTTCAGCGGTAGGTTCCAGATAGGAAATGTTTCGAATTTTGCATATCCGGCTTTTATTCCACGTTTGTTGTCATGATAAAGCTGGCTCAGACAGATTGCCATTTTACCGGAACCAGGACCAGGGGCTGTTACAACAACCAGAGGCCGAGAAGTCTCTATATAGTCGTTTTTACCGAAACCTTCTTCACTGTCAATTAGAGCTACGTTTGACGGATAACCTGGAATTGTGTAGTGAAAATAAGTTTTTACGTTGAGCCGGTTAAGTTTTTTGCGGAAAACTTTTGCTGCTTCCTGCCCTGTATAGTGGGTAATGACAACACCGCCTACAAAAAGGCCTCGGCTTTGAAATTCATCTCTTAGTCTCAAAACGTCTTTGTCGTATGTTATACCCAAATCATTTCTTATTTTATTTTTTTCAATGTCTACAGCACTTATTACGATTATAATTTCCGCATAATCGGCTAGCTGCATCAGCATTTTTAGTTTGCTGTCCGGCTGAAAACCAGGTAGTACTCTGGATGCATGGTAGTCGTCAAAAAGTTTGCCGCCGAATTCCAAATATAGCTTGTTACCGAATTGGGAAATACGTTCTTTGATGTGTTCTGATTGTATTTGCAGGTATTTTTCGTTGTCAAAACCGTTTTTCATAACGGAATTTTATTCTATACCCTTTTATTTAATTTAACAATATATTTTTTCTGTGGATGAAAACTTTTCTGTTATTGTCTTATGTTTTTTTAATCTGTTTTTAATTGACAAGTTAAAATATAAGTCTGTAAAATTAAAATCGCTTTTAACGGTTTAACCTTTTTTATGGTTAGATGTTTATTTTGTGTATACAGCTCATTGAGCCGGAGGTAAGTTTATGTTCAAAGGAAAATTGGCAAAGGTTTTTCTGTTTAGTATTGTTTGTGTAATGTTTGTTGCTGGAACCGCTTTTGCAAAATCTGCAAAGGTTATTGAAGCAGAAATTGAAGATGCTTTGGAAAGCTTTAAAAAGATTGACGGTGCAAAAGAATTGCTGAACAAGTCAGCAGGTGTTCTGGTTTTCCCTGAAGTTATCAAAGCCGGTGTAGGTATTGGTGGTGAATACGGTGAAGGTGCTCTGCTTATCCGCAACAAGATTGTTGATTACTATAGTACAGCTGCCGCTTCTGTAGGTTTTCAGCTCGGTGGACAGAAAAAAACAATCATTTACTGCCTTATGAACAAGGCTGCTCTTGAAGGTTTCCAGAAAAGTGATGGTTTTTCAGTTGGAATTGATGCATCAGTAGCAGTTATCTCAGTAGGTATCGGAAAATCAATAGACCTGACACAGGCTCTCGATAAGCCTATTGTTGCATTTATCCTTGATCAAAAAGGTTTGATGTACAATCTTACTCTCGAGGGATCAAAGATTACAAAGCTTGAGAGATAGTTTAAGATTATATTGAATAGAACATAATGAAAAAGAGGTTGGCATCTGACAGCCTCTTTTTTTTGTATATAGCAGCAAAAGTTACTTTTCATAATCACATAAAAGTATTATTCTGTTATCATGGGTGCAAGTTATATAAAAAATAAAGACAGATACGGTTTTGATTTTATTGGTCCGGAATATATTCCTGCAGGAAAAGATGAATATTATTTAAGGAATGAACAGGCTGTCGTACTTTTTGGCAAAGAACAAAAAGATAAATGGATTCATTTGACAGATGAACAGATTTTACAATTGGAAAAAAACAATAATTTTTGTCCGGACTGGTCAAAAGTTTTTGTTACAAATAATTTTTTGCCTGATTCCATAAGGAATTCAAAGTTTTACGGACTTGTCCGAATCGGAGATATCGGAGAAGGACTTTTACGCTATCATGATTTTTCGGTCCCTGAAGGAATTTATAACAGCTGCCTTATTTCGTGTGATATAGGAAATCACTGTGCTATTCACAACTGCAGTTATATTTCGCATTATCTGATTGGTAATGAAGTTCTCCTTTCCAAAATAGACGAAATGGATACCACAAACCATGCGAAGGCAGGAAACGGTATCATAAAACAAGATGAAAGCGAAGATGTAAGAGTTTGGATTCAACCGCTGAACGAAGCTGGCGGTCGTGATGTTCTCCCTTTTTATGACATGATTTGTGCGGATGCCTATATGTGGACAATCTATCGGGATGACTCCAAGCTGATGAAGGCTTTATTTGATTTGACAAATAAATCTTATGATTCCAGACGCGGTTTCTATTGTTGTATAGGATCCGGAACTGTTATAAAAAGCTGCCACATAATTAAAGATGTAAATATAGAAGAAAGTGCATACATAAAAGGTGCAAACAAACTAAAAAATCTAACTGTAAAATCGGATGAGAGTTCCATTACACAAATAGGAGAGGGAGTTGAGCTTGTAAACGGAATCATTGGTTATGGCTGCCGCATTTTTTACGGTTGCAAGGCTGTTCGCTTTGTAATGGGAAATAACAGTAACCTCAAATACGGTGCAAGGCTCATCCATTCAATACTAGGTGACAATTCGACGATTTCCTGTTGCGAAGTTCTGAACAACCTAGTATTTCCTGGTCATGAGCAGCATCACAACAACTCATTCCTTATAGCAAGCCTTGTAATGGGGCAGTCAAATATGGCGGCTGGTGCAACGGTCGGTTCAAATCATAACAGCCGAGGTAACGATGGCGAAATCATTGCAGGACGCGGCTTTTGGCCGGGACTCTCAAGTACGCTCAAGCACAACAGCCGCTTTGCAAGTTATACACTAATCACAAAAGGAAATTACCCCAACGAGCTTAATATTCCGCTGCCGTTCTCAATGCTAATTGATAATGCTAGTCTTGGCAGGCTTGAAGTAATGCCGGCGTATTACTGGATGTACAATATGTATGCGCTCGAACGGAACAGCTGGAAGTATAAAACACGGGATAACCGCGTACATATATCACAGCACATAGTAACGGACTATCTCGCTCCGGATACGGCAATGGAAATTCTGAATGCTGTTTCACTTCTCGAAAAATGGGTCGGGCAGGCTGTATTTGCATTTAAAAATGAAAATTGTCCTGATTCTGAACAGGAACTTATGCGTGTTGGCAGGGAATACCTGTTGAACCGAACGGATACTGTAAAAGAGCTTTCTGTTAAAGGGGAGAATATGGAAAGATCCAAACGGTCTGTTCATATCATTAAACCTGCAGAAGCTTATCATGCTTACAGGCAAATGCTTGTAATGTATGCGGTAAAAACACTTCTGGCATATTTTGAAGAAAGCGGTTCTTCATTTATGAAATTTACCGCTTCTAATGCTGATAAGGCAAATTCTATCAATTGGATAAATATGGGTGGTCAGCTTATGCCGGAAGAAAAATTCAACATGCTGCGAGACAGAATCTGTAACGGTGAATTTGAAAACTGGAAACAGGTTCATGCTGTTTATGACGAATATTGGAAGCAGTATACGTTTGATAATGCAGTTTCTGCTCTATATGTGCTGAAATTTGTTTATAACGAAAAAACTTTGTCGGAATCTGTCTGGAAAAAGGCTTTGTCTGAGTCGCTCGAAATAAGAAAATATATAGAAGATCAGGTTTACAAGACAAAACTCAAGGATTATACAAACATATTCAGAAGCTGTACTTACCGTAACAAAGAAGAATTTTCAGCTGTTCTCGGCAAGGTTGAATCTAATTCTTTTATAAAGACAGCCCGGCAGGATACGGTTGATTTTGAAAGATTGGTAAAAAAATATTGAAAAACTGTCGTTTATATAATAGAATTCACAAAAATAAGAGAGAGATATTATTATGGAAAGTGAACAGACCGCAGAAGTTTTTTTTATTAATTTTATAAAAGATTACATGCTTGGAAAAATCACCGTTTCTGATTCCGAATATTTTACTGAAGGTGCTTTTATTTTTGACAGTACACGTACAACTGACAGTTTTGACAACCTTGGTGTTTCTTCAATACAAATCTCACAGACTGACCGAAAAGTTCTTGCGGAAAATGTAGTCAACTTTTGTATGAGTGTTTCTTATGAAAAAAAGTTTCAGAAATCCAGACATTGTTCTGTTTCTACCAAAGTAACTTCGACGGTTGTTTTTGATTCCGGTTGTTGGAAAATCTCATCTCTGCATGTGTCTGTTCCTTCTGAACTTCTTGATTTCCTTGATTTTTATCCCCTTGTTGAAGATGCAAACAAGCTTGCAGATATAAAAAATGAGTTTTATAAAACTTCGCTGGCTATGGATATGGATTCCAGTAAAGATCCTCTTACTGGCATTCTCCATCGTGGGGCTGCAAAACGGCTTATTGACACGGCTCTACTTACTCAGAATGAAACTTCGTGTGCCTTTTTGCTGTTTGATCTCGACAACTTTAAGCAGATTAACGACAATTACGGTCATATGGCTGGAGATGAAGTTCTCGTCCGTTTCTCCAGTCTACTTTCTGATAGTTTCCGTTCCGGTGACGTAGTTGCCCGCTTGGGCGGTGATGAGTTTATCGTATTTATGAAAAATGCATCACTCAGTATTGTTGAAGAAAGAGCCCGGCAAATAAAGGAACGTGTACCGGCACTTGCTGCTGAATATGGCGGAAATCTTTCAACAAGTATCGGAATTGCTATCCCTGAAAAAAACGGTACAAAGTTTGAACAGCTGTATTTTCAGGCTGACAAAGCCTTGTACAATACAAAAGCGGCTGGCAAAAATAACTATTCTTTCTATGCATAAAAAAAATTAATTTTTTTTTAATTTTTTTGTAACCTTCTTTTTATATTGTGTTTTACCTTTTGATTGCAATAACAAATATAATGATTTTATTTTTTTAACGTACAGAATATACACTCCTTTGATAGAGGCTGTCCGATTGGACAGCCCTATTTTTTTTATCAGGCATAATCACAAATCAGAACATGGATAAAGATTTTTTGTTTTTTACTTTGCTCGTGTAAATTTGCAATTTATGACAGTTTGGATGGAGAAATACGTGTAGAATGGAAAAAGATGGAAGTGGGGGGAATTGAACCCCCGTCCTAAAAAGCGGATCAGGAATCTCTACAGGTTTATCGGTACGAGGTATTTGTCGGGAACCGGTAGCAGTACCGCAAGCGTCGGCTCCTTATTTTGGTGAAGAGTCCCATGCAAGTACCAAAAACCTTACATGGCAAGCCCTGGTAGGTAACAGAATATCAAATCATTCAGAGCCGCACAATTTGTATTCCGGCTTATGCAGCTAATGCGTAAGCTTTGTAATTGTCATTGTTGGCAATTATAGGTTTGTCAGTTTAGAGAACCTTCACTCTCACCTGCAACTCAAGACCTCGAATCATTCTAGTCGAAACCGGTACACCCCCATTAATCACTCCTAAAATAAGAGTATTTGATTTAAATGTCAAGTTAAAAAAGTGGAATTACTGTGTTTTATGGTTTATAATAAAGTATCATTTTTTGGGGAGAAGTCAGGCATTATGAACCAGCTTTTTACTAAAAAAATCATATTGTTGTTGTTTTTTTCACTATTTACGCTTGCAATTCTTTCATCAGCAACATTACAGATACCTGTTCAGGCAGAATGGAAATATCAGGATGGTGACAATGAATATTGGGCGGATCCCAATATGTCGGATTCAATGTGGAAAACTATAGAACTTCCGGCAGCCATAAAGATGGAAGGTGACGGGATGTTCTGGCTTAGGAGCGAGCTCACTGTTCCACCGGAATTCAACGGTAAAAAAGTATACTTTGAAACCGGCAGAAGTTCCTGCGCAATGGATATTTTTGTAAACGGAATACTGATAGGTCAGCATGGTTGTATTGAACCAAAGATGACAATTTCATACGAAGGTAATTCAATACTTCGTATTCCGGAAAAAGAAATACACGACGGCAAGTTTAAGATTGCATTGAGGTGCAAATGCGGTTCTTCGCACGGAACATTTAACCAGTTCTACTGGAGTGATATAAACAGAAGATATCTTGTAGAAACATTACAGCGATTTTTGAATATTACCGCATACTATATGTTTGCGGCAATCTGTATTTTCCTTGGTGTTTACTTTATGTTCCGGTATTTCAGTGACCGTTCGAACAGAGCCGGCCTTTATTTTTCATTCACGCTTATCACCATATCCTTTTACTTTTTTGATCTGGCCTCGGAACTGTTGATTCTGCCTATTTTTTTGCAGCGTACGTTCGCGCGACTTTCATTCATCTATAGTATGGGATTTCTTGTCTTGTTTATGGGCGAATACTTTCATTGCCTGTCAAAGCTATTAAAAATAATTGTTTATTCTATCCTTGCAATGATGACCGTCGCGTATGTGGCATGTATGCGCAACGATCTTGCCCATGAGATGCTGTTTACGCTTTCTTTGATACCAATTTTTGCAGCTGTAGTATTTGTATTTGTTTTTGATATAAAAGCCGTCTTAAAAAAACAACCGAACTCCCGTTTTATTCTTTGCGGTCTTTTGTTTGCGCTAACTTTTGCTACGCATGACATTATTTATCAGGCTATGATGGCAGTACCGTTTGCATGGTTGCAGGGATTTTCTTTTTTCATCATAGATTTGACTATGTTTATAGTTGTGTCGGTTGAAAGTGCCCAAAACAAGCGCAAACTAAAGGTAATAATGGATGAAACTTCCTCTCAGCGAGACCGGCTGAATACAATAGTTTCGAATGCTGAGAATCTTTCGCTTGAAACTATAAATATTGCAAAAACCTTGGAAGACTCGGTATCAAACGTTTCTCAGTCAGCTGCACGTTCTGCCTGCGAAGCGCAAAGGATAGGCGGCCTTATAGCAAAACAGACCGATGCTGTTAAAAATACTTCTGAAGCAGTGGGTAGCCTTGTGGAATCACTCCAGAGGGTAAATACTGAACTTCAGTCCGAAAACACGTCCATCGAAAACACCGCTCAGGAAACAAATCTTATGGTAACAGGTGTAGGACAGGTTGCAGACGGTATAGACAGTGCGGTAAATTTCGCAAGATCTCTGGACAAAATGACCGAAACAAGTTCAAACGATGTTTCGGTTCTTGTAGGAAATATGGAAGATATAAAGAATTATTCTACGGAAATCCTCGGAGTAGTTCAGGTTGTTACGGATTTTGCAGAACAAACAAACATGCTTGCGATGAATGCATCTATCGAAGCTGCCCATGCAGGAACAAGTGGACAGGGCTTTTCGGTCATTGCGCACGAAATAAAGAATCTGGCGGCAGCAAGCCGTACGCAGGCTGATAAAATCAAAACAATCGTTACAGAAATAAACAAGAGCATTTCTGAAGGCTTTAATCTTAGTGTACGCGTCCGTGACACGCTCAAGCAGGTTTCTACAGGAGCGGCAAGTACAAATCAGAGTGTAAGTGAATCTGCTCACAGTATGGAACTGCAAAAGCAAGCGGGCGAAAGGATTGTAAAGGCAACACATGAAATGACAGATTCAGCTGCAAAAGTAAAGCAGGAAGCGGAAAATCAGTACTCATACTCGCAACAGGTTTCATCCAATATAACAAAACTTACGGAAACTGCAGAAGAAGCAAATAAAGCTGTATCTGATATTCTTGATCATAATGTGAAACTGTGTTCGCAGATGAACGAGTTGAGCTCGCTTGCAACACGTGCAAAAGAGGCCGCAGAAGGCCTTAACAAACTTATTGCAAAGTGATAATTATCCGCGCATTCTTTCCATCATTGTATGGAGTGTTTTCAGCAGGGCAGTAGCCTCTTTTACGTCCAGAAGATTGTAGCACATCATCTTTGAAGGAATATTGCTACATTGTTCACGCAGGTCTTTGCCTCTTTGTGTAAGCCTTATATAAACCGTTCTTTCGTCCTTTGTACTTCTGGTTCGTGTAATTATCTGTTGTTCTTCAAGCTTTTTGAGCAGCGGAGTTAGAGTTCCTGAATCAAGAAAAAGCCGTTCCCCGAGTTCTTTTACAGGGACATTGTCTTTTTCCCATAGACTCAGCAGCGTTATATAAGAAGTATATGTTAAACCAAGCGGTTCAAGCAGTGGAGAGTATTTTCTGATTATTTCCTTTGAGCAGACATAAAGAGCAAAGCACAGTTGGTTATCTAAAGCAAGAGGGTTATAAAATTCTTTTTCATTGTTCATGTTTAAATTGTACACAATTTAATTGACATAATCAAGATGTTCTGGTATATTCAATTTATAAATTAGATTGTGTACAATTTATTTGTACAAGAGGAGGTTTGTATGACGATATATGATTTTTCAGTAAAGGCACGGGATGGTAATGATGTTCCGCTTAAAAATTACGAAGGGAAAGTTCTTTTGATTGTAAATACTGCTACTGGTTGCGGTTTTACTCCTCAGTATACCGGACTTCAGGAACTGTATAACAAATACAAAGATAAAGGCCTTGAAATCCTTGATTTCCCCTGTAATCAGTTTTTAGGACAGGCACCTGGTACAGACGATGAGATTCATACTTTCTGTACAGGACGATTTGGAATTACGTTTCCGCAGTTTTCAAAAATTAATGTAAACGGTAAAAACGAATCTCCGCTTTACACCTTTCTAAAAAAAGAGAAGGGTGGAACTCTCGGTTCAAGAATCAAATGGAATTTTACAAAGTTTCTTGTTGCAAAGGACGGTACAGTAATCAATCGTTTTAATCCTACTGATACACCCGAACAGATAGAAAAATATATTACAGAAATACTATGAAAAATAGGGTGGATTATTCCACCCTATTTTTTTTTTATACTGATGTGATAGATTAGCTGATAATTTCCCACATCTCACCCATGTTTTTAAAACTGCCTTCTGGTAAGCAGCCTTTACATGGATTACTTCCGGACTTGCCGGTACGGGCGTTGCATCCAGGACAGTGACCGCCATTGCAGCCTTTTGAGCAGTCATTTTTGATGTTAAGAACACGGCGGATTATTCCTGTATGTTCCAATAATTCTATACGCCGGACAATATCGTCGGTAGTTGTATTAAGCTCAGCGGCGAGCATTTCGATTGAACGGGAATGACCGTCGCGGAGCAGTCGTAAAAGTTCTTCCATAAACTAGAAAATCAAAAGACCAATATGGTATGCTATGCAGGAAATCACAAGAGCACCAAGTGTGTAATAGAGTGCTATGATGGTTGTCCACTTGGCGGAATGAGTTTCCTGATAAGTCGCAGCAAGTGCAACAATACACGGCATGTTGAAAGTAATTGCAAAAATGAAAGCGAGGGCTTCGGGCTTTGCAACATTTGCAACAAGCAGCTCGTTGATGTTTGGAGCAACGGTACCTGCAACGGTAGAACCTACTGAAAGCATACTGTGGTCTGTAAAGATTGAACTGAGAACACCGATTGCACCTTCCTTACCAAGAGAAGAAACAATAAAGGCCATAAAGGTTTTCCATCCAAGTCCAAAAATCTTTGTAACAGGCTCAATGAACTGACCAACCTTGTATAGAATTGAGTTATCCATAGAACCTGAGTTTGTAAAGGTAAGTAACCAGAAAACAAACGATACAAGAAGAATGACTTTTAGAACGCGGAAGAAGGTATCCTTTGTGCGACCAAGAACATAGCGGAAAAGTGCGCCCCACTTTGGCTTGTGATAAGGAGGAAGCTCCATAATCATTCCGCAGCGGTCTTCTTTTTTTACAAGTTTTCGGCCAAAAACTTTTGAAGTAATCCACATGTGAAGAATCATCACAGCGAGAACCGTTACAATGATAAGAGGTGCTGAGCCTCCGAACCATACAGTTGAAAGCATTGGAACAACTGCCCATGCAGCCCCGCAAGGAACAGCCCATGCGAGTGCAATTGTAAGAACCTTCTGTCCCCAGTTATCAATTACGCGGGCACCTGCGGCACCACCCATTGTACAACCAAAGCTGACAAGGAAAGGCATAACTGATTTCCCCTGGAGTCCGAGTCTTGCCATTGTGTTATCGAAAACATAGGAGATGCGGGCCATAACGCCGACTTCTTCAAGCAATCCAAACACTAAGGTGACGCCGAATACGAAGCCGAGCATTTTGAAAATGAAGCTGAGTGAGTTGATTACAACATCACAGATAATGGCAATAATAAAACCAGGACAGCCGGCAGAGGCCAGCGCATTTGTAACAGGCGTAACCAGAGCTCCTATTGCGGAGCCGATTCCCATGAACGGAAGGGCTGGAATAAACGATGCAATAAGGCCGAACAAAACGGTAAGAATTACAACCGGCTTTCCCCATACACGATGAGTAATCATACGGTCAAATTTGCCGAGCTTGCGCATTTGTGTTTTTGAAGTAACAGAACCTTCGAGTAATTCGTCTATCCAGGCAAACTTTGCTTCACCTGTGAGTAGTACTCCTTTTTCGGTGCTTTGAACGGCCGCTTCAAACGTGGTACGTTTTTCACCTTCGAGTTTTGATTTGATTTTTGCAATCACAGGAGCATCCCCTTCTATAGCTTTAACAGCAATCCAGTCGGAAGAATAACCTGAAATCAAGTTTTCGGGTAAAACAGGTTTAATTTTATTGAAATGTTCGATTTTTTCGAACCTTTCAATAAGTTTTTTGCAATTCAGGACAGTTTTGTTGACTGTGGCACTCTCAAGAGCTGTGTAAAATTTGGCATAGTTCTTTTTATCCTGAGCTGAAAACAGCACAACAGGAATCCCAAGCTTTTGGGAGATTGCTTTTGCATCTATGGTCTTACCCTGTTCGGCGGCAACATCGCTCATATTGAGAACGAGAAAAGCCGGTACACTGATACCTGCATAATCTGCAAGCATATAAAGGCTTCTTTGCAATTGGGAACTGTCTGCAAGAATACACACAACATCTGCTTTTCCGCTGGCAATGTAATCACGGGTAATTATTTCTTCATCAGAGTTTGCAGAAAGGCTGTAAGTTCCAGGCAAGTCAGCTACCAGATAGTGTTTCCCGTTGTGGACAAATGTTCCTTCTTTCTTTTCAACAGTTTTTCCGGGCCAGTTACCGACATGCTGTTTTAAACCTGTGAGAGCATTGAACAGTGTTGATTTGCCGGAGTTAGGCTGACCAAGCAGTGCGATAACTGTTTCGTTTTTATTACTCATGCTACTCCCTCCACAGTAATGTTTTCACATTTCTTACGGTTGAGCGCAATCATTGTGTCGCGTGAATAAATTAAAAGCGGACGATGTTTTTCGTTTTTAACGATTGTTACCTTGCATCCAGGAGTAATTCCTATAGAAGTAATCCTGCTCACAAAGCGTGTATCACCGTTTACTGATGCAATTACACCGCTTTGTTCTTTTTTTAGTTCAATAAGCTTTTTCATCTTGTACCTTCTTATTAAATTGTTAGCGTTTACTAACATTATAAAAAGATTATCACATATTATATTTGTTAGCAAGTACTAACAAATATAATTGGTTTGTATTGACTAATTTTTTGATATCATATAGCTTAATATTGTTAGATAGGACTAACCAAGCTATGAGTTTTGACCAGATAATGATTCATTACAGTGCACCTACACTTTGCGGCATAAAACCTGCTAATCTTTTTTCTATAAAGAAAACGGTCTTTTCAAAAAAAAGATTCAAGCAATGGCGGATGATTTTCGATACACACGGGATTTCAACGGTTACAGTAAAAATATCTGCGGAGACTGTTGTTGTGCTGGTTTATAATGTCAGCCTGTTAGAACGAATCCTTAACGATACGCTCACACATTCATATTTACATGATAAAGGGTACAAAAACTGTTCGGATTTGTACTCTGTTGTAAAAAGAATAATTAAGCGAATGAAGACGGGAATCAGTTTTCCGCATGAAGTAGGCGTGATTCTCGGTTATCCAGTTGAAGATGTGATTGCCTTTGAAAAGAACAAAGGCAGAGAATGCAAATTTTGTGGTTGCTGGAAAGCGTATTCGGATGTGGAAAATGCCAGGAAATGTCAGTGCAGGTACAGAATGTGCAGTTGTATGTGTAAACAATTGTTTGATGAAGGCTATACGATTCGTCAGATTGTCAAAGAATACAAAAAGGCTGTAAAAGCCGCATGAGGAGTACAAAATGAAAGTTGCAGTAATTTATGCAAGCACAACAGGAAATACGGAAGCTATGGCAAATGCCGTATTAGACTCAGTAAAAGCTGCTGGAGCAGAAGTCGTTTTTGCGAAAGCGGATAATGCCGACAGTAATACGGTGCTTGGCTGTGATGTTCTGTTTTTGGGAAGCCCTGCGATGGGTGCAGAAGTCCTTGAAGACAGCATGGAAGAATTCTTCTCTGGAATCGAAGGTTCTCTTAGTGGAAAAAAAGTTGCTGTTTTTGGCTCATACGACTGGGGTGACGGACAGTGGATCCGCGACTGGGTGGACCGCATTGGTGCAGCAGGTGCTGTATCTGTTGCAGAGCCTTTTGCTGTAAATCTTACACCGAGCGACGCTGATATAGCGAAATGCAAGGAATGGAGTGTTTCTGCTATAAAATAGTAAACTTTTAAGGACTGTTTTCTTCCATAAATTAAGGAAGAAAACGATACCCATAAGGAGTCTTTATGCAATCAACAGTTTATATTATTGCAGTCCTTTGTATAATTGTTTTTTTTGCCATAAAAAGTACTGTGTATCGTATTATTCACGGTTCAGCCTGTTGTGGTGAGCGGGATGCACCAGTAAAAAAAGTAAAAGTAAAAGACAAAAATAAATCGCATTATGTGTATTCCTGTACTGCATATGTGGAAGGAATGCGATGTTCCAATTGTGCTCGCAGTGTTGAAAACGCTCTTAATTCTCTTGATGGAATCTGGGCAAAGGCAAATATTGAAAAAAAATGTGTAAATATCCTCTCCAAATCCCTTATAGATGAATCGTTGGTGATATCTGCCGTAGCAAAAGCCGGATACACGGTTTTGTCGTTTAAGTGATCATATTTTTTGAAATTTAAAATAATGCTTATTGAAATTTATAAATAAATCTATCAAATAAAAAAGGAGACTTTTAATGATTTCATCTGTTGCGCCGTATATCGGAAAATACAAAAAGTATACGGTCATTGCGTCAATTTTGACTACGCTTGGAATTATTGCAAACGTAGTTCCTTATTTCTTTTTGTATCAGCTGATTGTTCCGCTAACGCAGCATGAATTGCCGGAATTTCAGTTTGTCATGGTTCGAGTTGCGGCCATTTTTGTTTGCCTTGCACTTTATGCAATTTTATACAGCCGCGGCCTTGCGTTTTCTCACATAAGCGCTTACAACACTTTGAAAAATATCCGCATTTCGCTGAAGGATAAGCTTGAAAAGCAGCCGCTTGGAAACATAAAAGAGCTTGGCACAGGTCAGATTAAGCGCGTTTTTACAGACGATATTGACCAGATTGAGCTTTTGCTCGCTCATGCAATTCCTGAAGGAATTGCGAACATCACCATTCCGTGTGTTGTGCTTCTTGCAATGTTCATCGTAGACTGGCGGCTTGCGCTTTTGACACTTGCTACAGTTCCGCTTGGAATTCTTGCCATGAGCATGATGATGAAAGCCGGCATGTCGAAAATGGGCGCTTATTATGAATCAGCCAAAAAGATGAATAACACAATTATCGAATATGTAAACGGCATGGAAGCGATTAAGGTCTTCAATAAAGACGGCGACAGCTTCCGCCGCTTTGGCGAGGCTGTGCGCGGCTACCGTGATTTTACGCTTGACTGGTACAAAGTCTGCTGGCCGTGGATGGCGCTTTACAACAGCATCCTTCCGTGCCTTGCACTTTTTACCTTGCCGTTTGGCGGAATTCTGGTTCTGGGCGGCAAGATAGCTTTGAGCCAGCTGATTCTTGTTTTGTGCATGTCGTTTGCGGTTGGCCCTGCGATTCTGCGTGCATTAAGCTTTGGCGGCAAAATTCCGCAGCTGAACTACAAAATTGCCGAGCTTGAAAAGATGATGAACGGCGAGCCTGTTAAAGACGGCACAAAAGCTTTTGAAGGCAAAAACTATGATGTTGAGTTTAAGAACGTAAA
>JAEEQG010000098.1 GCA_016285185.1 Spirochaetota bacterium
ATTCAGCATGTTCACAGACGTTATAATACTTGCTGGTGGCTTTGGAGAAAGGCTTTGGCCCGCCTCCAGCGCAAAATTCCCCAAACAGTTCATGTCTCTTGAGGACGGAGCTTCTTTTTTGCAGACAGCCATACAACGGGCAGTCGCTATGGATGTGTCTGGCAGAATTATTGTAATTACACGCAAGGAAATATCAGATACTGTCATAAATCAGTGCGCATCGTTGATTGATTCATATAACGGTCATCAAAAAGAAATCCTTTCAGAAAGGCTGTTTGTGCTGAATGAGCCAAAGCCTATTCATACAGCAGGTGCAGTCGCTTTTGGCTGCTGCTTTCTTAAAAGCATGTTTCCAGATAACGAGCATACAATCCTTGTTTTGACGAGCGATCATGTGATTGAGCCAATGGATTCTTTTGTAGCCGATACAGGAACTGCGTATAAAGCCGCAAAAGCCGGATATTTTGTCTGTTTCGCAATACAACCGACAAATTCTTGCACTGGATACGGCTACATAAAACCTGGAAAACAACTTGATATACACAGTTCATACAAGCTTTTCCCAAATGAGGATAATGAATCTTCATTATTCAAAATAGAGCAGTTCAAAGAAAAGCCTGATTTTGATACAGCAAAAAAATATGTTGAGCAAGGATATTTATGGAATAGCGGTATGTTCGGTTTCTCTGCGGATTTTTTCATGAATGAGCTTAAAAAACATGAATCTGGCATATACGAAGCTTTCTCGGTTTTGAACGCAAAGCCTGAAGTTTCAGTCATGAACGGAGTGCATTGCCTTTCAAACTGGAATGGCCTTGATGAAGTTTATGAGAAAAGCCCCAAAGTCTCAATAGACAACGGGATTGCAGAAAAAACAGACAAAGCATGTGCCGTAAAAGCATCATTCGCATGGAAGGACATAGGCACATGGGACACGTTCAGTTCTCTCTTCATGAATAAACCTGAAAAAACGACAGATATTGAGAGCGATAACTGCTTTGTTTATTCTGATATACCGGTTGCGTTGTGCGGAGTGTCGGACTTGATTGTTGTGGTAAAAAATAATAGAGTGCTTGTAATGAAAAAAGGCTGTAGTCCTCTTGCAAAAACTGCGGCGCATTTAATTGATGGAGAATAAAGACCGGATGGCAAAGAGTAAAACAGTCGCAAAAAATGCACAAGATAATGAAAAATGGGATCTTATCCTTCAGCCAAAATCAAAATTTCTTGACTTACGGATAAGAGAAATCATACGTTATAGAGACCTTGTATATATGTTTGTGAAACGTGATTTCACAACAACATACAAACAGACAGTGCTCGGTCCGCTTTGGTTTATAGTGCAGCCGCTTGTCTCTACCGTAATGTACACATTCGTTTTTGGAAACCTTGCAGATATCGGAACTGACGGGGTGCCCTATCTTCTGTTCTATTTTGCTGGTACGATGCTTTGGACATATTTTACAGGAACGCTTAACAGCGCAGCCTCTGTGTTCAGATCTAATTCTGGAATATTCGGTAAAGTATACTTTCCTCGGCTTACTGTCCCAATTTCCACAACATTAGGTCAAATAATAAAGATGGGAATTCAATTCGGTTGTCTTCTTCTCTTTTATATATATTATCTCGTTACAGGAGTGGACGTTCACCCATCTTGGTGGATAGCAGCATTTCCATTACTTGTAATATGGATAGGTCTGCTTGGATGTGGAATTGGAATGGTAATTTCCGCATTAACAACGAAATACAGAGATTTGAATCATCTTATAGGTTTCGGTCTTTCTTTGGCAATGTACGCCACTCCTATAGTTTACCCTCTTTCAGAGGCTCCTAAGAAATTTCTATGGGTTTTCTATATTAACCCGATGAGTGCACCGGTAGAGCTTTTCCGTAAATGGTTCTATGGCGCAGGCAACGTTCCGTTGGAAATGATATTGGGAAGCCTTGTATGTACAGCACTTTTCTTCTTTTTCGGGCTTGTGTTGTTCAACAGGAATGAAAGAACATTCGTTGATGTTATTTAAGGCGTATTTGAATATATAATTTTATACAGGTATTTATTTTATGAGCGATCTTGTAATAAGAGCAGAAAATCTTTCAAAATACTACAAACTTGGTGTTATAAACAATGGAACACTATTTCGCGATATACAGACTTGGTGGGATTTAAAACGCGGAAGGCAAGATCGCCACAGTAAAATCGGAAGTCACAAATTTGATGGAAATGCGGACGGATTTTGGGCATTAAAAGATTTGAACTTTAATATAAACCAAGGAGACAGGGTTGGTATAATCGGGCATAATGGAGCCGGAAAATCCACCCTTCTCAAGATTTTAAGCCGTATTACAGCACCTACAGAAGGAAAAGTAAAGATAAAAGGACGAATCGCCAGTCTTCTTGAGGTTGGAACCGGATTTCACGGGGAACTAACAGGACGAGAGAATATTTACCTGAACGGTGCAATTCTCGGAATGAAGAAAAAAGAGGTTGATCGTAAAATCGATGAGATTATAGCTTTCAGCGAAATAGAACAGCACATTGACACTCCTGTAAAACGATATTCAAGCGGAATGTATGTAAGACTTGCATTTGCAGTAGCAGCACACCTTGACAGCGAGATTCTGATTGCTGATGAAGTTCTGGCCGTTGGTGATAGTGCATTCCAAAAAAAAGCTCTTGGAAAAATGAATGATCTTTCAACAGGACAAGGCAGAACAGTTCTTTTTGTAAGTCACAACATGGCACAAGTGAAAAATCTTTGTACAAAAGGAATTGTTCTTGAAAAGGGACAAATTGTCCGCCAAGATGATGATATTAACAAAAGCATCGATTGGTATTTGGGGTTGGATGATAAGCAAAAAAATATTTCAAACAGCTATAGTTGGTGTGATTTTACTAATATCGGAAATAGTTTTTTTAAGCCGATAGAAATAAAAATTCTCAATCAAGACAATAATGTTTTTAATACTCCAATTAATTACAACGAAAATTTTAAATTTTATATAAAGTTTTCAGTTGAAGAAAAATCAAATTTTGATTTTTCCTTAAAAATTTCAAAAGGAATAGATTCTATTTCTCAATTTTATAAAAATGAGCCTTATGAATTAGGTATACATGAAGTTTTTTTTGAAGTC
This sequence comes from Spirochaetota bacterium, assembly GCA_016285185.1. Lineage (GTDB taxonomy): Bacteria > Spirochaetota > Spirochaetia > Treponematales > Treponemataceae > UBA1240. Next base: position 3,136 of record JAEEQG010000098.1, read on the forward strand.
CCCAAACGAACATTCTACCCAGGAACTTATTTCCTAGTTTTGAATGCATCTAATTTGACACAAAAATCATGGATTGTTGATTCTAGTCGTTTAGATTTTTCTGTCCCTTTTAGTATTATAGAATAAACAGGTACAAAGAATGCTTAGTTTTTTAGTAACTTACTATAATCAAGAAAAATATGTTTCTCGTAGTCTGAATAGCATTTTCAATCAGAAAATGACTTCCGATTTTGAAGTTATTATCGGAGATGATGGTTCTTCTGATAAAACTGTTGAAATTATAAAAGAGTATCAAACTAAATATCCAAATAAAATAAAGCTTTTTATTCAGAACCGTGATAACACAAAAAAATATTTTCACATTGTAAGGGCTAGCCTCAACCGCCTAAATATTCTGTCAAAAGCAACTGGAGATTATGTATGTTTTTTGGATGGAGATGATGAATATTGTGATTTAAATTTTGCTCAAAATGCAGTTGATGAGTTGGCAAATAACTCAAATATTGTAGGAATTGCTCATAAACATGTAATAATAAACTCAAATGGTGAAAAAAAGACTTATGAGAATTTATCAAATAAAGAGTTAATATCTTTAAAAGACTATATAAAAGGTATGTATATACATGCAGGAGCTATCATTTTTCGTCGTCCAAAAATTGAAGAACTTGATGCCGTAAAAAAAATGCAATCTTTCGATGATAATGATATTACATATTTTTTCTTAAACAAAGGAAATCTTCTATATAAAAATATCAATGTTTATAATTATTATTCAAATGAAGATGGATTTTGTGCTTCTACAAATGAACTCGAAATGAAGCTTTTAAATGCTGTAGATTATGAAATAATCAAAAATATCATTTCTAAAAATCATTTTACACTTTTCTTGCGATATTGGAATACTATAAAATATATTTATGATTCACGAAATGAACTAAACGAAGAGAAATATCAAAAGTATAGATTAATTTGTATAAAGAATGGGTTTTCAGATAGAATTCTTTCATGGGGTACACTTGGAACATTAAATAAATGTAAAGTAAATTTATCAATATGGTTTAAACAGCAATTATTCAAAGTTGCACGGAAGATGAAAATGTAAACAAATCTATCAACAGAATACAAGGATTATTAAATTGAGTAGTGTATATTTCAAATTCTTAAAAAAAATCCCCATCGTAAAAAGATTAACAAATCGTTTTACGTTCATAGATAATGAAATAAAATCGCTGTCTAAAGAGAACGCATCCCTAAAAGAAAACATCAAATACTGTGAAGATGAAATTTGGAATTTAAAAAGATTAATAAAAATTCAAAACAAGGATAGAATAAAAGTTGTCTTTGTTTGCTGGAGACCATCAGTATGGGGAAGCCTGAAATCTGTATATGAAGCTATGAAAGCAGATAACCATTTCGAGGTAATTATCCTAACAATTCCTAATAAAAAGCAACTTCCAGATCTTGAATTAAATCATGAAATTTATGAATCAGAAGGTGCAGAAGATTTTTGGAAAGGCGATAATGTTCTTTCTGGATATAATTACAAAACAAACGAATGGTTAGATTTACAGTCGCTAAATCCTGATTACGTATGTTTTCAACAACCATATAACGCATGTCGGACTTTTACCCAAAAATCATGGGTTGTAAGAAAATATGCAAAATTATTTTATGTTCATTATGCTTCCAATTTTATCGGTAGTGGTGTACTTGAAGAGTCAAATCCACCAGATTTCGTAAAAGATATATCGTTGTATTTCAATCAAAGCCAAATGGATTATGACTTAATTCACGAATACTTAAAGAAAACTAATAATACTACTACAAAACAATTTCTTACAGGTTTTCCTCGTTACGATAATCTTGAGAAATACAATAACTCAGAATCGTCGTTATGGTCTTATCCACGAACAAAGAATTGTTTCAGACTGATTTGG
>JAEEQG010000099.1 GCA_016285185.1 Spirochaetota bacterium
ACCGTTATTAATGCCCGGTGATTATTGTGAAGAGGCAATACCCGTTCCCATTCCGAACACGGAAGTCAAGCTCTTTTACGCCGATGATACTGCTGCAACAGTGGGAAAGTAGGTAGTCGCCGGGCTTCTTTATTTTTAAAATCTTTTTGAAAATGAACCCACTATTACAAATATCCGTTTAGTGCTATAGTAACAGCAGATTTATCTAAGTGAAAGTTAAGAGGTCATTTTATGGAAGAAATATTGAATCTGCTAAAAGACAATGCACGTTTATCTGTTGAAGACATTGCTGCAATGACAAAAAAATCAATAGACGAAGTAAAATCAATAATAAAGAAATTTGAAGACGACGGAATAATTTTAAAATACTCTGCGATTGTTAATCCTGATAAAGTACCAGAAGAAAAAGCCGCTGTAAGAGCCGTAATAGAAATTCAGGTTGCTCCTGAGCGTGAACACGGTTTTGACGGTATAGCCGAAAGAATCTGGCGTTTCCCGCAGGTAAAATCACTTTATCTCATGAGTGGTGGATATGATTTGCAGGTAATAATTGAAGGTGATTCACTGCAGGATGTGGCCTTTTTTGTTGCACGAAAGCTGTCTACTCTTGAAGGCGTAAGAAGTACTAAAACTCATTTTGTCCTTAAAGCTTACAAAGAAAACGATATAGTTTACGTTGATGAAAAAGTAGATCGTCGTCAGGGAGTAACTGCATAGTGAATACACGGGAAGACAAATTTTCAAAGAAGATGACTTCTATACCGCCGTCTGGTATAAGAAAGTTTTTTGATTTGATAATTGGACATGATGATATAATTTCTCTGGGTGTAGGCGAACCAGATTTTGTCACTCCCTGGGCATTGCGTGAAGAAGCATATTATCATCTTGAGCAGGGACATACCTCTTATACATCAAACTGGGGTTTGCTTGAACTTCGTGAGGAAATTTCAGAATATCTTTTAAAATACAGTCTGAATTACAATCCAAAAAATGAAATACTGATTACTATAGGCGCATCTGAGGCGGTGGATGCTGTTCTGCGTGCCATACTGAATCCGGGTGACGAAATTATTGTTTGTGAACCGTGTTATGTATCCTATCAACCGCTTGCCGAACTTTGCGACGTAAAACTTGTAAAACTAGATACCAGCAAAACAAATTTTTATCCGACTGCCGAAGCCGTAAAAGCTCTTATCACCGACAAAACAAAAGCGATTATGTTTTGTTCTCCCAACAATCCTACAGGAAGAATGATACCTGCTTTTGAACTTGAAAAAATAGCAAAAATTATAAAAGAGCACCAAATATGGGCTATTTCTGATGAAATATACTGTGAACTTGTATATGACAAAAAAAAGCATTGTTCTATCGGATCTTTCCCTGGAATGAAGGATTATTCCATAATTCTGAACGGCTTTTCAAAAGCTTTTGCCATGACTGGCTGGCGGATAGGTTATGTATGCTGCCCTAAGGATCTTATGGAACAGATTCATAAGTTGCATCAGTATTCAACAATCTGTGCCCCGATAATGAGTCAGTATGCGGCACTCGAGGGGTTAAAAACAGGAGCTCATGAAGTTGAGCGTATGCGTATTTCTTATCAGCAGCGAAGAAACCTTATGAGCAAACGGTTGGACGAAATTGGGCTGCCTGCATGTGAACCCGAGGGAGCGTTTTACTTTTTTGTTGATATCCGTAAAACAGGACTTTCGTCCGAGGAATTTGCCCTTAAGCTTATCAATGATTACAAGGTTGCTGTTGTTCCCGGCAATGTTTTTGGTGATGGCGGTGAAGGCTTTATCCGATGTTGTTATGCGACTGATATTGATAAAATAAAAGAAGCATTGAACCGTATCGAAAAAATGGTTCAGTCATGCAAATAATAAAGTATGAGTTTTCTTTCTATTAATGATATATCTTTTTCTTATACTGATGATGACGGTAATATTCTGGCGAAAGCTTTGGATTCGGTATCACTTGAAATAAAAAAAGGCGAATATGTTGTTATTGCAGGTGCAAATGGGTCTGGCAAAAGTACGCTATCCCGTTTAATTTGCGGCTTTTTGCCGGTTCAATCAGGTTCAATTTCTGGTGATGCCTACATATCGGATGAAGTACTAAGCAGGGCAGATTATTTGCGCAGTGATGGTACTGTACCGCAGGGTATTGTCTTTCAAAATCCACAGACACAGATTGTTGCAGGAACTGTTTATCGAGATGCAGGTTTTGGCCCTGAAAATCTTAATTTGCCACAGGAAGAAACAGAAAACAGAATAAAAACAGTTCTTTCACTGACAGAATTAGATTCAATTGCTGAACAGAGTACAGATACTTTGTCTTCTGGTCAAAAACAAAAGCTTGTTTTTGCTGGAATCCTCGCATTAAAACCTGATTTACTTGTGCTTGATGAAGCTGTTTCGATGGTTGATCCTGCTTGCCGGCAAAAAATATTTGAATTTGTTTCGGACTGGCACAATGCCGGAAAGACTGTAATTAGTGTTAGTCATGACCTTGAGGAAGTCAAACGGGCAGAGCGCGTTATATTTTTGGACAAAGGCAGTATTGCTTTTGACGGAAATTACGATTCATTCAATCAAAAAGTTACTTTTTTTGCAAACTCTCTACCGGAAAAACGACATAAACCGGAAATAAATGCATCCCTTTCTCTTACTGTCCAAAACTTGAATTTTGCATACGGGGAAAAAACAATTTTTGAAAACCTCTCTCTCGGCTTTAAAGCCGGTTCTTTGAACGCAGTGGTCGGCAAATCCGGTTCTGGTAAAACAACATTATTTGAACTCTGTGCCGGTGTTCAGATACCGGGAGCAGGCAGCATTCTTTCACAAAACCGTCCGGTACTTGCGCGTCAAAACTGTGAAGATGCTATATTCGAGACTTTTGCAGCTGATGATGTTGCATACGGTGCGATAATGCAGGGTGTATCCGGAAGAGAACTGAAAAAACGCGTACAGTTTGCTATGGATATGGTCGGACTTCCTTTCGTAGAATTTGCCGACCGTCCTGTTTCAGCTTTGTCAGGTGGAGAAAAACGCAAACTATCTTTGGCAGGAATACTTGTTCTTGACGCTGATGTAATCTTTTTTGATGAGCCTTCTTCCGGACTTGATCCCAAAAGCCGCAAGGATCTTTTTTCACTTTTTAACAGACTTTGTGATGCCGGTAAGACAATCATATTTTCTACACATCGAACCGAAGAAGCCGAATTTGCCGACAGAATCATAAAAATAGAAAATAACGGACAGATTTTTGACAGTAATCCGGTAACTTTTTCTGTTAAGGATACTGCTGGTTTATTGGATTTAAAACCCTTTGCCGATGCACGGATTCTTTCAAATCTTAAAATAAAAACGCATGAGGAAAACAAAAAAACAAATTTTATGCACAGACTTCCACCTGTGGTAAAATATCTGCTTTTAACAGTTTTTTTATGTGTAGGCATAGGTGTGCAATCTGTACCCATACTAGCAGCTGATTGTGTTTTATGCCTGGTTCATGCCTGTCTTGCATTATATCCCTTAAAAAGGCTTATAAAAAATACTGTAACAATATTACCGTATATCCTTTTGTTTTTCCTTTTTCAAATGTTGTTTTTCCCTGTTAAAAGCACAGATACCGTTTATTGGAGCAACATGTTTTTTTCGATTACGGACACAAAACTCCTGCTTGGAATACGGACTATTCTTCATTATATTGCGGTTCTTATTCCGGTTTCAATTTTTATGTACTATACTAATGAAATTCAGATTCTTGACGGTATGAGAGATTTTCTGAAGCCTCTTACCTGGATAAAAATCCCTACACATCATGCGGTTCTTGTTACATGTATCATCTTTCGCTTTATTTCGGTTTTAGCAGAAGAAACGGAAGTTATAGTCAAAAGTCAGATGATTCGCAGCAGTGGAAATACCGGTAGAAAAGAGCGCAAGTTTTTTGCAAGACTCAGGCTAATGATGCCGATTTTTGTCCCGCTGATTGTACAGACGCTAAAACGCGCGGAATTGCTTGCGGAAGCTTTGGAAGCAAGATACTATAACTGATATGAATGAGTTTAATTACTGCCCGGAGTGCGCATCAAAAAATGTTGCTTATGACGGAATAAAATGGGTTTGTTCCGATTGCGGATACTGCCTTTACAACAATATTGCGGCGGCTGTCGGACTTTTACTGACGGTGAACAACAAGATTCTGCTTTTCAGACGTACAAAAGACCCAGGTAAAGACAAACTCGGAATCCCCGGCGGCTTTGTAAGTCCCGATGAAAGCATGGAAGAAGCGTGCAGGCGGGAATGTAGGGAAGAAATAGGCATAGAAGTACCGGATTTTGTTTATTTGTGCAGCTGTCCGAATACATATCCTTACAGAAACATTATCTACAAAACATGCGACGTGTTTTTTACAGCCGAATATCCTGAAAGCGAAGAAAAACTTATGTCTTCAATAAAAACATTGGATGGTGAAGCTGCTGACTGCATACTTACCGATTTAAGCAAATTGAATCTTGAAAGTTTGGCATTTTATTCTGCCCGGTATGCAATATCAGTTTTAAAAGAAAAAAAAGGATTTTAAAATTATGGTTTAATTTTTGAACCTATGCTAGAATACGTACAGGAGGTAAAGGAATCAGTATGAAAAAATTCAGCTTTTGTTTATTTGTTTTGACAGCTTTTATTCTCCTTGTATCCTGCGGTGGCGGGGGTGGAGGCGGAGGCGGAGGCGTAGCCGGCGGTCCTTCTTCTGATGACGGTTCTTCTGCGGTGGGAAGTTCTGTTTCATATTCTCCCGGATATACTTATTATGTTCCCGCTATATATCAAGATAATTCATATACAGGTTATTTCCTTAGATATTCTGTAGGTGATAAAGAACTACTGCCCGCTCTTACGGCTGCTACCGGTTTTTCGACAATAGATCAGAATACAGCGAATAACGGCTCGCAGGCTTCTGGAAAGAGATTTGTCCAGAATACGGAAAATTGGCCCATGCCAAAAGTTGCTTCCTCTTCACAACGCAGGCTTTTGGCTTCTGTTCAACCAAAAACTTATGCACTTGGAGATACAGAACAATTCTGGGTTATAACTGATTTTAACAATGAAACATCACAGGAAAAAACATTTACATTAAAACAAATAGGTAGTCATTGCCGTGTTTGGTATGACAATGATGACCCTAATAATCTGGACAACGAGCAAAATAATCAATTAGCAATTATAAAAACAAAACTTGAAGCTATGTTTGCTGTTGAAACTGCTCTGTGCGGCAGCATGGTGCCGACTCGTACATATAGTAATGTTATTCCGATTACATCAGAAACAAAGCTTGAAATCGTTGTTTATGCTATGACAGACAACTATCTGGGATATTTTTATCCCAGAGATTTGATGACTGATAACGCTTATTCCAATAAAGCTCCTGTGATCTATATTACTTCCACTGATACTACTTCAAATATGTACAGTACCGTTTCGCATGAATTTGATCACCTGCTTAATTTTATTCAGAAAGATATTAACCTTGATAAGAGACAGGCAACCTGGTATACGGAATTAATGTCCAATACAATTGAAGAAGTGTTGGAATCTTTTAATGATGTAGATAATGCTCATTCTGTAAGAACAACATGGATGCCTGCTTTTTTATTTTATTATAATCACGGTCTGTTATGGAACCAGCTTAATTCTAATGCGTCATATTCCAATGTTTATGCATTCGGCGCATGGCTTGTACGTAATTACGGTGGTCCTGAGTTGTTTCATAAAATTGCTACGAATGCTTATGTGAATGAGGAATCAATAGTACAGGCTGTAAGGAGTATGGGATATAACGAAACTTTTGTCTCTCTTCGTAAAAAGTTTGCGGAAAGCCTTATCTATACGGTAGCTGGTTGTGGAAGGCCTAATTTCAATAAAGGAATAAATACTACTTTTGCAGGAGAAAATATTGTTATGCCTGCAATTGATTTAATGACTATACAAAGTCTTTCTACTGATTCCGACAAGTATAATTATGCTTCTGCCAATAAAGCTGCTTGTTTGGTTAATTGTACTGAAGGGCAACCTTATTATGGTCCGTTAATATTAAAGCCAACAGCTCATTTTGAAAATGTTTGTAAATATGGTTTTGAAATTCAAAAGTTAGGTACCGGTCTTACGCAAGTAGAAATTCCGTCCAATTATTACGGAGCCTTTGATGTGGAATTCAAATGAAGCAGTTTTTTAAAATTATATTCTTAACGTTTTTGGTTATTTTTATGTTTTCTTCTTTTTCACTTCCGCCAAAGAGGGTTGTTGTCAAAGGCTATTTAAAATTTTATGGCAATGAGCCGTTTGCGTTTTTGGGTATTGAAACTCTTGACGGCAAACAGTACAAAATAGTTGCCGAAAATGAGCAGCAGCTTTCGGATTTACAGGGATACCTGCTTAAAATTGAGGGTACTGTGAAAAAAAACTCCAAAAAGAGTTTTGCTTTTGACTCTCTGAAAGACGGTACGCTTACGGTTGATTCCTACTCTGTAGAACAGGATTAGAATTGTTTCTACAAAAAATATATAATTCTTTTCAAAAATTTCTTGTGCATATTTATTCATTTTGATATTATGTTTATGCAATTATAAAATGCGTGATCGAATTTGTTATTCGCCACTATCCTATATTAAATATGGAGAATACCAGCATGGCTAAAAATGCTTATGTAGAACGTGTTCTTGCAGACGTAAAAGCAAAGAACGCAAATGAGCCTGAATATCTTCAGGCTGTTGAAGAAGTGTTGAATACACTTGCTCCTGTTGTTGATCAAATGCCGGAACTTGAAAAAAACGCAATTCTGGAACGTATTGTTGAGCCGGAAAGAGTTATCATTTTCCGTGTCCCGTGGGTTGATGATTCCGGCAAAATCCAGATTAACCGTGGTTTCCGTGTTCAGTTCAACAGCGCTATTGGTCCTTACAAAGGTGGTATTCGTTTTCATCCGTCAGTAAATTTAAGCATCCTCAAATTCCTCGGTTTTGAACAGACATTCAAGAACAGCCTTACAACACTTCCTATGGGCGGTGGAAAAGGTGGTTCTGATTTTGACCCGCACGGAAAATCTGATGCCGAAGTTATGCGTTTCTGCCAGTCATTCATGACAGAACTTTCAAAGCACATCGGTCCAGATACCGACGTTCCTGCCGGTGACATCGGTGTTGGCGGTCGTGAAGTTGGCTATATGTTCGGTCAGTACAAACGTCTGCGCAACGAGTTTACAGGTGTTCTCACAGGAAAAGGACTTTCATTCGGTGGTTCTCTTATCCGTACTGAAGCTACAGGCTACGGCTTGATTTATTTTGCAGAAAACATGCTCGCAAAAGTCGGCGACAACTTTAAAGGCAAAGTTTGTGTTATCTCAGGAAGCGGCAACGTTGCACAGTATGCTTGCCAAAAGCTTATCCAGCTTGGTGCAAAACCGGTAACACTTTCTGATTCAAACGGCTTTATCTATGATCCGGACGGAATCACTCAGGAAAAACTCGATTGGGTAAAGGAACTCAAGGGTGTCCGCCGTGGAAGAATCAGCGAATACGTAAAACAGTTCCCAAAAGCACAGTACACTGCAAATGCACGTCCTTGGGGTACAAAATGCGACTGTGCATTCCCATGTGCAACTCAGAACGAGTTGAACGGCGAGGATGCAAAAAAACTCGTAGCCAATGGATGCAAACTTGTTGCTGAAGGTGCAAACATGCCTTCAGATCTTGATGCGGTAAATGTATTCTTGTCAGCAAAAATCCTGTATGCTCCCGGAAAGGCTTCAAATGCCGGCGGTGTAGCAACATCAGGTCTTGAAATGAGCCAGAACTCTGAAAGACTTTCATGGAGCGCTGAAGAAGTTGATGAAAAACTTAAGGGAATTATGAAGAATATTCATGATTCTGCATATGCTGCTGCTGAAAAATTCGGTATGAAAGGCAATTATGTTGCCGGCGCAAATATTGCGGGATTCCTTAAAGTTGCAAATGCAATGATTGCTCAGGGCTTGGTATAAAAAATATCTGTCCGATAAATTGACAGCCATGAAATGCTTCGGTATAATGTCCCAATTATATTTTTAAGGAGCATTCCATGGCTTATTTTTTTGATGAACCCTCCCATACATTCGGGGAGTATCTGTTAGTTCCCGGTTATACATCAGCTGATTGCATTCCTTCAAATGTTAATCTTAAAACCCCTGTAGTAAAGTTTAAAAAGGGTGAAAAACCTTCCCTTTCAATGAATATCCCGTTGGTTTCAGCTGTAATGCAGTCTGTCAGCGACGACCGCATGGCAATTGCACTTGCAAAAGAAGGCGGAATCTCCTTTATATACGGCTCACAGACAATCGAAAATCAGGCTGCCATGGTTGCCCGTGTAAAAGGCTATAAAGCCGGTTTTGTTGTTTCTGATTCAAACGTTCGTCCCGATTCAACGCTTAAAGATGTTATGGATTTAAAGGCAAAAACCGAACACTCAACCGTTGCCGTAACCGAAGACGGCACGCCAAACGGAAAGCTCGTCGGTATTATTACAAGCCGTGACTTTCGCATAAATTACGTTTCACCTGATGCAAAAGTAAAAGACTACATGACTAAATTTGATGATTTGATTACAGGTCAGGACGGTATAACTCTCTCAGAGGCAAATGATTTAATTTGGAAGCACAAACTTAACTCCCTTCCCGTAATAGATAAAAACGGACACCTTGTTTCGATGGTTTTCCGCAAGGACTACGCAAGCCACGAGGAACACCCGCTTGAAATCCTCGATGAAAAACACCGTTACATTGTTGGGGCTGGTATCAATACCCGAGACTATATGGAACGTGTTCCCGCACTTTTGGAAGCAGGCGTTGACGTACTTTGCCTGGATTCTTCTGAAGGATTTACCGAATGGCAGAAACGCGCTTTGCATGACATTCATTCAACATTTGGTGAAAATGTAAAAGTTGGTGCCGGAAACGTAGTTGACCGTGAAGGCTTTATGTTCCTTGCGGAAGCTGGCGCAGACTTTGTAAAAATCGGCATTGGCGGCGGTTCAATTTGTATTACAAGAGAACAGAAAGGTATTGGACGCGGACAGGCAACGGCAACAATTGAAGTTGCAAAAGCCCGTGACGAATACTACAAAAAGACCGGTGTTTATATTCCGATTTGTTCTGACGGCGGTATTGTTCATGACTACCACATGACGCTTGCGCTTGCAATGGGTGCAGACTTTGTGATGCTCGGCCGCTATTTTGCACGTTTTGACGAAAGTCCGACAAACAAGCTCATTGTAAACGGTAACTACGTAAAAGAATACTGGGGCGAAGGTTCAAACCGTGCGCGTAACTGGCAGCGCTACGACATGGGTGGTGCAAGCAAGTTGAGTTTTGAAGAAGGGGTTGATTCGTATGTTCCGTATGCAGGTTCGCTTCACGATAACGTAACTATGAGCATGAGTAAAATCCGCCACACAATGTGCAACTGCGGAGCGCTCACAATCCCCGAGC
>JAEEQG010000007.1 GCA_016285185.1 Spirochaetota bacterium
CGTGTAAAGCACGTCGTCGGCTTCGCGGCTTACTGTTGAGCCTACACAGTTTGTGATTGCAATAATATGCGAACCCACTGATTTTGCAAGGCGCAGGGCGGCGAGCGTGTCGGCTGTTTCACCTGATTGGCTTATGACAATCAGTACATCGTCTTTATCAAGAATAGGGTTCATATAGCGGAATTCGCTCGCAACATCAACCGCAACGGGAATACGTGCATAACGCTCAAAAGCGTAACGTGCAACCATACCGGCGTGATATGCGGTACCGCACGCTGTAATTACTACTCGCTTTGCCTTTTTCCATTCTTCAAAGTTGATTTCGTCAAAATGAATGTCAACCGGCTTATCGTTCTCATATACAAAGCGCGGGCGCATTGTATCAACAAGAGCTTTTTCCTGCTCATGAATCTCTTTAAGCATAAAGTGCGCATAACCGCTTTTTTCCGCAGAAGAAACATCCCAGTCAACGTGGTAGGGTTCACGGATTATTTTTGCGCCGTTCTCGTCAAACAAGTCAACGTGGTCGCGGTAAAGAACTGCAAATTCGTTCTGGTCAAGAAAGTATACTTCGCGCGTGTATTCGAGTACGGCGGGAACATCGCTTGCAATAAAGTTTTCGCCGTTGCCAAGTCCTATGATAAGCGGACTGTCCTTGCGCGCGGCGATGAGCCGGTCCGGGTAGTCTTTGCAGATAACGCCCAGTGCGTAACTGCCTTCTATTTTTTGCGTCGCTTTTTGTACGGCTTTGAAAATGTCGTGGAATTCTTCATAATAATAGTTGATGAGGTGGGCGACTACTTCGGTATCGGTTTCGCTACGGAATACTATTCCTTTGCTCTGGAGCCAGGCTTTGAGTTTAACGTAGTTTTCGATAATGCCGTTGTGAACTATGGCGATTGTACCGCTTACGTTTGTGTGCGGATGTGCGTTTATGTCGCTAGGTTCGCCGTGCGTAGCCCAGCGTGTGTGTCCTATTCCGATTGAACCGGCGATAACTTCGTCGGCAATGCGTTTTTCAAGAAACTTGAGTGCGCCTTTTACCTTGCGCACAATAATGTCTTCGTCCGACAGAATCGCGATTCCCGCACTGTCGTATCCGCGGTATTCCAGCTTTTTAAGTGCGTTTACAAGCACCGGAGTAGCGTTCTTTTCGCCTACGTATCCTACAATTCCACACATAATATAACCTCAAAGATTTTTTATAGTACCTTGCAGGATTATTTTTGGTCAATAGGCGTTACTACTGTAAAAGACTATATACACCAGATTATAAAACAATAGCTTGTTATCTTTTTTTGTGTTATCATTAGAATATGTTTATAAACAAGCTTAATCAGTTATATAAACCAAAACGTATTCTCTATTATACCGAAGCAACACTGGAAGAGATTCAGGCGTTTTATAACGGCACTATTCCTGAAACTGTCAAAAAATATTCCAACGCCTTTGGAACTTATGATTATCCCGGCATATTTTATGTAGAAGAACTCAAGAGCGAAGTAATCGGGATTGAGTTCAGACCGGATGATTCGCGGATAGACTATCCAACAGAACTTAAAACAATCACTCTGGATGCTTCTTTTTTTTATTCCGTTGAAATTGACGGTGATATTGAGATTAATTATCCATTTATACAAAAGCTTTTTACAGATATTGAAAAAGAAGACAATGCTCACAGACCTTACAGCGACCTTTGTATAAAAGAGGATGCAAAGGTAATAAGTGTTTTTCACGGCTACAAAAAGAACCGGATCCTTTATGAGTGGAAACTTTATAATGACAAGGCTGCTCATATCATGTGCGATGATTTTACAAAGTTCGAAAAAGACGAACTGTATAAATCTGCCTTTACAGATATAATTACCGGCAGCTATAACTGGAACCATCTTGAGGCTTATCTTGAAGTTCCAGCCGACAAAGGAATTGAGGATTATGCATTTGCACATTTTGATATAAAAGAATTCCGTGTAATAAATGAGGCCTACGGACACATCGCCGCAAACAAGGTTCTGAACAATATTGTAAAAGCAATGAACGAATCTGATTTTATTCTTGCAAGCGGACGCTGTCATAATGACAACTTTGCAATGATTTTAAAAGATATGCCGGAAGCACAGCTTGTTCAAAAGCTTAAAGATTTTTTTGAAAAGCTTTCTGTTCTGGAAGAAGATCCTAATTATAAGATTTATTACAAATGCGGACTTGTTCCTATGAAACGTGCAATGCTATCCGGGAACCGTGTGGCTGACTTTGCAAAAATGGCTCAGACTCTTGCAACAAATCAAAAGCAGACCGAAGTTGTTATCTACACCGACAAAATGCACGATGACCTCTCCTGGGGCAACTATATAAAAGCCTATGTAGAAACTGCAATAGAACAGGATGAATTTGTCGTTTACCTTCAGCCAAAGTTTGATATCTCAAAAGAAACAATAAAAGGCGCAGAAGCCCTGATTCGCTGGAATTATAAGAAAAAAGAATTTTTGCCGCCTTACCGCTTTATACCGTATTTTGAAAATGATGCTTCCATTGCAAAAATTGATGATATTGTCTTGAAAAAGGTTTGTGAGGTACTTGCAAAATGGAAAAAAGAAGGTAAGCCCCTTTATCCCATTTCCGTAAACCTTTCGCGCAGCCGTTTGTATAACGAAAACCTCATAGATAACCTTGTAAACATCGTTGACCATTATGGAGTGGATCATAAGCTGATTGATTTTGAACTGACAGAAAGCGCAACATATGACAACATGGAACACATGCTGAGCGTGCTCGAAGAACTCCGCAGCCGTGGCTTTAAAATCTCTATGGATGATTTTGGAACGGGTTATTCCTCGCTTTCGCTTCTTACACGGATGCCGATTGATACACTCAAAATTGACAAAAGCTTTGTAGACAATGTTGCAACCGAAACTAAACGACCGGAAGATATTATTGTTTTGCGCCATATCATAACGCTTGCAAAAGAACTGGGCTTTGTCTGCCTTGCTGAAGGCGCCGAAAGCAAACCTCAGGTAGACCGTCTGCGGGATTTAGGTTGTGAAATTATACAGGGATACTATTACAGTAAACCAATTCCAATTGCCGAGTATGACGAAAAGTATCTTAAATAGGATACATCACCCATGAGAGAAAATATCTAATTTTATCTAAGGAAACTCTAAGACTTACCTGAGGTAAGAGTTAGAGTTTCCCCATAAAAGTCTTAGAGTTACCAAAAGGAAGTTATAGAGTTACTTCAAGAAAGACTTAGGATAAAGAAATTCTGGTGATACAGCATAATTTGTTTTGATTAAGTATATCACCTTCCGAAAACGCCAGAAAAATTTGTAAAGTTCATTTTGTGTTTCCTTATGCAGTCTTTCTAGCCCGGATAATCAGAAAATCTGATTTGAAAGATGAATCTTTGAATTGCGGATACTTTGCGAGCAGCGCTTTATCCGGCAAAGGCTCAATCATTTTTTCGATGCAAAAACCGGCTTCAATCAGCGTGTTCACGATTGTCGAAAACATACGGTGATATTTTTGAACATTATCAACGAACCATGTGGAGTAGCGCTCTCCCTCAACGCTGTAATCTTTGAGGTTCAGATAAAGCTTGTTGCCGTTTGCGTCGCGCGTCCATCTGTCGCCGCCGGAATGACATGTACTAAGCGGATTTTCCTGTGAAAACACCAATAAGCCGTCGTCTGCAAGCAGCGCATGAACAGCTTTTATCACGCCTGAAAAATCCTGCACATAATGTAAAGAGAGCGAGCTGATTACAACATCAGCTTTTAGGTTGAGCGTCGCCAAATCTTCCATCGGCATCATAAGATATTCAATTTTCGGGTCTGAGTTTTCCCTCCGCGCAACTTCGAGCATTTTTTCAGAAATATCGATTCCCGTAACATGCTCTGCACCCATTTTCACATATTCGATGCAGTGTTCGCCAAAACCACAGCCAAGGTCGAGTACAGTCTTACCGTGCAAATCGGGCAGTAGCGAAAACAGCGTAGGAATCTCAAAAACAGTATTTGCGTTTATTTTGTTCTCTCTGAGTTTTCTGTAGCCTTCAAAGAAAGTTTCATTGTCAAAAATGTTCTGCATCGCCATTTTGGGCTCCTTTTGTGTTCTGCGGCTTATATCACGGACGGTGCGGTTCAATTTTACGCGAATAAACACGTGATTCATCGCCCCAAACTGTTTTCATCTGTCCAAAATAAGAAAAGCCGTACTTTTCGTAAAGCCCGACTTCATCTGTTGAAACAAAAACTTTCTGTGTTTCAGGGTAAAGTTCCGGCGCAACCACGGTACAGCAATGATCAATCAGTTTGCCTGCGAGATGTTTTCCGCGCCTTTTTCGAGCTGCGCTAAAATGCCAGCCTTATTTTCATATTCAAAATAATTCACAATCCGCATACAGCCATTCTATCCGATGAAAAAGCAAATAGTTAATCTTTCAGTGTTTTTGCAAACGAAACATGACCCACTAATTCAGTAAAGCCGTTCTTTTTATAGAATTCATAAGCCGGAACATCGCGGTCTGTCTGCAAGAAAATGGCCTTAAGCCCGATACTTTTGATATAGCGTTCGATTTCCTGCATGAACTTTGTGCCAAGTCCTTGGTGCTGACGCGTGCGGCTGATGCAGAATTCGTCTATCACATATTCAGTGCCTCTGAACCAATGCGTGATGTAGCCCATCGACAGCCCGACTATTTCTTCGCCTTCAAAAAGCCCAAGCGTAAGTGAATGAGACTGGCCGGTTAAGTCCAGAATATAATTGTGCAGCTGCTCGCCGTCGCTCCAATCATCGTTCCACGGTTCATTTGTGAATACATCAGCGAAAAAGGCCTTTACCATTTCTATACTGCTTACGTCAAGCCGCCGCAAGACAAGTTGTTTTTTCAAACTAATTCTCCTATTTTCAGTTGCCGGACGATGAGCTTGATGATGCGCTTGAAGCAGCCTGTCTGTCTTTAATCATGTGCTGTAGTGTAATCAGAATAGCAACGACAATCTGCTCATGTTGTTTTTTGTAGATATCGATGCACCATTTGTCGTGAACCGAAAGCATTTTTTGCCCGATAACAGCTATAATGCTGTCGTTTTCATCGTACAGCTCAAAATTCAAGCCGAGCAAGTTGCCTCGCAGCTGCCAGCCGAGCCCTTCAATGTTCGTAATGTCTTTTATAAAATGAAAAAGCTCGTTTGAAAGCTCAAAAGCTTTTCCGTCAGCCATCGTGATAGAATGGCGCTGATGCAGTGTAAGAATCTTGCGCTCCATGTGCGCAATATGCTCGCCTGACACTGTTGAAATGTCAGTCTTATCGTGCAGAGAAAAGAATTTAGATTCTGCCTGATAAACGACATTCTCGTTTGAGTCTGTAACGTCAATGTGATGGTGTAGTGAAAGAATCTTAGTCGTAGTAAAAAGCGAATACGCCGGCACACCGAAATTTTCTACATTGTTGACGTTTGCATCTTCACCCGCCTCGTGAAATCTGTGAATTTTTGAAAATACTCCCATAGTTTCCTCCTGAAATCAGGTTTTATGGTGCTTGCATCTTTTTTTATGTTTAACATCATAAATGATGAACCAACTCTTGTACATAAACTGCAAGTTTAATCAGGTGCTTCCGATTTAGAAACAATATGATATAATATAACAGCAAACTCAAGATATTAATATGTATAAGAAAAGATTTTTTATTCATATTTATTTTTCTAAGATTATATGAGGTAAATGTAATGACAAATCTTTGCGAAATTTACAAAAGCGTACTTGAGGCGGACAGAGCCGCTGTGGTTATCTGCAATCTTGAGCATATTATCATTTATATGAATCCGGCTGCTGTTGCGCGGTATGCCAAATGGGGCGGCAAAGCCCTGTTGGGCAAAAGCCTGCTTGACTGCCACAACGAAAAATCAAGAGAAATGATTAAAAAGATACTGGACTGGTTCTGACAATCAGCGGACAACAACATAGTTTACACATTCTACAATGAAAAAGAGAACAAAGATGTGTACATGGTGGCACTCCGCAACGATGCCGGAGATTTAATCGGGTATTATGAAAAACATGAGTACCGCAACCGCGAAACAATGAAGATGTATGATTTGGGGTAACGGATATGAGCAGCCGATGGATATAATTATGATAAAGGTGGTATAGATAAATGGAAAGATTACATAAGATTTCAAAGGTTATTGATGTATTTGTGTTTGCAGCTACTACACTTGCTATTGCAGGGGTGTTCTACGAGGGAATGACTCAAAAATGGTATGACTTTGTCGGAATACTTGTGGTTTGTATGGATTATTCTTTTATGCCGGCAACTATCATTCATCTGATTGTGGACAGAAAAGAAAAGATTGTATGGTTCCATGTATTCTCAATGGTTATTATCCTGATAGCAATCATAATGAAGATAGCCGGAATGGCTTATCCTGCAATTACTCTTGTATTGTGGTATTTTTATATATGGTTCCTGTACGGATTATTAAATATAAAAAACATTTTTGGGAAGTAAAAGATAATTTGCAGTTGATTATTATGCTTATGAGGAGGGCATGATGGATTTAGAACCTGAGCAGATCAAAGTATCGCCGATACCAAAAACGTGGATATTGGATCTTGACGGGACTCTGGTCATCCACGACGGCCCGTATATAATGGGGAAAGATCAATTCCTGCCGGGGGCGCGGGAGTTTTTAGATTCAATTCCAGCAAGGGATATAATTATTTTTTTAACGGCAAGATGTACATACGAAAAACCGCATACTCTGCGGTTTCTTAAGGAGAACAATGTCAGGTATGATCACATAATCTTTAATGCCGGGCAGGGTGAGCGGATTATGATAAACGACATGAAGCCGGATGGTTTGATTACTGCATATGCCGTGAACACTAAAAGAGACCGGTTCTGCCGTACTAAATTTGTCACAGACAGTAACCTTGGAACAGATTACGATTAATAAGTAATGTAGTATTTATAAGGAAGAACAAATGGAAATCTGGGATTTATATGATAAAAATGGTAATCGAACAGGACAGACATGGGAGCGTAGATTTGGAAATTACAAGCAGATTCCTGAAGGCTATTATCATATGGTAGTAGATATCCTTGTTCAGCATGTGGATGGTACGTATCTGTTAACGAAAAGAGATATGAGCAAAGATGTTTATCCCGGATATTGGGAAGCCAGTGCGGGAGGATCTGCATTAGCAGGTGAAGAACCGCTTGAGGCTGCAAAGCGTGAGCTTTTTGAGGAAACCGGACTTACCGCATTGAGCATGAAACCTATAAGCCATACCTTTAGAGAACCAAGTCACAGTATGTTTTATTCGTTTCTGGCAATTGTAGATGCAGATAAAGAATCTGTCGTCCTTCAAGAGGGGGAGACAGTAGACTATAAGTGGGTGGATGACCGGGAATTTATCGAATATGTTGAATCTGATCTTGCTATAAAAACGCATAATGACAGATATAAAGAGCTTATAGAACAAATAAAAGACCGGTTATGATAAATGATCAAAAAGGGATGATGACATTGCACATTAAGTATATTCCGTACATTCTAAAGCCAGATTTTATAAAGCAGACAAATCAGTCGTTGCTGCTTGGACCTTTGTATTTTCCTGTAGCAGGAATACCTAGTATTATTTGGGGAATGGTGAAAAATGAAAAACATTTACGAAGAATGCCCAACGTTTGAAAACGCTCATTGGCTATTGCGTTTTGTAGAAAAGTCTGATTCGGAAGATTTGCTAAAAGTTTACGGGGACAAAAATGCTCTCCCCTTTTTTAACAGCGACAATTGCGACGGTGACAATTTTTATTATCATACAAAAGAGCTCATAGATAAGGCCATAGATTTTTGGCTTTATTCTTACCGCGAAAAGTGGTTTGTGCGCTGGGCTATTATTGATAAGGCAACCGGTAAGGCGATTGGTACCATCGAGTCATTCAAGCGGCTTTCTGAAGATGATTTTAATGAATCTGGCGTTCTGCGGCTCGATGTTGGAAGCTCTTATGAGAGGGCTGGGGTTCTTGAAGAAATCATGTCACTTATTGTTTCTCATATTTTTGAAATGTTTGACTGCAGGCAGGTGGTGACTAAGATTCCTGTTTATGCAGTGGAACGAGCAGAAGCTGCCAAAGCTTTTGGTTTTGAAAAAACGAATTCACTTCTTGTTGCAAAAGATGGCGTCGCCTTTAACGGGTATTGGATTTTCAAGAAGAAATAAATGATTCTCAGCGTTTCCCGACGGACAGTGTAGATATTGGAGTTTACAAGACATGTCAGCACATATGAATGAAATAACGATGAAGCCCATAGGACGGGTTAAGAATGAGGTCTCGGAAAAGAAGGATGTTTCCTGGGGCAAAGATATATCTTATATTGAACTAGAGAAAGAATATCATTCAGGATTAAAAGGGCTTGAGGATTTTTCGCATGCAATTATCCTCTTTTATCTGGATAAGGCTGAATATATAAGAGAAAAGCATCTGCAAAGACATCCTCAAAACAGGCAGGATATGCCTCTTGTCGGTATTTTCTCGCAAAGGGGAAAGGACCGTCCAAATAGGATAGGACTGACATCGGTTGAGATTATTGCAGTCAGTGAAAGCGTACTTACTGTTAAAGGTCTTGATGCTGTCAGTGGTACTCCGGTACTTGACATTAAGCCTTATTACCCGGTCTATGACAAAAAAGATGCAAAAACTCCTGAATGGGTTGACAGATTAATGGAGAGGTATTTTTGAGGGAGCATTATGGATAGACCGATAACAACTTTATTTATGATTATGTCTTTGGATGGAAAGATTAGTACTGGAGCATCAGATGATTTAGATGTAGACAGAGATTTTCAAAAGATAGCGGGGTTAAAAGAAGGACTGCATCAGTATTATGAAATAGAGCAGACAACGGATTTGTGGTCTTTTAATACCGGACGTGTTCAGAAAAAGATGGGAGTTAATGAAATGCTGCTCACGGAAAAAACTCCTGTCTCTTTTGTGCTGTTGGACAATACCCATTTGACAGAACACGGCATCAGATATTTTTGTGCCAAATCGAATGAATTTGTTCTTATTACCTCGAATAAGAATCATCCTGCTTATAAAGTCAGTGAAAGCAATCTCCATATTATTTTTCAGGAAGAGCTTTCTCTTAAGGATGCACTGCGTGAATTAAAAAAATCATATGGATGTGAAAGATTAACGGTACAAAGCGGCGGGACTGTGAACGGATTGTTCCTGCGTGAAAAACTGTTTGATTATGTTGATGTGGTTGTGGCACCGGTTTTGGTAGGTGGAAAAGATACATCTACCTTAATTGACGGCAGTTCAATAACGAATGTGGATGATTTGGAAAAGCTTGGTGTTCTACAACTGGAGAAATGTGAAACACTTGAAAACTCATATATAAGACTCAGATACAAAGTGATTTCGTAGAAAAAGAAAACAGATGCTGTGAGTATAAACATACATCACAGCATACTTGTTTTTTTACTTATTCGTTACGGCTCCAATTAGTCCTACAATCCAACCGGCAATAATCATGTAAAGACCGACTGCCATATATTTGAGTGAGAATTTTCCGATAGCCTTTGTAATACTATTGTCATTAAATTTGACGAAGAAAATCAATCCACCGACAATACTTACGATAATGCAGATAAGTCTGAGCATATTTGTAGATTTTCCTGCATTTACAAAGCATAAAACAGCACCAATTGCAGCGCCGAAAAAAATCAACAGAGCCGCAATAGAACTCCAGCCAAAGTTTTTGTCAAAATGAATAAAATTCCATCCGTTTGCGGATATCTTTAATATTTTTCCGCTGAAGAGAGGAAGACAAAAACCAATTGCTACCAGAAGCACGCCGATTAAATAGATGAGAGGCAGACTATTCTTTTTACCCATAAGAAATACTCCTTACCGCTTTTTATGCGGTTCTGTAATTATAACACACTATTCTGAAAAAACAACATTTTGGTGGATGACCAACATTACAGCATACTTGCAATTTCCTTAACGTTTTCAGATGCGTTGGAAATATTAGTTGTGCTCTGCGAAAAGCTTTCGATACCCTGCGCAATCTGCTGCAAAGTGATAAAAATCTGTTCGCTTGCGCTTGTAAGCTGGTTTACGTTATCCAAAATTTCGTGTGAACTTGAGGCCGTTGCTTTTGACGATTCCATAATGCTTTCAAAACCGCTTTCAAGAGAACGTGCGCTTTCGCAGCCGGAATCAATCTGTGCTGTGCCTTTTTCGCTGTCCAAAATAAGGGCATCGGAAGCTTTTTGGATTTCCGTAATTATCTCACGGATTTCCTTGATGCTATCTATGATGTTGTCTGAAAGTCGGCGGACTTCTGTCGCAACAATGTGGAAATTCTTTCCTGCTTCACCTGCACTTGAAGCTTCGAGCTCCGCATTGAATGCAATGATTTTAGTTTGGTCTGCAACATTGTTAATGATGCTTACGATATCCCAAATGCCTTTGATTTTGTTGCTCAATTCTTTTATTCCATCTATCGTAAGAACGTTTGTGTTCTTGATGTTCAAAAGTTCCTGCACATTGTTCTGTAAAGCTTCGCTGCCCGAAACTACAGCGTCACGCGACTTTTCTGCAAGACTTGTAACCTGCTTGATTTTTTCGCCAATGTTGTTTGCAAGCTCGGTAGAGTCGTGCATAGTGGCAACAATTTCTTTTACGGCTGCAGTCTGATTCTGGCTGTTTTCCGCATTCTGCTTTGTTGCGTCGGCAAGATTCTGTGTTTCTGCCAGCAGATTTTTGCTTATATTTTTTTCGTTTTTCTGAATTGTCTTAGTGATTACCTTGAAAACAATGAAAAACTCAACAAGGCTTGTTACCCAGCCAATCAAACAATAAATGAGAAATGTATTATAACCGTCTGTTCTGGAATTAAGAATAATGCCGTAAGGAACGGTCATCATGTTTATTATGGATGCATCAACAGAAGCCCACATAGCCACATTCTGTAC
Organism: Spirochaetota bacterium; assembly: GCA_016285185.1. Classification (GTDB taxonomy): domain Bacteria; phylum Spirochaetota; class Spirochaetia; order Treponematales; family Treponemataceae; genus UBA1240. Next base: position 10,999 of record JAEEQG010000007.1, read on the forward strand.
ACTTGAAAGGTTTTCGCTGAGCTTCATGCCAATCTGCCGCATTTGACCAGCCATGTATATTCTCTTTACTAAAACATAGTTAACGGTATAACACATAAAGCCTGTGGCAACAGACTGCATTTCAATCAAAGTAAATGTTATCGGGTTGAACGGTGCAAGCCCTTTTGCAGAAGAAATAATTGCAGTAGACCCTGCTCCTATAAGAAATCCGACAGCGTTTGCAACTATGATTATGATATCATAATTACGGTAAGCTTTTGTACAATAATCAAAATCACTTTGAGTAAGTGCATCAGGATTTGCTTTCCCTTTTGCTATGATTTTGTCAAACTCTGTTAAGAGCGGCCACTGAAAGAGGGAACAGATTACAATAAGACCAAGAGTAATAAAGAATGTGGGAGCAAAGCCCAAAATTATTTCTGCAGGTTTTTCATAAATAAAACCATAGTGAAATATTCTGAGAAATATAACTCCTGCATAGGTTGTAGCTATAATGGTGACTAAATATCGTTTGAAAGTTTTCATGCAGCCTCCAATTTACTTTGTTGTAAATGCAATTGCGCCGTCCCAGTTTTCCGGCGGATTCTCGATGAACTCCTCACAGCGCGAAAGCATAAGCTTTGCGGCTTTATCGCCTTCCGCCGCAGCAAGTGCTTTTGTAAAATAGTCACGGGCAAGATTCCAGATTCCCTGTTTGTACAAATCCATACCTTTTATGTACGCATCTTTGTATTCGGGCGGGAATTCATCTTCACTGCGGTCAACGGCATAAATCGGTACGGCGTTTTTCTTGCCTTTTACGCGGACATCGTCAAGATGTCTGAAGTAGAACGAATCTTCGCCTGCATCTTCGCGAACGCTGTCGCTTACAAGAATTTGTGTGCCGTATGTTTTTGTTAGTCCTTCAAGGCGACTCGCAAGGTTTACGCTGTCGCCGATTACAGAATAGTCGGTTTTGTCCTTTGAGCCTATTGAGCCTACGATTACATCTCCGTAATGTATGCCGATTCCAATGTTGAATTCCATTCCGTCCGGCATAACAAGGTCGCCGATTTCAACATTCGGTAGCATAGCGCGCATCTCAAATGCGGCGGCAACAGCGCGCCGGCAGTTATCCTTATAGCTTACAGGCGTACCGAATTCAGCCATAATTGCGTCGCCGATAAACTTGTCAATTGTGCCGCCATACTTTTTGATAATATCAACCATCATGGAAAAGTAGCGGTTGAGGAAAGCAACAAGTACATCAGGCTTGTTCTTTTCACTGATGTTTGTAAATGAGCGGATGTCGCTGAAAAGAATTGCAACCGAGCGTGTTTCACCTACGGCAACTTTTTCATCCGTGTCATCAACCTGCATAACAAGGCTGTCTATAATCTGCTCTGGAACAAACCTTCCGAATGCACGGCGGATACGTTTTTCAAAGAACATCTTCTTTTTGACTATAAGTGCTTTTTCAAAGACCGCACCGGCGTTCTTTACACAGAACGAAAAGAAATCCTGCTTTTCACTCGTGATGTTGCCTTCACTTACAATATGAACTGTTCCAAAATAATTACTTTCGTCGCTTGATTTAAGGCTTTCGTTTCCGTAGCTTGAAAGCTGTACTTTTGTACTGTAAAAGCGGTTGAGTTCCGGTTTTGCTTCCAGCTTTTTAGGAACAATTTTTGTGGTATTGTAATCAGGCTGGTTCTTTTCAAAATCGGCGGCACATACGTTGAGAAAATCCGTAATTTCCTTTTCGCCTATGTTTTCTGAACAAACATAATAGCTGTGTGGTCCGTCATTCTCAATCATATAAAGAGCTGCGAGCGGTACTTCGCATACTTCGGCTACAAGCAGCAAAAATATCCGCACCATTTCTTCAATGTTTTCGATGTTGTCTACCAGACAGATGATTTTTGAGAACATCGCATTTTTATACGAATCACCGTACAAAAGTGCCGCTGTATTCATAAACAAAAAGGAATCATCAAACGTCTTTTTTGCCTGCGAAACAGCGGATTTATCGATTTTAGGTGCAGAAAGGGATGCAAGTTCATCAAGGTTTATAACGAGCGTTTTTGGATCAAGCCGGACAAATGAATTAACGCCGCATTCCATCGCAAATGTTTCGTCAAGCGATGCAGGAACGTTTGCGTACATTCCGATTGTCAGTTCTTTAAAGCAGTTTATTGAGCGTATGATACGTACAATTTCAAAGCTGTGCGGTTCCTGAATATCGGAATTCAGAAGGAACAGGTCGGGTTGAAATTCAAACAGTTTGTAGAAGGCTTCTTTTCCGTTTGTTACAAACTGAACCGTGTAGTCGTCGTTGTCCAGCGTTGTTGTGAAAAGCTTTTGTAATGTAACGGAAGTTTCAAGTATAAGAATTTTCTTACTCATTCGTCTGCTCCTATTCTCCCAAGAGTTCCTTGATTGTGGTAATCAGATTTCCACGCTTGAAATCTCCTTTTTGAATGATTGCGCTGGCACGCAGCTGTTCAAATTCCTTAACGGCCTTAGCACTCTGATCGCCCATAACAATAACAACCGGTGAATCTTTGTACTGTTCCATACGGCGCAGGTTATCAAGGAGAACAAGTCCCGTCATGCGCGGCATATCCCTGTCGGAGAGAATAAGGTCGTACTGCTTTGTTTTTGCTTTTTCAAGGGCATCAAGTCCATCAAAGGCGGTATCTACAACAAAGCCTGCACTTTCGAGAATGGATTTTTCAATCTGCCGTGTTGTGTCAGAATCATCAACAACAAGAATACGTACTGTGCGTTTTTTAGTTGCCGCTTCGTACTTTTTAATGTCGTATCCGCGTAACGACTTGAATTTTTTGAGTATGTCGGGAACATGCAGAATCGGTACTATGTCATAATGCTCGTCGAATACAATTCCCTGAAGAATCGAAAAGTTACGGAACGCTTTGGGAAGCGGTTTTACAACGAGAGACACATATTGCTGCACCTGTTCCACGATGATTCCAATCCGCTGTTCCATATATTCGGCAATAAGGATTGAATCCGCGTCCTGTGCAACAAAACCTTTCTGCTCGTCAAAAAGTGAGGAAAGCGAAAAGCATGGAATAAGCTGGCTTTCGAGCTTGATGTAGCTTTGGTTTTGCAGTGTGATATATTCGCTTTTCTTTCGGTATATGATGTCAACGATGTGCTGTGACGGAATGAGGTACTTTTCTTTGTTAGAGCGGACAAAAAGTCCCTGCAACGTTGAAAGGGAAAGCGGAAAGTGAAGGATAAACGAAGTTCCCTTGCCGGGTGTACTTTCAACTTTGATTCTTCCCTTGATTTTTTCAACGTTGGACCATACAACATCAAGTCCTACACCACGGCCTGAAAGTTCTGTAACTTCGTCTTTTGTTGAAAATCCCGAAAGGAACAAAAATTGCGTGAGTTCCCGATCGTTCATATTCTCAATTTCATCGGTACGTTCAGGATACTGCTTTGCCGCTTTTGTGCGGATTTTTTCGTAATCAATGCCGCGTCCGTCATCACTGACTTTAAGTTCTATGTATTTGGCTTCGCGTTCACAGGTAATGCTGATAGTTCCTTCTTCGGATTTTCCTGCCGCCTTGCGCTCTTTTGGGCTTTCAATACCGTGGTCAATTGCGTTGCGTATCAGGTGCATAAGGATATCGCCCAATTCTTCAAGAATTACCTTGTCAATCGCAATGTCGGCTTCGGGAATGTTGCAGTGTACTTTCTTTTTAAGGTTCATTGCCTCAAACGCGATTGTGTTTTCCAGCGGCCTGAGCACAATGCTTATCGGGAGCATCCGCAGGTCAAAAACCTGTTCCTGTACGCTGAAAATCGAAGTTTCAAGCGCATAAATGTCATTTTCAAACTGCTTGCGGATTTTAGAAAGCTCGTGGTTATCTATCTTTTCTTCAAATTTCTGAAGCTCATCAAGCTGGTGCTTTAAATGGAACTCTCGCGTAATCATTGTGTCAAAGGCTGTAATAATCTCATTTACACGCGAAAGTTTTATGCGGATTGACTGTATATCACTGACATTTTCCGCAAGTTCTTCTTCATCGTCCTCTTCAAGATTGCCGATTTTTGAACGGTTGATTTCTGTAATAAATGCGTCAATGTCTATAAGTTCGCCTGCCGCAAGTTTATCACAGTATTGCAGGTACAAATCAATATTTTCTTCGTCCGTCCCGTTCTTTACAATACGAGAAACACAATCAGAAATTTTATCTGCTACGGCAAAAACAAGTCGTACGAGACGGTCGGAATTTTTTACCTGTCCGTCTTTAACGCTCTTGTAAATATCTTCAACCGCATGTGAAAGCTTTTCGATTGTCGCAAAGCCGAGCATACGTGAATTTCCCTTGATAGTATGCAAATTCCGCAAGAGCCGCGTCATCGTTTCACTGTCATTCTGACTTGATTTTAACGTGATAATGTCTTTTTTTGAGGATTCCAGAAGTTCCTTAACCTCTGAAACATAACTTTCGGTGATATCGCTTGCGATTTTAGCCATCGGCTTTACCCCCTGTTTTTTTGTGAAAATAAAAAACGCTGCCGTCAAAGTTCTTTTCGAGCGATGGCGGAATTATAGTTGAATCTGTCTGTGCAATTTCGCTCATGGAAACAAAAAGCAGACCGTCTTCTGCAAGACATTTTTCGGCGAGTGTACGAAGAATGCGAGCGCGCAGTTCCTGACTGAAATAGATGAACACGTTGCGCAAAAAAATAATGTTCTGGTTTTTAGGTAAAAAAGCAGTACACTTCGGTGAATCAATTTCAGAAAGATTGAGCTGCATAGTCGTTATGCATGATTTAATTTCGTCATCAAACTCAATTTTACCGTCGTTCCGCTTGTACGGAACAATAAGGTTCTGGAATGAACTTCCGTCTACGGTTCTGAGTGATGTTCCTAAAAAAAGCCCTTGTCTGCAATGCTTGAGGACTTCGGAATTGATGTCGCTTGCGGTAACACATGGCTTTATGCCACATGATTTTGCAAGAATTGCCAGAGAGTACGCTTCTTCGCCATAGGAACATGCCGCACTCCATATTCTTATTTCAGAACCCTGTGATTTACTGCGCCATAGAGGAAGAATTTTGTCATGAAGAAGGGCAAACTGTTTTTCTTCTCGAAAAAAATATGTTTCATTAACTGTGCTTCCGTTTACAAAATCAGCAAAAACCGACGGGTTTGATATGAGCTGAAGTTTGTAATCCTGGATGCCGATTTTCTTTTTTGCGACTTGGGTTTGAATGTAATTTCTTATACCGTCAAGATGGCTTGCGCGCGGAATAATTCCTGTACGTTCAGTTAATATGCTGATGAAAGAGTCAAATTCGTCCTGAGTAAGTTGTACAGTCGTATTTTGAATCATTTACGTAACAGCTCCAATATACGCTTTGCAATTTCACCGCGGGGGAGAATTTCTTTAGCACCGCCTGCTTCTATTGCGGCGGCGGGCATACCAAATACGGCACAGGTCGATTTATCTTCTACAATTGTCCAGCCGCCGTTATCACAGATTTCTTTGCAGCCGTCAGCGCCATCCGCGCCCATTCCGGTAAGAAGTACAGCAAGACAGTGCTTTTTGTATTTTCGTGCTGCGCTTCTGAACAGTTTGTTTACGGCTGGACGCAAAAAACGTTCCGGCTCTTCATCAGAAAGTTTTAGAACCGGATTTCCTCCCGGTTTTATGTAATCAATTACAAGGTGCTTGTCTGCCGGTGCCATGTACAGGTTGCCGGCTTTTGCTTCTTCGCCGTTTTCAGCAAGCTTTACATGAAAGTTTGTACATACACCGGAGAGCCAGTCTACCATGTTTTTGTCAGCACCTATTTCAATGTGTTGGGTGTACAAAACCGCAAGCGGAAAATTAGTACCCAAGCCCGAGATTACTTCGGACACTGCGGAAGGTCCGCCTGTAGATGCGCCTATACACAGGATTTTGAACGGCCCTTTTTCTTTGTTGTTGTATTCGGAATCTTTCGGAAAATCGCTTGTAAGCTTTTCCAGATTAGATATGAGCACACTGAAAAACTCCTTGCTATAGCCTTTAAGACTAGGCTTTTGCATTGTTTCTGATGGCTTTAAAAAAGATGGAACAGTGGATGAAGATTCGGACAGAATAAGCACAGGTATATGCATTTCACTGCAAAGTACTTTGAATGATTCGTTTTCACCAGTATCACTCAAATCAGTTCCGCTGATTATTACATCAGGATGTTCCGATTCCGCAGCATACAGAACTTTTTTGCCGTTGGAAACAGAAGCGGTTATTTCTATATTGCCATATTTTTTGAGATTTTGTTCTATAATGGCGCGTACTACAGCAGAACCGTCTGCAATGATGACCTTCATTCCGATATTCCTTATTTTGCCTTTATAAGCCCCGCAGAAAAGAATTTTCTTAGCAAATTGTCAGGTGATATAAGAATTTGCTTGCGTACCAAATTTTTGTTTTTGCCGTCTGGTTTAAAACCGATGGCGCACACACCGCATTCCGTCAGTCGTGACCGTATACCCTGCGGAAGCAGACGCAGGTTTGAAATATCAATAATACGACTTGAAATTGCACTGTTTACCGATAGGGCAAAATTGCCGCTCGCGGGAAAAGCCGTTTCGGTATAATTTACAACTGCTTTTTGTACATCATTCTCAAAATCCTGCATTTTCATTACGAGAACAACATTGCTTTCTTCAACCGGATTACACAGGAATTCTTTTTCGAGAAGATTGCCGATGCGAATATGTGGTAGTGTTTCACGGTTGAAGACTATGTTCCGCAGACCGTTTTCAACATCAAGGTAAATGCCGAAAACCACATACTTGCTCTGAATGAGAAAATCTACTGTGTCGTATGCAATGCAGGTAAAATGATTATGCACTTCCAAGGTCTTTCCTTATCAGAGCTTCAAAGGCAGCCGGATTAAGCGCTGGAATTTCTTCGCCGCTGTATGCGAGCGTTCCTAGAAAAAAACCTTCTTCATTGCCGCCCGGAATAAGATTCAAGTCACCTTCTTCCATTTCAGTAAAAAACAGAATGTCCGAAATATGAATCGAAAGCTGGTCATCTACCTGCTTTAAAATCATAAACAGAGGCTCCTGAGGCGGTGTTGTTTCAGTATCGCCGATTAAAGAGCGTGGATTAATTACGGTAAAAGGATCGCCGCGCCGGTTCAAAACACCTTCAATATATGATGGCATAAACGGCAGTTTGTACACTGAAACATCACGTATTATCTCAAGAACATCGCTTGAACGTACAGCATATTTTTTATTGGCGATTAAAAACACAAGCCATGTGGTCATGTGCTTTTCTTCAACGTTCTCAACTGTCTCTTTGTTATTGGCTTCTATCTGATCTATAATCTCTTCGTTCATGTATTTTCCTCTGTCTTGCGGGTACTCAAGTCTTCGGCAATCTTTTTGAGGTTCTGTGATGCAAGTGAGATGTGTTCAGTTGCCATTGTAAAGTTTTCTACACCTGAAGCAATCTGCTTGAGTGTAACAAGAATCTGCTCACTGGCAAGCGCCTGCTGCTGAATAATTGTTGTGATGTCACCAGCGCTTGATGCGGTAATTTCTGAAGCGTTCTTGATGCTGCCGAACCGCTCCTCAAGGTTCTTTGCGTTTTCAACACCGGCCTTAATCTTTTCGGTACCGCTTTCGCTGGCAAGAATAAGGCTGTCGGATGACTGCTGAATTTCGTTAATCTTTTCTTTTATTTCTTTTGTACCATCGATGATACCGTCTGCAAGACGGCGGATTTCCGTTGCAACAATGTGAAAGTTACGACCGGCTTCGCCTGCACTTGAAGCTTCAAGTTCCGCGTTAAACGCGATGATTTTTGCCTGATCCGCTACGGAATTTATAAGCGTTACGATGTCCCATATGTTCTCAATCTTTTCATCGAGCGATTTAATACCGTCTATTGTAGTCTGGTTTGCAAGCGCAATTTCGTGCAATTGGTGTACATTCTCTTCGAGATAGGAAACGCCTTCGGTAACATCACTGTTAGTTTTGCTTGCAACGCCCGATACGTCTTTGATTTTTTGTGAAATATCTTCTGACAGGGCAGTGTTGTCTTCCATTGTGGCAACAATCTCTTTAACGGCCGCGCTCTGATCCTGCGCCGTTGCCGCTGTTTCCTTTGAAGAAACCGCTAGATTCTGTGTTTCAGCAAGAAGCTGTTCACCTATAGCGTGTTCTTTTTGGTTTGTCTTGCTGTAAATGTATCCGTTATAAATAACGTTTCCAATTATAAGAGCAATTATAACAAGAACGATTATATTGACCCATTTTCGAATTTCCCCGGTAAAATCAGACATAGGACCGGTTGTAACAAGAAACCACGGAGAACCGTTAAGCAATTGAACAGCATAAAAAGTATCATCTTTTACAAAAGCTTTCTTAGTTCCGTCAAAAAAATTCTTTGGTTCAATTGTTTTGTGGTTTATAGTATTTTGTGCTACAAAACCTGGAATATCATCAACTAAATAAGATTTTGAATTAGGAGAAACAGAAACTGATGAAACAATTTCCGCGAGTTTTGCAAACGGGAGTTCTGTTCCTACAACGCCTATGAATCTGTTCTGTTTATCATATACGGCGCGTGAAAAAATGATGCATTTATCATTATCAATATGCGAGTTATTTACAACAGCCGCAAAAATAGTATCTTTAGCGTCTCTCGCACCTGTGTACCATGCCGCATTCGTATAATCAAAATCTTTTGGTGCGGTCCAGTTATCATTTGTCATAAAACTTGAGTAACCGTTCCGACCAAAGAAGAATTCAACACATTGAGGATAATTCTTTGCGAACACTTTAAGTAAGTATGAAATATTTTCAGCACTTGTATCGCTTACTATAGATTCTGCAAGTGAATTAACACCTATGGAAGGAGTTTCAAATGCAATCTTTGTTTCATACTGCACCTGATCATTTGCCCATTGTGCTTTTTCTGAAACATTCTGTTCCAGAACCATATTAAGAATGAATAATGTTGAAAAAGTTGCGTAGATTGCGATGATTGCAAGCGGCAAAATAATACTAAGAACCTGTTTGAAACTAAGTGAAAATAATTTCTTTTTCATGTGTTCTCCTTAATTATAGAAAAATTATAACACGGGATTATTGAATTGTAAAAAAGCGATTTACTTTATCAACTCAAGTCCTCCGCGATTGATTTTAAGTTCTCCGATGCGGTGGAAATACTTCCTGTCGCAGCCGTAAATTTTTCAACGCCTGAAGCAATCTCTCTCAGTGTGATAAGAATTTGCTCGCTGGCAAGCGCCTGCTGCTGAATAATTGTGGTGATGTCGCCGGCACTTTCCGCTGTGATTTCGGACGCATTCTTAATACTGCTGAACCTCGCTTCAAGGCTTTTAGCGTTGTCAACACCTGCCTTTATTTTTTCGGTACCGCTTTCACTCGCAAGAATAAGACTATCGGACGAATCCTGAATTTCGTTTATCCGTTCCTTTATTTCTTTTGTGCCGTCGATGATGCCGTCAGCAAGGCGGCGGATTTCGCTTGCGACAATATGAAAGTTCTTTCCTGCTTCACCAGCGCTTGAAGCTTCAAGTTCTGCATTGAATGCGATTATTTTTGCCTGATCCGCTACGGAATTAATAAGCGTTACAATGTCCCAGATGTTTTCAATTTTATCACCGAGTGATTTGATGCCGTTGATGGTAGTCTGGTTTGCAAGCGCAATTTCGTGCAGCTGGCGGACGTTTTCTTCGAGATATGAAACACCTTCGGCAACATCGCCGCTCGTTTTGCTTGCAACGCCCGAAACATCTTTGATTTTTGTGGAAATGTTTTCGGAGAGGGCAGTGTTGTCTTCCATTGTGGCGACAATTTCTTTTACAGCCGTGCTCTGGTTCTGCGCAGTAGCCGCATTTTCTTTGGAAGAAACAACAAGATTCTGTGTTTCGGCAAACAGCTTTTCACTCAAAGATTCTTCCTTTGAGCGCATATTCTTCATTATTAGACCGGTAATGGTCATAATTACTATGAAAAGCACAAAGAACGATACGGCAAGCAGACGTGAAACCTGTCTTGTGTTTGCATTTACATCGCTCTCAAGTTTACCCAGTACATAGTACCAGCCCGTAGTCTTCATGGGCATGGCGATGAACCTGTATTTTTTACCGTCCATTTTGCCGTATACAATATCATCGTGCTCAGAAATCAGTTTTTCTCCGAGCGTTTTGTATATGCCGCCTTCGACACTGAGAATATTTTCGTCGGGCGTGTATTTTTCGTGCATAAAAAAGTTGCCTTCCGGCGACAGAATGAACGACTGGTCAGTTTCAGCGGTCTTAAGGCTGCTTAACAGCCTCAGAAGGTCAGTCAGCGGATAGTCAAATGCAACAACACCGTCCAGTTCACCGTTTTTATAAACCGCCTGTGAAAATGTAACAACAAGGTCGCCGGTAAAAGCGTCAATATACACATCTGAATAGAACATGCCGCCCTGGCGCTGTACGGCACCCTTGTACCAGCCGCGGCTTGTAGGATCGTAGCCTTCGGGAAGCGTGAGGTTTGGGGTTGTAAACATAGTTTTGTTGGTACGGCAACCATAAAAGCCCGAAAACTCTGGATATGCGAGCGACATATTTACGAACACCTTTTCGGTATCAGCATCACTTTTGTAATAGCCATCCTTAAAGACCCATGCGATTGCTTCGGTCATCTTCATGGGCGCGGTAAGTTCGTTTTCAAGCTCAAGAACACATTTTTGCGTATGTGTCTGCATAAAAGAAGAAACTTGTCTGCCGGAAAAACGCGAAACAAAAGATGTTGCAATAATGGTTGTAAGTACAAAAAACAATGCAACCGGTACGCCAATCATAATCAGTGATTTTTTTACGAATGTCATACCTTTTTCTTTGAGTGGGCTGCTTTTCTTAAACAAGCCTTTCAAACTGCTGCCGAATAATTTACCATGCAGTCATATCTTTTCTTTTTTCCATTTTTTTATTACCAATTCATTGAACGAACGCTTTTTGTCTTCATCAAGGAATGACGCGTCGAACGAATTGTGTATAATTTGTTTAAGTTCTTTTAATTTAAAACCTGTTTGGGAATACATATTCCAGTATTCGTCCAAAAGTTCTGCGCCAAAAAACAGCGGATCGTCTGAGTTGAGCGTAACAACAATTCCTTTGTCAAAAAAAGTTCGAATTGGATGTTCTGAAATTGATTTTACGTATTTTTGGGTAAATACGTTGCTTGTGGGGCATACTTCAAGCGGAATTTTACGTTTTGCAAGAGTCTGCATCAGTTCTTCGTCCAGTGCCGCCGAAGTTCCATGTCCTATGCGCGCCGCATGAAGAATATTGATGGAATCCCAGATTGATTCAGAACCAGCGTCTTCTCCGGCATGAGCTACCGTTACAAGGCCGTTTTTGCGGGCTTTGTCAAATACGTTGCCGAACAATTTTGCAGGACCTTTCTGCTCGGAACCTCCCAGTCCTATTCCTATAATTTCAGGAATGCGGTATGCAAGCAGAAGCTGAAGGTTCTTTTCTGCGTTTTCAAAACCAAAAGTGCGCGAAACATCAATTAAGAGGCGAACGTCTATTCCTGTTTCTTCCTTTATTTTAAGTACATTTCGATGATACGTATCTATCAGTTCTGAAAAATCCCAGCCTTTTTTTATGAATGCGCTCGGTGCAGCAAAAACTTCCGCGTAACAAATGCCGTTCCGTACGAGGTAATCGGCAAGGTCAGCAAACACATAGTCAAAATCGGAAGGATCTTCGTACAAGTCCTGAACCTCAAGGTATGCCTGAATAAAACCGTTGAGATCCGAATAAGTAAACATTTCTGTAATTGCAGTATCTGCCTGTTCTGCGGTTGCGTCCGGGTGTCTGCGTTGGTAAAAACGACAGATTGTCTGACGGCTTATTACGGCTTCGAGGTGCAGGTGCAGTTCCGCTTTAGGAATTTGCTTGAAAAAAGTATAGAATTCTTCTTTTGCGAGATAAGGTTTGCGAGCGCGTTTCATGCAATTCTCCTGTGTATATAAAAAAATTATAACACAGTTTTTTACAATGTGTGAGAAAACTTTATCGAAAATAGAAGAAAAAAAGTCTAACTGTAATACGAAAGGGATTTTTCCATTTTGGAGAATGTAAACGAAACAACCCAGTTCATTACAAAATAGAACGCACCCGCAATAAAAATAGGCATGGTAGAAAACTCGCGGCTTGCAGCGTTCTGTGCAGCGCGGAATAACTCCGCAACACCGATTGTCTGGGCAAGCGCAGTATCTTTTACAAGTGTAATAACTTCGTTGCCTGCTGCCGGAAGTATACGTTTGAAAACCTGAGGGAGGATAATTCGAAAGAAAGTTTTTGCCTTTGTTAGTCCCAGCATTTGTGCTGCCTCATACTGGCCCCTTGGAATGGATTCTATTCCTCCGCGGTAGATTTCGGCAAAGTAACATGCATAATTTATGGAAAACGCTATTATTGCTGCAACAAAACGGTCATAAGAAATTTTTAGAATGTAATATGGTGCAAAATAGATAAAAATGAGCTGAAGAATAAGTGGTGTTCCCCTTATGACAAGCATGAGAGCTTTTACCGGCAGATTTATAATCTTTATTTTGCTCATTCTGCCGAAAGAGATTATCAATCCTAAGGGGATAGAAAACAATAATGTAAGAAAAAATACTTTCAGGGAAACAACCGTCCCTGAAAGCATTGCCATAAAAAGTTTCTGCATTATTTACCGATTACGGATTTTTCTTCGTTAAACCATTTCAGGTCGATTTTCTTCATTGTTCCGTCTTTCACCATTGCTTCGAGTTCAGCCTGAACAGCATCACGAAGAGCAATATCATTTTTGCGGAAACCAACGCCATACTGTTCGGATGCAACTGCTTCGTCAAGAATTACAAAGGCTTTTCCGTCTTTCTTAATAGCGGACTGTGCAACGCCAATGTCGAGTATAACGCCGTCAACGCCTTTAACTTCAAGGTCCATAAGTGCAGTAAGGTTGTCTTTGAATTCAACAACATCCTTGAGAGAAGCTTTAAATTCCGGTGCGGAATCCAATGCGTCAGCTGCGCTTGAACCTGCCTGGAGTCCGATTTTCTTTCCTTTGAGGTCGGCAAGCTTTTTGTAGCCGGAATCTTTTCTTACGGCAACAATCTGTGAGTTGTCAACATATGCGGCTGTGAATGCCATTGCGGCAAGACGTTCATCGTTGATTGTAAAACCATTCCAGATGCAGTCAATGTTACCTGTGTTAAGTTCCATCTCTTTTGCATTCCAGTCAATCGGCTGGCATACAAGTTTTACACCAAGTCTTTTGCATACTTCTGCAGCAAGATCTATATCGTAACCAACAATATTGTTGTCTTCATCACGATAACCATATGGAGGAAAAGAGTCATCAAGACCAAGGATAAAAGTTCCTCTTTCCTTAATTTTTGCAAGGGAATTGTCATTTGAAGACTTGTCTTTTTTCCCGAATGCAAAAATGGAACACATACATAAAAGTGCTGTTAATGTAAGAATTAGACGTTTCATAAGTTCTCCGAGTAGTTTAAATATATTGAGATTTTAGTCTAAATAATTGTTATTATCAAGTGTACTTAATGTTCAAAAGTGTCAAAAAAGGCTCCGACATCGATGCCATTTACCTTTACACCTTTTTTATACAGTTTGAGAAGATTGTTCCTTCCCTCTCGTAAATGTTGCGAAGTTATACCGTAATTTATGGAACTGTCTGCTTCCAAAAAGGCGGCTATGTGATCAGAAGCACGTACAAGTTTACCGTCTACAGGAAAATAAGAGGCACTGTTAAATTTGGTGTTAAGGTCTTCAAATGAAACATGCTGAACATTTACATCGGCAAATCGGATTCGGTTTTCAAATTCATCGCTTGTAAAATAGAGAAGTTCTTCCGCATAAAAGTCTTCCATAAGCGGATACAATTCTTCATGCACGATTTTGTCTTCTATGTCTTTGACAATGGAAGGAAGTTCCCGTGTTGCCTGTTTTACCGGCGAGATAATGTCGCGGGTAACAGCTTCCGGCAGATCGTGGAATAAAGCTGAAAAAAAGTTGTTGTAGACACGAGCTTTACACATTTCAGCGCCACATTCCCGTCCGAGTATCAGGGTAATGATGGCGACAAAAAATGAATGACCTAAAACCGTTGTCTTGGGAACTCTCGGAGTTTGGTTCCATCTTGTCTGAAACCTTAATTTTTCTATCATAAGCAGAAATTCATAAGGTTTCTGTTTTGTCAAAAGCAGCTGAAGTCCTTTAAAATCCAAATACTCACCTATATCCTCATTCAGTTCCTTTTCTATTTTTGCCAGTCGGATTGATTCATTAAGAGGCGCAAGCATTTCGAATTCACGCATGGTTGAATATTTGTGTGCAGCTCTGAATATGCGCATTTCAAGAGTTTCCTCCTGCTGCTTGTTTGTGTTCTGGTCAATGTATTTTTTGAACTTGTATTTTAAATCTTCATCCGTGATAAGTGTTTCGTACTGTTCAAACACCCATTCATTGAGTTTTGCATATTCTGCCGGATACTGTTTGCGTATCATTCTTTGTACGGGAGATTTTATGTCACACAAGGCGATTTTTCGGAGCAGTTCAAAAAGAGAAGCATATATCAACCATTCCCAGTCAATCTTCTTACCTTTTTGTTCTTCAAATTTACCAATTATATAAACCAGAACCATTTTTTCGGCTGACTTGTCCATCTCGATGAGATCAAAGGGTCTTATAAGATCGTTCCAGCGTTCAATGGAAAAACCTTCAAAAATTTTTAGTGCAAAATCTTTTTGTAACATTTAAAACTCCGTAATCCTATGCTAACATTTCTGTTATGAATTTGCAAATTTGGTAAGGAATTTTTTATTGTGAATTCTCCAGAATCTCATTTTTGACATATATCTCAAAAGCCGTATTTTTTTTTGAGTCCAAAATAGAAAAAATGCTTGACTTTATATATAGTGTGATGTAGGCTTGTAGAGATGAGTATACCACTATATGTGGTTAACCTCTGGGGTGGGTTATGCGTTGCCCGTATTGTGGCAGTTTTGATGATAAAGTAATAGAATCTCGTACTATGGCCAACGGTGAAAGTATCCGCAGAAGAAGAGAATGTATCAGCTGCGGTTATCGTTTTACCAGTTACGAACATATAGAAGAAAAGCAGTTCATGGTAGTAAAGCGTGACGGAAGACGACAACCGTTTGACCGTACAAAGCTTGAAAAAGGCATTGAACGTGCCTTGGAAAAAAGAGCTGTTTCCAATACAGAAATCGACAATATAGTAAACGACATTCAAGACAAAGCCGTAATGAAAGGCAAAATCTCAAATGAAATAACAACCCGGGAACTTGGGGATTTAGTTTTGGAAAAACTATTTGAAACAGATAAAGTAGCTTATATACGATTTGCTTCTGTGTATCGTCACTTTGAAAACATTGATGAATTTATACAAGAGGTAAAAAATGTGGGAGGATTAGGGTGAGCGACCAAAAAGAATTTCCGGAATGGAAGAACTTTCTTGACAACAAGGAAGAAAAAAGGGCGGGGCTTGTTATTAAGAGCGTTGTCAAGCGTTCCGGAGAAATTAAGCCGTATGATTCGGATAAAATCACGGCTGCAATCGGAAAAGCCATTGAGGCTGTAGAAAAAAAACCGAATATGGAAAAAGCAAGGCAGTTGACAAAGGAAGTTGAAAAAAAACTTAAGGAAATGATGTCGATGCGCCATGAGCATTCTATTCCTGCTATTGAAGAAATTCAGGACATTGTTGAAAATGTTCTTATAAGTAATAAAGAAGTTGCGGTTGCCAAAGCCTATATTCTGTACAGAGCAAGACACGACGCAATCCGTGATGCGAAAAGTCTTATGCTCGATATAAATGACACAATGGACGGTTATTTAAATCAGTCCGACTGGCGTGTAAATGAAAACGCAAATGTCAATTTTTCGCTCGGTGGTCTTATTCTTCACAATTCAGGTACAATTACAGCAAATTACTGGCTGCGTAATATCTATTCGCAGGAAGTTGCGGAAGCCCACAAAACAGCAGCTTTTCATATACATGATTTGTCAATGTTCTCCGGCTACTGTGCGGGTTGGTCTATCCGACAGCTGATTGCGGAAGGTTTGGGCGGTGTTCCTGACAAAATAACGTCAACACCTGCAACGCATCTTTCAACACTGGTAAATCAGATTGTAAACTTTCTCGGTATTATGCAGAATGAGTGGGCGGGAGCACAGGCTTTCAGTTCTTTTGATACTTATCTTGCTCCTTTTATCAAAAAAGACAATCTTTCAGAGAAAGAAGTCCGCCAGTGCATCCAGAGCTTTATTTTCGGTGTAAACACACCGAGCCGTTGGGGTTCTCAGGCGCCGTTCACAAATATCACGCTAGACTGGGTATGTCCTGATGACTTAAAAGACAAGCCTGCCATTGTCGGTGGTAAGGAAATGCCATTTAAATACAGCGATTGTCAGAAAGAAATGGATATGATCAACAAGGTCTTTATTGAACTGATGATTGAAGGCGATGCAGCGGGACGCGGTTTTGCCTATCCAATTCCAACATATAATATTACAAAGAACTTTGACTGGGACAGCGAAAATGCAAAGCTTTTGTTTGAGATGACAGCGCAGTATGGTACTCCGAACTTCCAAAACTTTGTAAATTCAGACTTGAATCCGAGTGATGTACGTTCAATGTGTTGCCGTCTTCAACTAGACAAACGCGAATTGCGCAGACGCGGTGGCGGTTTGTTCGGTGCGGACGAGTTTACCGGTTCTTTGGGCGTTGTTACAATAAACCTGCCTCAAATCGGTTATCTTGCAAAGGATGAAAAACAATTCTTTGCAAGACTTGATTACCTTATGGATCTGGCAAAAGAAAGCCTCTGCACAAAGCGTAAGGTTATTCAGCGCCTTCTTGATGGCGGACTTTTTCCGTATACAAGCCGTTATCTTAAAAAGCTTGACAACCACTTTAACACAATTGGATTGTGCGGTATGAACGAATGCTGCATGAACTTTTTGGGAACAGACATTACGACTGCAAAAGGCAAAGCCTTTGCGGAAAAAGTTCTCGTTCATATGCGAACACGTCTTGCAGACTATCAGGAAACTACCGGTGAGTTGTTCAACCTTGAAGCGACTCCTGCGGAAAGTACTTCGTACAGACTTGCAAAACACGACAAAAAGACATATCCGGATATTATCACATCAGGTGAAGAAGAACCGTTCTATACAAATTCTTCCCAGCTGCCGGTAGATTATACCGCCGATGTTTTTGAAGCTCTTGATCATCAGGAATCATTGCAGACCAAGTATACCGGAGGAACAATGTTCCACGTATTCATGGGTGAAGCTGTACGTGACTGGAAAACATGCCGTGATTTGGTTCGCTCAATTGCATCAAGTTATCGTATTCCTTTCTTTACGATTTCGCCGACTTATTCAATCTGCCGTATTCACGGTTACTTGAACGGTGAACAGTTTGAATGTCCTAAATGTAAGGAAGAAGCAGCATACGAACTGCAAAGAAAGCTTACAAAGCTTGAAGCCGAAAGGGCAGATCTGTTGGCGGCCGCAGGACAGACAAATTAAAATACGAAAAAAAGATTAACACTAAATATAGTGTAAAAAGCTTGCAAAAAATCAAAAAGCACACTA
The DNA here is from genome assembly GCA_016285185.1 of Spirochaetota bacterium. GTDB lineage: Bacteria > Spirochaetota > Spirochaetia > Treponematales > Treponemataceae > UBA1240. The sequence goes on from JAEEQG010000007.1 coordinate 28,681, forward strand.
TATTTAGTAAAGATGTAGTAAAAAGTTACCGATATATAATGTAACTGAATTATTACAAGTTTGGGAGGAAAAAATTATGGAAACAACAGGAAGAACTTTGGAAGCTATAGATGCTGAAATTGCACGCACAAAAGAAGCTCTTGCCAATGTAAAAGGCAGCGAAACAGAAGTATATGCAAGAATTGTAGGTTATTACCGTTCTGTAAGAAACTGGAACAAAGGTAAGCGTGACGAATATAATCACAGAAAAATGTTTGTATATGACAATAAAAATGCTGCAGAGACCGTTATGGATAAAAAAGCAGCTGCACCTGTTGCCCATACTGCAGAAGCAAATGAAAATACAAAGAGTGCTTTTACTCCTGCCCGCTATGAATTGTTTGCAAGGGCAACATGTCCAAATTGTCCGCCTGTAAAAGAATATATGGCAAATGTAATAATTCCCGGAACAATGATTGACGTTGATTCTGAAGAAGGATTTGCCAAGGCTTCTGAACTCGGAGTTTTTGCCGCTCCTACAGTTATTGTTTATGATGCAAATGACTGTGAATGCGCAAGAGCACACTCAGTTTCCGAACTGGCTGCAATTTTTGAGCCGGTTGCAGCAGTATGCTAGAAGGCGAAAACAGACAAAAGAAAATCGGAGCTCTGATAAAAACATCTCTGGTTGATTATCCGCAGAAAGTTGCAGCAGCCGTGTTCCTACACGGCTGTAATCTTAGGTGTCCGTATTGTTATAACGTTGAGCTTGTTACCGGAAAAACAGATGATTATGACTGCGTAACATATGAAGAAGTTATAGCTCACCTTGAAAAGCGTAAAAATGTTCTCTCCGGTTTTGTTATTTCAGGCGGAGAACCATGTATGAGTTCCTGTTTGGAATCACTAATACGGGATGCGCGAAGTATTGGTTATCTTATAAAACTGGATACTAACGGAACTTTCCCTGAAAAACTTGAATCTCTTTTTTCAAATACAGCTCTTATTCCTGATTTTGTCGCTATGGATTTTAAAACAACACCTGAAAAATACACCTTATGCGGAAAAGAAGTATCTGAAAAAATAAAAAAATCAATTTCCATTATTTCGCAATTATCATCTGAAAAGCGTGAATTCCGTACGGTTCTTGTTCCTAATCTGGTAAATGAAGAAGATATTGCTGATATGGCACAATATTTACCTAAAGATGCAGCATGGCGTTTTGCCCGTTTTAGAAACGACAATTGCCTTGATAAAAACTATGAATCTCTTGTGCCATATACACAGGAACAAATTGATTCGCTTGTGCGCATTGCCGCAAAATATATACCGGATTCTGTATTGCGCTGATTAAACTTTAAAAGGATTTTATGAACAAAAAACAAATACGGGCAAATATTTTACTATTCCTTACTGCCCTTATATGGGGATTTGCATTTTCAGCACAAAGATTCGGTGCGCAATATCTCAAACCCTTTTGGTTCAACGGAATACGCTTTGCCCTTGGCAGTCTGTCTCTTGTGCCGCTTATTGTTTATCGTAAAAGACATGGAACTTCTGTTCAAAATACTGCGAAGAACCTGCTCGTTGCCGGTATATTGTGCGGAATATGCATGTTTGCAGGTGCAAGTTTGCAACAAATAGGTATTGAAACAACAACAGCAGGCAAAGCAGGTTTTGTTACTGGTTTGTATGTGGTTCTAGTTCCTGTAATAGGTTTGTTTATGGGGCGAAAAACCGGAGCCATGACATGGATTGCAGTGATAATTGCGTTGCTGGGACTTTATCTGTTAACTGTTACTGAAAAATTCAAAATAGGTAAGGGTGATTTAATTGTCCTTGTCGGTTCTCTTTTTTGGGCATTCCATATTCTGATTATAGACCATTTTTCGCAAAAAACAGATCCTTTGGAGTTATCAAGCGTACAATTTGCCGTTTGTTCCTTTTTCAGCCTTATCATTGCATTCTATACGGAAGAAATCTCCGCTGGAGCTGTTAAAGGTGCATTGATACCGATTTTGTACGGTGGTTTTTGTTCTGTCGGTATAGCATATACTCTACAGGTTGTCGCGCAAAAAGACGCTGAACCTTCCCAAGCATCATTAATTCTTTGCCTTGAGACAGTATTCAGTGTTTTAGGCGGTATGCTCTTATTAAACGAAGAAATGACATTAAGAAATATCTGTGGATGTTTTTTGATGTTTGGTGCAATCGTTATTGCACAACTACCGCAAAGAAAAAACAAATAAAAAAGCTGTCTCTTTACAAGACAGCTTTCTATAAATCTTATTCTTCAACTGTTGCAGCGTCAGGTGCATTTTTCTTTATTGATTCAATGCCCTTCAAGCAGCTTGCTTTAGCCGGATAGCTTTCACCGGTTGCAATAATTTGTCCATTTGATGCCTTAAGACGGAAGCGGAATTCACCGGCTTTATCTTTATATACTTCAAATTTAGGATTTTTTTCTGTTGCAAAGCCGTCTACGGTCTGATCTTCGATTGCAGCAACAGGTGCATTTTTCTTTACACTCTCGATGCCGTTTTTGCAACTTGCATCACTTGTATACACTTCAGATGTAGCAATGATTTCACCGTTGCCTGCTTTTAAATTGAATTTTACACCATTTTTGGCTTTTGAAATAACAAATTTTCCTGCCATATTATCCCCTGTAAAAAATAAATCTGTACATAAAATACGTACAGATTTATTATAGACGTAAAATGTTATTTTAGCAAATAAAAAATAAAGAAGTTGTTTATTTTCCGGCAAGCTGAAGATAAACCTGATCTGCCAGACCAAAACCTGCGGCTTTTGTCATTGCAGAAGCATATTCATCATAAAGCATGTCCTCATACATATCCTGAGCATATGAGTTTTTTTCACCGAACAGGTTAGTTTTACTGATTGTATTGCGCATTGAACCAAGCATGATTTTTACAAAATATGATTCAAGTTCCAAAGCCTGTTCATACAGCTTACTGCTTTTGTCAATCTTTTCGGATGAAGCCATACCATGAGCACCGACAGCGTTTGCAGCGGCTCCTGAAGGCATAGCAGATTTATCTGCGGGATTTGCAAAGGCATTTGCCATTCCAGAAACAAAATCACCGTTAAGTCTGCCACTTTCAGTTATCTGTTCGGATGAAAGAGAACTCTTGTTTTCCATTCCAGCCTGGATACCGTCAATCAATGCCTGAAACTTTGAAATTTCGTTATTGGTCTGAGCCATTTTTGAGGCGCTCATTCCAGCTATTCCGCCTGAAGGAATGTTTACAGAATTTGTTCTGTTATAAAACTCTGCTATGTTAAGTGCTGACGGCATGTGCTATTCTCCGTTTACCGCTTTAAGTTAGTTGCTGTTGAAAGCATATTGTCGCTTGTCTGTATTGCTTTTGAGCTGAACTCATACGCACGCTGGGCAACAATCATCGAAACCATTTCATTTACAACTGAAACGTTTGACATTTCAAGGAATTTGTGATGAGTTTCACCCATACCGTCAAATCCTGGACGATTGGCTATAGGATCCCCGGATGCATTTGTTACAATAAAAAGATTATCTCCATCGGCTTTAAGACCTACAGGGTTCGGAAATCTGTAAAGCTCAATCTGTCCAACCTGCATAGGAATATCATTGCCTGAAACTTTTACTGTTACTCTTCCGTCTCTGCTGATAGCCAGTGTATCGATAAGAAATCCTTCCGGCATGATAATTTCAGGCATAACATGCAATCCGTTGGAAGTTACGAGCTGACCATTTGAATCAATCTTAAATGAACCGTCACGTGTATATGCATAACTGCCGTCATACTGCTGAACGCGGAAGAAACCTTCACCTTCGATGGCAAGGTCAGTAGCATTCTGTGTATGTTGTAATGAACCTTGATCAAACATTCTCTGTGTTGCAGCAACCTTAACACCGCTACCCATCTGAATTCCAACAGGTGTAACCGTGTCTTCCGTAGCAGGAGTTCCTGCTCTTTTTACGTTCTGATATACCAAATCTTCAAATTCAACACGCTGTTTTTTATAACCGCTTGTATTTACATTTGAAAGGTTGTTGGAAATTGTATCAATGTTTGCCTGCTGTCCGTTCATTCCGGTTGCAGCTGTCCATAAGCTTCTTACCATTTTTTATTCCTTATTATCTAAGTGTTGCAACTTTTGACCATAAAGTTGACATCATTGAATCTTCTGACTGGATAGTTTTTTGATTTGCTTCATATGCCCTGTTTACTTCGATCATCTGAACCATTTCATTAACAACGTTAACGTTTGATGTTTCAACATATTCCTGCAAAAGGGAAGGGCGCTCTTCTCCCTCAGCGATATATGCTTTGCCAGAAATTTCAGTATCTATGTAAAGGCTGCTGCCCTGTTTTTTAAGGTATCTTTCGTTGTCAAAACGGACAAGCTTAAGTCTGTCAACGACTTCGTTATTTTCTTCTGTTATGATTCCATCATCATTAACTTTAAAGTGTTTATCAGTGAGCTGGATAATTCCATTTTCACCAAGAACAGGATAACCTTCTTTTGTTTCGAGGATTCCTTCTTTGCCGATTATAAAGTTACCGTTTCTTGTATAGCGCTCGCCCATTGGTGTCTGAACAGCAAAAAAACCTTCGCCTGTAAGTGCTATATCAGTAGAAGCACCTGTATTCTTGAATGAACCCTGTTCAAAATCAGTATAAAGTTCGTTTGTTTCTACTCCAAGTCCGAGTTTTCCGACAATAGGTGCTGCATCAGCTGAACCGCCGTAGAATTTATATTCGCCGTCTGCTTTCATTCTGCGAATCAATAATTCAGAAAAGTTTTTGCTTACTGTAACATCACGTTTAAATCCGTTTGTGTCCACATTAGCAAGATTATTAGAGATTGCATCCAAATGGTTCTGCTGGGCGCTCATTCCGCTTGCGCCGATATACCAACCTCGTACCATACGAGCCTCCTGATTCCAATACTTATTTATCGGAGGCTGAAAAAAAAGATTAAGCGAAAAATATAGGTTTTTACATAGTTTATAGGCTTTTAAAGAATAAAAATTGCTAAAGACTCTATGTGACTAGTCTGCGGGTAGTAGTCGAGGAGACACAGGTTTACAAGCTTGTAGCCAAAAGAAATTAAATCCTGAGCATCTCTGGCAAAAGTGACAGGATCACAGGAAAGAAAACGAATTTGCGGTATTTGCGAAGCTTTTATCCATTCCCGTACGGATTTTTCCATGCCGCTTCTGGGCGGATCTATAACTACTGCATCAAATTTTTGTTTTGAATCAGAAAGTTGCGTCCATTTTTCGCCGCTGACTCCGTAACTCTGGTGCCTTATTCCTCTCAGGTTCCGTTCTGCAAGAATAAGGGCTTCTCTGTTGTGTTCGACAAGATACATTTCTTCAAATTGTTCACCCAAAAAAACAGAGAATGTTCCGACACCGCTGTATATATCGGCACAACGTTTACCGCTAAAATTCACTGTTATGCGGTTTATGGTCTTTTCCAGCATCTGCAGATTGGATTGAAAGAATCCGCGGACATTAAACTGAATATCTTTTCCGTTTATGTGAACTGTGACAATCTCTTTCTCATTGATAACGGCACCTTCAAACTTCTTTCTCGGTGCCTTTTCTGCAAGAACTGCCGTTGTAACTTTGCCGTCAGCGCCAAAAACATGTGTGCGTGTACCTTTTGGTACCTGATCCGTCTGCAGACATTCGTGTATTTCGGAACAAGCTGTGAGGCAGTCTTTTACTGGAACAATTTGTGATGAGCCGGCTTCTTTCAAACCGCCGTCATGCAACTGAAAACGATTCCTGTAACCCCATTCACTGCCATATTCTGTTTCAATTTCAGGAATCTGTTCTTCCTTTACACCTGCACGAATAAGGGAATCTGTTATAATTTCTTTTTTTAGCTTACGCTGGTATTCGGCACTGGCAAACTGGAGATTACAGCCTCCGCATATCCCATAGTACTTGCATTCCGGCTGTATTCGAAATTGTGATGGAGTAATTATTTTTTCAAGCTTTGCTTCGATAAAATCGCGCTTTTCTTCCTGTATCTTTATTTGGACTGTCTCACCGGGCAAAGTACCTGGTACAAAAACATTTTTACCGTTAAGTTTTCCCAATCCGGAACCGCGTGCGATCATTTTTATTATTGTAATTATGTTGGAATCCATGTAATATGATACTATATCAAAGAAAGGAAAAATTATGAAGAGAGAAACTTTTTTTATGCATATGTCCGATGGTAAACAGATTGCAGTTCATCGTTGGTTGCCGGATAAAAAAAGTACCATAAGGGGCATAATTCAACTTAGTCACGGTATGAATGAGTACGCTATGCGTTATGACGGATTTGCAGAGTTTTTAACTGCAACCGGTTTTGCAGTGTATGGGGAGGATCACCGTGGACATGGAGAGACGGCCGGTTCTCCTGAAGAATTAGGATATCTGGCTGATATGGCGGGATTCCAGAGAGTTGTTCTGGATTTGCGTCAGGTTATCAAGAGAGCAAAAAATGATTTTCCGGGAAAAAAGATATTTTTGTTCGCACATTCTTTCGGTTCTTTTATAGGACAGAGTTTTATCGAACAGTATTCGTATGATATCGACGGCTGTATTTTGTGCGGTACAGCTGGTCCAAGACAGGCTCTGATGTCTTTTGCGAAATTTCTGGCAAAGACATGTATTCTGTTTGGACGCAAAAAAAAGCCTGCAAAACTGTTGGCAATGATTTCTTTTGCCGGTTATAACCAGCGCTTTCCGGAGTCAGAAGGTAAAAATGCCTGGCTGACAAGGGATTTATCTATAACACAAAAATATGCGAATGATCCATTATGCAGTTTTGTTCCCAAAACAATGTTTTATTATGATATGTTCACAGGTTTGCATAGTATTCATAAAAAAAAGGCAATGAAAGCCATTCCCCGTTCTTTCCCTGTTTTTATGATTGCAGGTGGGGATGACCCTGTCGGCGGCTATGCTAAAACTGTTGAAAAACTGTATGAGATATATAAAAATAATGGAATGAGTGATGTTGAATTAAAAGTTTATCCGGGTGGAAGACATGAACTTTTGAATGAAACAAACAAAGAAGAAGTTATGAATGATGTTTTGGCATGGATTGATGCCAGAATGTGAGACTTTTGTTCTCTCAGTTTATAACATCAGCCCAGACAAGACCGCTGCCGTTCTGTACATCTCTTGCAAGTTCTGCACCTAATACGGTGTTGTAAAATTCCGGTGAAATCCCTGGAGAAAGAACTTTTTCTGTCCGCAAAACAGCAATGTCGTTTTCTGTTATTTTTTCTCCCTTACACATGCTCCTCATAAAGTGAATGGAACGGTTTGTCCGTGAGTAGTTTTGTTTTTCTGCGGCTGCCAGTTCTTTTTTACCGGTCCCAAGTATGCGCAAAACTTTTTCACTCCCATATTCGGAACTCATCTCTGCGGTTATTTCGGCGAAAGAAAGCTTTTCTGCGTGACGAACTGCTTTTACCATTTTTAAAAAATCATCCGGTTCCAAAGCTACAGGATCGTCAAGCCCTGAATCTTTCCTGCTGAGGCATATATGCTTTTCTATAATGCTTCCGCCGCAGGCAACGGAAAGTACAGGAACAAGAACCGGATCCATACTGTGATCGCTGACTCCGGCAGGAACTCCGAATATGGCGGAAAGGTTTTCTATCACCTTAAGATTATATTCTTCTTCCGGAGCCGGATATGCCGTTATACAGTGAAGCAAAGCCCTCGATTTTACGTTTGTTGTTGCTTCAAGAGCTTTTTCTATGTCGGATAGTTTGGAAACACCGCTGGAAAGAACCAGTGGAAACTTGTTATAGTTTTCGTTTATACAATGTAAAAGCGGGAAATGATTCAGTTCCGGTGATGCTATTTTTATCAGTGCGGGATTTATTCCTGCTAGTTCTTTAAGACTTTTCAGTCCAAAAGGAGAGGCGGAAAAAAGTATGTTCTGTTTTTTGCAATAATCTGCACACATTATGTAAAATTCGGGCGAAGTCTCAAGTTCCATAAATCTGTCGTACAGGGGAATGTTACCTGTAGGGAGTTTTACAAATCCAGTATCGGGATGAAGAATCTCATGCGCATAAACAATCTGGAATTTTACGCAGTCAGCTCCTGCGTAAATTGCGGCATCTATCAGTTCTTTCGCTTTATCAAATGAACCTCCGTGAGAGGTTCCTATTTCGGCAATTATAAATTTATGCGGGATGGATGTAATAAAACTCATGTTAATATTGTCGGATTAAAAGAAAAGGTTTTTGAAGATAAAAAAAACCGTTCCTGTTTTAAAGGAACGGCTTTGCCGCCGGACAGAATCGAACTGTCGACACAAGGATTTTCAGTCCTTTGCTCTACCAACTGAGCTACAGCGGCGAGATGAAACTAATATATATGCATAATTAAAAAATGTCAATAGTCAGTTTAAAAAATCTGCATTTAATATGCATTTTTATTGATAAATCCCTTGAATATTGTAAGGAATATTATTTTTATGTCAAACATAAAAGTCCAGTTTTCTATATAATAAATATCATGTTCGATACGTTTCTCGATTGAAGTATCGCCTCTCCAGCCGTTAACCTGTGCCCAACCGGTCAATCCCGGTCTAACCTGGTGTTTGACCATGTAACGCGGAATACTTTCCTTAAATTGTGAAACAAAAAACGGTCGTTCCGGTCTGGGACCAACTACCGACATACTGCCTGTAAGGATGTTGAAAAACTGAGGGAGCTCATCAATGCTTGTTTTCCGCATAAATTCACCCCATTTTGTTTTACGGGGATCATCCTTTGTTGTCCATATTGTCTGGCTGTCTTTTTCCGTCTGAACGCGCATAGAGCGGAATTTGTACATCTGGAAGGTCTTTTGATTCAATCCGACTCTTTCCTGCTTGTAAAAAACGGGTCCGGGCGAAGTCAGCTTTGTCAGTATCGCCGCAATAATCATTACCGGCGAAGAAACAATCAGCGCCAAAGCAGAAAACAGAATGTCAAAAGCCCTTTTTATCATTTGATAAAAAGCAAAATCCAGCGGTACATAGCGTGTATCAATTACCGAAAGTCCGTCCAAATCTTCTATAACAGGTTTTGAAGGTATGTATTCCGTATAATACGGAATTATCAAAGTTCTTGAACCGCTTTTTTCACACATAGGAAGAATACGGTTCATTGACGAGTAATCTGCAGGAGAAAGTGCGATAATGACAATATCAAAATACTGATTACGTAAGGTTTCGCTGAGATTTTCAAGTGTGTTTATTATGGAGATTCCCCAGAAATTTGCCTGGTGAAATTCAAATTCCGAAATAATACCTGAAATTTCATATCCCCATTCAGGATGCTGACGGGTTTTTTCGATGAATTTGCGGCTTAATTCGTTGGTTCCGATCAAAAGGCAGTATCTTTTGTTGTATCCGTGCTTGCGGTAGTTTGTAAGGATGGCTCTTATGATTATTCTCGAAGTACCTGTAAGCAGGGTATTTATGATGCCGAAGAATACAATCAAATATCTTGAAAAGTGAATAATTGACAGCATATAAAGCAGCAGAGTGAGTACAAGCATACTTATTATATTGCTGTAAACAATGGATGTAAGTTCTTTTAACAACGGTTTTGTTCTTCTTGAACTGTAAAGACCAAAAGCGGAGTACAAAAGAAAATATGTCGGCATGAGAATAAAAACAGGCAGAATCGTTTCAAAAGTTTCAAGGTTGTTGGTTCCGTCAAAAATATCAAAACGGAAAAAGTATGCGATAATAAACGAAAGAGGAATAAATAGTAAGTCTAAAAATATCTGAACTCTGTTTAATGTTTTTTGGTTTTCATTAATCATAATTTTTTCAAAAGCATATCATAAAAGTCGCTTATCAACAATTGCATAAGCGTTTGTTACATTATTAAAAACAGAATCCAATGTGAATAAGTTACTTCTTTTTTTGCTTTCTTTGGAGAATTTTTCATAAAGTGTTTTATCACTTATCAGCTTATTAAGCTTGCTTTCAAACTCTTCTTCATCACCGGGAGAGAAAAGAAATCCGCTTTCTCCGTCAATGATTAAATCCACATGACCTTTTACCCGTGAAGCAATAACCGGTATTCCGGAACACATGGCTTCCATAATATTGAAAGGCAGACCTTCGCTTTTTGAAGCGGAAATTACGATGTTTGTTTCAGCAAGTACATCCTGAATGTTACTTACATATCCGGGTAGCAGTATCCTTTCTTCCAGTTTCTTTTCTTTTATAAGCTGTTTGCAGTTTTCATAGCAGGCACCTGTTCCTGCCAGCATGACATAAACTGTCTCATTCTTTGCAAGGACAGGCTCCAAAAGCCTGATGAGCGATTCTTGGTTTTTCCTGTTTGAAAACTCCGCCGCATATGTCAGCAAAACTGCGTCTTTTGGGATATTGAACTCACGTCGGATACTCTGCCCGGAAGAGGCTGGTATTTTATGAGGTTGTATCCCGACTCCGGGAATATTTACTATGTTTTTACAAAACTTGTATTTTTTAGCCGCTTCGTAATCTTCCCTGTTCATAGTAATTACCAAGTCTGTAACGTGTGAGAAAAACCTTTCGACAGATACAAGAAGCAGTTTTTTCAGCGGTTTGGTGTTCTTTGAAAAAAGATAACCGTGACAGCTGTGAATCATGACAGGGCGTTTCCGAAAAAACAAAAGACCTGCTCTCGTTACAGCCCCTGCCAGAGTAGCGTTTGATATTACAATATCTATTTGATTTTCCTTTACAAGCTTCCGTAAAAGAAAAATCCCCTTTAGATTTTTAAGAGGCCTTTTTTTGTCAAAAACAAGCTCGTGCTGAATCAGCGGAAAATCAAAAACGGCCGTTCCCTGCGCCGCAGTGTGAACTTCATAACCTTTGTCATAATAATACTTTAAGTACGGTATATGAAACTGTGTAAAATGAGAAACCCTTGAAGCTGTAAAAAGAATTCGAGTTTTGTTTTCCATATCAAATCAAGTAAGATAAACTATAATACATTTGCGCAGATATTTAAGACAAGTAGAACCTAAGGCAAGACAGAGCTGTCCCAAATTTATAAATCCTTGTGAAAAAAGCTGAAGAAAACCCCTCACTTCATCAAGTGTGAGGGCATGAAAATCAGCCGATAGTCCTGAAGATCCGAATGTCCTTTTGGGTGCAAAAAATACAAGCTTTTCATCTATAAAGACTATTTGATTATGCCGTGCTATCTTTAACCAGAGGTTATAGTCTTCGGCCCTTTTCAGTTTTTCATTGAACAGTATTGGTTGAATTATTTCTGTCTTTACAAGCACTGATGAGGTAATAACGTGGTTCTTTATCAGCAGCTTTGTATACGGAACAATTTTTGTTGAATTTGAAAAACTGTTTTTTACTGTACTTGATGTAGAAACAAAAACAGCTTTTGGATAGTCTGTAAAGGCTTTCAGCTGTTTTTCCAGCTTTTCGGGATGCCACGCATCATCACTGTCAAGAAAAGCAATATAGGATGTATCAGCCCGTTTTATCCCGTTGTTTCTGGCGCTTGAAGCTCCACCGTTTTTTTGAGTTATGAACTCAATGCTGATTTCTTTGTGCAGCCCGGCAAATTCACTTACAAGTTTTTCGGTTTTATCAGTAGAACCGTCATTTACTATAATGATTTTTTCGGGTTTTACAGTTTGTGCAAAAATGCTTTCCAGTGCGGAAATAATTGTTTTTTCTGCGTTATATGCGGGGATTATGACTGTTACGGATGCTGTCAATATGCTGTTCATAATTCTATCTTAATCCAGTTTGCGGGCAGCTCTTTTTTTGTGTTGCCGGCGGTTTTCTTCCAGATTGCGGGTGCAATAACGATTTTTCCGGGATTGGGGTTAAGATACGCCGCCCACCAGCTGAAAGAACTGTTGGGAATAATATTGTACATGCACCTGCTCATAAGATACATGTCCTGCCATGAATCCCTGCCCGTATTCCAATCTGCATATACTACAGGGATGTTGCCTGTATTCAGGTTGTCGCGGCACCATGGAGAATCATCCGAAAAAACAATTATTCTGTCGATTTCTGTCTTGCCCTTTAGGGTTTGTAATGCTTTTTCATAGTAAGCGAGGTCGCACACGTTAAGAAAACTGTTCATTTTCAAAAGATAGTCTCCGCGACGAATGTGGATTGAAGCTGTTTTAGAAGTTATCTGTTTTTCTGCTTCGCAGGATTCCGCATTAAGCGGTTTTTTGAATGAAAAAATACTGTTTATGTTTTGTTTTATCGGTTCAAAATATTTTTCGTTCTGCCAGTATCCTTCAAAATAGTGGTCGTCTTTGAATGAAAAAACGTTTTTGTCGAATAGTTCTTCGTTTTCAATATAATGTGTCGGTTTGGTAAGGTATTTGCGGCGTATCCTGTTCACGAATGAATCCGGTATGGTACCGATTCTTTTAACTTCATCTTCCGCAGCAATAGGCAAATCAATGTTAAAAAGTTCTGCAAGCTCAAAACCGTTGTGCAGATTTTCCAGTTTGAAATGTGATATATCAAGGAGAACTTTGTCGTTGCTCAGAGCCTGCCAGGTTTTGGCAAACGCATACTGGAACATCTGGTTCCCAAGACCACTCTTTATTTTTATGATTTTCATCAAATTCGTCTCCAGCCGGATTCCGCCGGAACAAGCTGATTGATCACCTCAGGTCTGTCATTGTGCCATTTTGCAGGGGTAATAACAGTTTTGTCCGGGTTTTTGTTAAGATAAGCCGCCCACCAGCTGAATGTGGAATTTGCTATTATGTTTGATTTGCAGATACTTTGCAGGTATAAGTCCGATTCAACCGTTGTTCCCGTTACATAAACAAATTCCTCATTCAAACCGGAAAGCATATTCTGCGCATACAGAGCATCGTTCGTAAATACAAAGAATACCGGTTTTTTGTAAACAGCTTTAATGGTTTCTATTGCCTTTTCATAGTACTCTTTTGTACAGATGTTGCCGTATTCGGCATATTCCTGAGTGCGCAGATAGTCTCCGCCTCGAATGTGTATCGAAATACTCTCGCAGGATTTTATTTGAGATGTGTAGGATGCTTGTGAAAGCAACTGTTCGTGAGCAAATGCAAAGTTGGATATATCGACAGATTCCGGAAAACGGTATTCCTGATAGTAGCCGGTGTCCCAGTTACGATTTATATATTTGGCATAGAATTTGGCAATTAGGAGAGAGAGTTTTGAGCGCGGAATGGTAAAAAGATGCTTGTCTATGTTGAAAACTTCAGGCAGATCAAAGAATGTTTTTTTGCTAAAATTTCTGTTTAAAATAAAACGCACACGGACTCCCTGCTGCATAAGGAATAAGCCGTGTGCATATTGAAAAAGCTGGTTTCCGATACCAGCATAGATTTTTATATAATGAGTTTTCATATATGTTTATAATACATGAAAAATCATTTCTTTAACAGTCTTTTTATGATAAACCACTTTAATTTTGATGCCCACATATCAAGAGGATAGGGCAGCCGTTTTGCGTCTTTAAGACGTATTTTCATTTCGCGGTTGTCGCGGACGGAGTCTGCCATAACATATTTGGGATGTACAAGCGGAAACTCCAGGTCTTTTGTACCCATACTGTCAAAAACGCTTTTGTCGTTTGTATGTGTCGCCTCCTGACCGAATCCTATATTTGAAATTAGATTGTACTTTGGTGCGATTGAAAGGCCTGATTCTTTCCAAACGGAATAAACCCATGGACCAGCCCACGAATCTATCCTGTTTTCATAAAGCAGCCTGAAAAGCTGGCACCAGTAAAAATTAAAGGCTTTGTTGGGCGAGTACTGGTTCATAAAACCTTTTTTGTCTATCTCGGGCCAGTCTGTCATGGTTATGTCCATTTTTTCCCATGCACGCTTCCATGTAGCCCAGCCCCATATCTGCACTTGTCTTGTAAAATAATAACTTGTTTCAAGCTCCTCTTTTGAAAATGATTTGTTATCACCCGAAATCAGCATTATTCTGGTATCATTGCGGTATTTTTCCAAAAGTTCCTGGCAGTATTGAAAAAAGCTTTTTGTAGCAATACAGTCGTCTTCGAGAATGATGGCTTCATCGACAATGGAAAAAGCCCAGTCAAGTCCGCCTGAAATACGCTTTCTGCAGCCAAGGTTCACATCCGAAAAATTTGTGTGAACTTCACATTCCCAGTCAACCTGCTGAATGATGGCTCTCGTTTCGGCAACTTTTTCGGCTTCTCCGGCTTTGTTCGGTCGCGGGCCGTCACCGATTACAAGGAGCTTCGGCGGCTTCATCTCGCGTATTATGTTGAAAACTGCCTGTGTAGTATCTTTCCTGCTGAAAATTATAAATACAATTGGTGTTGTAAGCTTAAAACTCATGATATACATCCACCAGCATTTTTCTTGGAAGACAAAATGCTGTTTTTTCTGATAACTCAGTTATATTGCCGCCGAAAGATACGACAGCCGTTTTAAAGCCCGCTTTTTGTGCAAGCCCGTATTCCCGTTCCGTAACTTCATTTGCTGTCCCGAACGGAAATGCAAAATGTTTTACAGGTTTCCCCGTTTTTTCTTCCAGTATCTGTTTTGACTGCAAAATCTCATGATAAGCGTCATCATCGTCCATCTCTGCCAGATTCACATGGTTTGTTGTATGAGCTCCGATTGTACAAAGCGGTGAATCTGCCAGCTGTTTTACCTCATCCCAGGACAAGGCAAGTTCTTTTGCTTTTTCTTTTAAGTTTATTTTGTAACCAGAAAAATATTCCGTAAACTTGTTTTCAAAGTCATCTGCAGGGAACTTAAGGATTATTTCCCTTAACGCCATATAAACGTCAATTTTACGCTGCTTTGTAGTACAATCCCATACAACGCCGTCTGATGTTTTAATCACGGAATTTGACGAAATAATGTCGTCAAGTACAAACCACCAAAGGTTTGCGGTATAGTCAGGAAAGCAGGTTGTAACATAGACAGTAAAAGGAACACCGTATTTTTCAAAAACAGGCAGAGCTTTTTTTAGATTGTCCTTGTAACCGTCATCAAAGGTAAAGACTATAAAAGGTTTTTCAGGCAAAGATTTTGACAAATCATCCAGTGACAGAAACGAATGTGTTTTTGCCGCTTTTTGAATAAACTGTTCTAAATATTGCGGGGATACTTTAAGAATCTCATTCGGGAGAAGCTTTGTCGTATCATATTCCTCACACCTGTGCAGCATAAGGATGGAACTACCTGACAAGAGTTTTTGTTCTCTCGCATACTGTACCGGTGGAAGTTTTTTAATAATAAGTTTGGCTTTTTTTATAAAGAAATATAGCAGGTTATTTTTTCCAGTATTCATAAAAAATAACCTTTTTTATAATGGTTTTTATACAGCGGATAAGCCATGTTGAACCGGGAGTCCAGCTTACTTCCCAGTAATGGATAGCAATAGATTCCGGTTTTATGAATTTATGTTTGAGCTTTTTTGGAGAAATGGAATTGACCGCCTCATAATTAGGCAGCGGATACAGGTAATGTGTGGGAAAGAAAACATCCGTCGGTTTAAGGAGTTCTTTGTTTTCCTGTATTATGCGTGTAAAAAATGCGGGACCTGTTTTGTCCAGAATGTTGTTATACTCAATATTGAGTTTTTTGCATTCCAAAAGCTTTTTTAAGGTCTCGGTAATAAGCGGATGCGCTGGCACAGCACCAACGATTCCGCCTGCAATTTCAGGTTTGGTATCAAAGATTACACCGGCAAATAGGGTTGTAGTATCTGTAACTGGCGAAAAGTCTTTAAGACACTCAAAATCCGTATCACAATAGATACCGCCGTATAACTCAAGCAGCTTGTAGCGTGCAAGATCGGAACGCGGACCGGGGTTTGGTGTTGAAAAGTACCATTCCTTTTCTTCTTCCGTAAAGATTGGCAGCAGTTTTTCTTCTGTCCACAGGTTGTATTCCCAGCCGTTCCGCTTCCAGCTCTCGGTCCATTTTTTATATTTGTCGGGAAGAGGACTGCCTACCCATACCTGATGGATTATTTTGGGAATATGTGTAGAAAGTTCTTTTTTTTCTGATTGATAGTCTGCCCAACGCTGTGCAATAGAGAGCCAGTCGTCGAGGTTTTCCGCCTTTGAATCAAAGTCTTTTATGAAGTCAGTCTTTTTGTGAAAATCTGTTTGCTTAAACTGTTCTAGTTGATCCTGAAAACTCATAAATCCTTGTCTATCTTTTTATACACATTTAAAAGCTGCTTGTTCTTTATAATAAAAAAAGCTCTTTTATAAAAAGTTTCCAAGAATGAGAGTATCATAAACTTTATTTTTTTTCTACCTGTATTATTTCCCCATTTATCAATCCTTTTCAGATAATTTGGTGTTTTTGTATCCCTGCTTTGGATAAATTCAGCGTCAAGGCTTATTGATTTGCCGTAATGATTTTTGCCGTCGGGCGTAAGGCTCTGAAAATTCCTGCTGTAACAGTGAGAAAGCTTCCATTTGTATTTGTACGCAAGATAAGAAAGTGCCGTCTGGTCATGGCGGTGACCTTTTACACGGCTATCTGAAGAAACAATGTTGTTGTAGTTTCTGTTTGTTTCAGAAAGCGGATATTCTTTAGGAATACCGCGGAAAGTTTTCCCGTCAAGCGCGTATTTGCACCACTCATCAAGTAGAGCAAGAGCCTGCGGATTTGTAGTGCTCACCCCGATATATCCCGAATGTGTTTCAACAATTTTGAGCGACTTGTCCCGTGAAATTCCAAACTCCGCCAAGGTTGTGTCGGAACACCATTCTCCCATCGGAACAGCGTACTCGCACTGCATAAAATAGCCGTTTTTCCGCAGTGATTTAAGGATTTTTACAGGATTGCGGATACATACCATGTTTGCGTCTACCCACAGTACATATGCGTAACCTTGTCTTATGGCTTCGCGTATCGCAAGCGGCTTGTATCCCATGGGCGATTCATTATGTGACGGCCAGCCTTGTGGTATTGAAGAAAAGAACAATGTATCTCCTTTATAGCCGCATTTGACAAGGCTTTCTTTAAGCCGGTTCTGACCGTTTACGTAAAGACCGTCTGCAACGTTAACGATGCAGTATTTGGAATCTATTTTTGTAGAGCCGTATACTCTTTCAAAGATTGTGTTAACAAGACTTTTTGTCTTCAGCTTTCTTGAAAGATACCAGGAGATTTTGTCAATCACCTTGTCAAAGAACGTTCTCTTTTTAGGAATCCTTCCGGAGGACAAAATGTACATTTCACGCAGTGTGAGCGTGTGAAAAGCTATCGGATTGTCTATCAGGGGCTCGGATACAAACTCTCCGCTGCCGTTCCAGTACTTGTCTCCGGGGTATTTATACGGGGCAACGGTATAAAATCCGTCTGCATATACTGGCTTTATACCAAGGTATTTCAGCAAAAACCACCCCATAGCCGCATCACAGGCACCTTCCTCATAAAAAAGATGGTAGGATGGAATTTCTTCCAGTATACGGTCTATGTATGGCAGTAGTTTTTTTACCAGAGGATTTGACAGGGCAAATCCGGGACCGCCCGCCGGAAAAAAATAATCCGTGTTTTCTATGTTGCGTTTTAAAAAATTGCCGCCTATGTAATATTCTTGTGTTGCATCGTATTTGCTCAAAAGTTCACAAAGCGGTTTATAAAACACATAGCCGTCACAGCCGAGAATATAAAACCATTTAGTGTCGGGATACTTTTCGTATAAAGCCTTGAGCCCCAAAAACTGTTTTGGAGTTGCGGAAAAATAATCTTCCTTCACGTTAGGAAGCGAAATCATCCTGAGTGACGGATCATAACAGTAACCGCCGACAAGATGTCCTTTGGGAAAAGAGCGCATCCATGTTTTCTGTACGGACAAAGCCCTTTCATGCAAATTTAATGCGGATGTAAATACTAATACTGCAATGTCATCAGGTATAATAGAGTTCATTAGTGCTTGTACTTGTTAATTAGTTTTTCCCAGTAATCGTAGTATGCGGCCTGAGTGTTGCTGTTTTTCATAGTCTGCTCATAAAGGAGAGACAGTTCCTGTTCGCTTTTTTGCGAAAAGGTTTCCCATTCATCCACACAGATAATGGGCAGCCCGAGTGATGCAAAATAACGGTTGAGATAATTGTTGTTCACTACAGGAACAAGCCCCAGATAAATGGCTTCCCATGTTCTGTGACAATCAATGCCGTTTCCTTCCGGTGAAGCTATGAACATGTACTGTAAAATAGTTTTCCTGTAAATGCTTGAACTTGTTATGTTGTTGATAAAAACAGCGTTCGGTTTTTTCCAAAAAGCCCTGTAGCATGGATATCGTTTGTCCGGATTTGTGGAAAGATTCAGGGCTACGACAATTTTCGATACATAGTTCCTTTTCTTTTTGGAAAGTTTCTTAAAATCGGCAGTGTTCCCAACATTGTGCAACGCCTGGTTTTCAAGACCGATAGGCAGAGGTGTGATTTTCGGGTGCTCAAAATCGCAGTTCTGTGCAAACCAGTGGATTATTTTGGGATTGGCAGCCAGATATTCAAAATCTTTTGTGATGTTTATATCGCCTTTATGCGTTATTAGGATAAAATGAGCCGTAACATCCGGCAGAATCTTTTCTACAAAGAAGGGCAGCAGGTCTATAAAAACAAACACCACCGAGTTTTCTTTTATATCCGAGACTTTCGGATTTGAATGCGCATCAAAAACAACATCAGCCAAGTTTCGGAAAGTGTCACCGCTCAAAAAAGGTTTGCTTGAAGGAAAACGGTGAAAAGTCCTGTTCAGTTTTGCACAGACAGAACGTTCAATCTCAAAAGGTATACATGCCAATAATTCTTTAAGGTTCATAATGTTTCCGGTATGTGGTTTTTCCAAAAGGTCTCATACTCATATTTTTTGTATGCATGAGTACCGAATGGAAGTATGCGGGAAGTTTTTTCAAATAAATACGAAGACCATTGTTCAAATGCAAAGTACATGGCAATTTCAGGTTCAGGTACTTTCATAGGAAAATAAGTGTCCGTATTTGCAAAGTTTTCAATCCAGAACCAGTCCTCAAGACGTGCGGAATTATTTATAGTCCTGATATGATTAAGAATACCTGTTTTGTATCCCAAATACCTTGCAAGTTTTTTCAGGCTCCTGGGATTTGTTTTAAGCCTTTCCAGTTTTTGCTTTATACCGGTCGGTGTAAAAAGCTTTTTGTTGGAAGACAGTATGTTAATAAAGTATTTGGTTCTTCTTAAGGAAAAACCTCCGTTTCCTGATTTTACAAAAGGGTTTGTTTCGGAAGGTGGTGCGTTTTCTTTGCACCATGGAGCACCGATATAATCATAGCCTTTGTCACACCATTCAATAAGCTGATCCGAAAAAACCCATGCATCAAGCTGATAAATCAGAATGTATTCATAATCAGAATATGCCTCATAAAAGGCAAGTGATCTTACGAGCTTGTTGTAGCCATGAATCGATGAAAAAAAAGAATCGTCAAAATATTTGACATAAAGTTTTACAGACTGCGAATCTGCGATTTTGCGGTATTCGGATAAATCAAGACTTTCAAAAGTAAAAATTGAAATATCATATTTACCCAAAACGGAGAGGCACTGCTTAAAAGACTGTATTTCGTCTTTGTCCGGATGAGGCTTGTAAACAGGTATTACGATACAGACTTTTTTGTTCATTTGTTCCAAATAAGATAAACGGATTCCAGATCCTGTGTGATGTAATAATCACACAACTCTTTATTTTCAAGAACCGGTAAGAATGAGGAATACAAAAATTCAAAGTTCTTATTGACAATTGGCGAAAGCTCTGCGCCTGTAAGAAAACGGAACGGCTTTGAAAGTTTTTTCAGCAAAGAATGTTTGATTTTCAAAAGACCTTTTTTTGTTCTTGGTGACAAGCAAAGCTTTACAAATGTATGTTCCTTTGTTTTTAGTATTTCCTCAAGGACAAGAAAGCAATCCAATTCATTGCTGTTGAATTGCCTTACAAATGGTTTTTGCGTTTCAATACATTTTAGGATAGGTCGGTCTTCCTGTGTCAGTATTTTACCAAAGTCCTGGTCTAATACCGGATTATAATTGTTTTCGCAGAATGAGCGCATGCTGTCATATTCTGCCGTATACGGACGCAAAAAGCCTGTTTCCGCGTTCGGATGCCATTTGTGGTATATACGGTTCTCGTCAGAGAGCCATGCTATGGCAACATTGTGTTTTTGCAGGCGGTTTCCCCAGTCAAGGTCTTCCATTC
Organism: Spirochaetota bacterium; assembly: GCA_016285185.1. Classification (GTDB taxonomy): domain Bacteria; phylum Spirochaetota; class Spirochaetia; order Treponematales; family Treponemataceae; genus UBA1240. Next base: position 48,911 of record JAEEQG010000007.1, read on the forward strand.
CCCAGTATTTGATGCGTTCATCATAGCCGCCCATTTCTTCTGCCAGCGCTTTTTCAAGAAACTGAAAACCACCCTTTGCGGATACACCGGCACACTTTGCTTTTTTAATATCACCGTTCTTAGGCAGCCAGTAAGACATGGCATAATACACGGTTTTACACGGGTTTTGCTTAATCAGATTTTCAATTTCTTCATAAGGATTTGATGCAAAAAGCATATCAACGTCTGTCGTTGTTACGTATTTGGTCTTAGCTGCCCTGATACCGGTATTTAATGCCCTGGCACGGCTCCATGGCAACCCTTCCGTATATGTTTTTACATAATCAATATTCAGTTCATTGCAGATTTTTTCATAAATGAGTGAATTTGAATCTTGTGAACCGTAATCAAGGAGCAGAAACTGCGACCTGATATCATTGTTTCTTGCGGATTTCACAAGGCTTTCTATTCGTTCTGCATCGCGGTCGCGGATTGTAAAAATGATAGTATTCTCATCCTGAATCATATTGTTATTCACCTGCTCAAAAACTGTTTTACAGCTTTTTTAACTGATTCCATTTTTGTAGGTTCTTTGTACACTCCGTATTTTAGCTTTATGGCGATTACCTCTTTTTCTGTTTCAGCACCGCTTGTACGCTGTGAAATTCCATTGAGATCAAAATCACAGATTATTTTGTCAATAAATACAAAATTAACGCCTTTTTTGTAAAACCGCAGAAAGCATTCATAATCAGCGGCGATTTTATAATCAAGGTCGTAATAACCGTATTCGTCATAAACCTGCTTTGGAACAAAAGCCGCAAGGTGAGGTATCATCTGACGCGGCAACAAGTCTGCGTTCCAGCCCCATATGGAATCAAAAACACCGTTTCTTGAGGTTTTTAATGCTCCGTACAGTATGGAATCAGGATGTGCCTCATGCAGTTCTTTTAACCCTGTCAACGCATCCGGCAGAATTGTATCGCCCGAATGCACAAGCCCGATCAGGGAACCTTCTGCCAGTTTTATGCCCTTGTTGATTGCATCATAGATGCCGCTGTCTTTTTCGGTTATTATCTTTGTTATAAAATTTGAGTTTTCGTTTAGTACATCAAGACTCCCGTCTTCAGAAGCTCCGTCTATTACAATGTACTCAAAATCACGGCATTTAAGGCTTTTAACGCTCTCAATTGTTCTTTTTAAGCCGCCTGCATTGTTGTAGTTTATTGTAATCAAAGTTATTGTCGGTTTTGACATTTATTTGTAAAGACCCTTTTTTTCTGCCAGATTTTCAAAAAGCTCACGTGTTTGCATGTTCAACTCATAAATATAATCAACAGAAGAGTCCAAAAGTTTCGGTTGTTTTCGGAATTCCTCATACAAAGACGGGTTTTTAAGCAGTGTTTGTATTTTCTCGGCAGCTTCATCGGGCTTGTCAGGATTATAAAAAATCACCGCATCATAATTTATAACTTGGGGTTCAGGCTTGTTTCCGCTGCCCCAGTAAACCGGAATGCTGTCCGAATAGAACGCCTGAAAAAGTTTTTCGGTTACATAACCGGGGTAATCAAAGTTTTCAGTACAAATATTGAATTTGAACTGGTCAAGATAGGCTTTTTTATCGTTTTTAAACTCGTTCCACAACGAATCATCATTATGGCGCCATTCTCCCGCAGCGCATACCGAAACGGACGGGGAAAGAGCGTTGAGCAGTTTTTCCCGGGAGCCATGTCTGTCATGCCGGACAATCAAAGCGATGTCCCTTGATTTTACGTAGTGTGTGGAATTTATGTTATCAACAAAACTTTTTATAATATCCTTTGAAAAAACTGGTTTTTTATTAAAATAATACAGTATCCACAACGGGTATCGAATATAATTGGGTTCATTCAAATAGTCAAACCCGATGGACAAGTCGACGGAACCTATCAAATGATCTTCAAAAACTTTGAATTCTGGATATACATCCGAATGTACACATTCCCCCGTATAAAAAATCTTGCATTTTGCTTTTGATTTCAATGCTTTTGAAGGTGAATCCCATACCGAGAAAAACTCAATGTCAGGTTTGTAGGAGGAGATTTTTACAGGGTTTTTAAGATTGAAAAAGTGGGAAAAGTAATAGTTTTCAAAATATTCCTGAGGCTCAGGGTAATAACCGGTAAAACGAATCCTGTACTTTTCGGGGTGCTCTGCCGCATCGCTTTTGTCGGATAAATAATTTGAAAACCTTGATGGTAGTGTAACCGCTTTTTTTATTGTATTCAGAATCATAAAAGCTTTTCTGTTGTAAGGTGATTTTTAAGAAAGTTTTCTACAATGTCTATATTAACAGTTATATTTTCATTTTGAGGATGAATGTTTTGGGTATTTGGTGTGTCGGCTATGTAGTAATGGTAGTTTGACATTTTCTTGTTATTTGCCAGAATATAAAAACAATTCTCATTATAATAGTGAGGAAAAATTTCAAGAACTGTTGTATCCGGCTTGGAGAAAACCAAATTGACAAGACCCGCTCCGTGAGGAGCTAAGACACATTCTGCTGAACGGAACAATTCTATTTGTTCAGATACATTTAGTTCTTCCAAATAATATGTTTTGAACTGATATTTTTGGAGTATCGGGAACAAGTCTTTTTCATTTGTTATAATCCTTCTTTGAGTTCTGTTCCGGGATATGTAAATTCTTTTATCCGCTGGTTTTTGAGGAAATTTATCAATAATCGATTTGTAAATTTCACTGTAAAAAGAAGGAAGCCACACTTTTACCTGCCAGTCGTATTCACGGACTTTTATAGGTCTGGAATTGTTAAGCATAGAGGTAAAAATCAAAGTTTCTGCCTGAACAATAGTTCCTTTTTGTACATGAAGAATTTTCTCTTTAGGAATACCAAATAATTCATAATATTGCCGCTGAAAAGGACAGGATTCCTCAAGGACATAATAATCAGGCTCAATATTTGCTTCTTTTATCAGATAATACCTCATCATGTATTCGGTTAAAAAGTGATAATAGTTTGATGCAAGGTTATATGATAGAGAAAAATAAGCTACGGAACCCTTTATATGCAACTTTCTTTTATACGGAAAGATGTTTCCGATTTGTGGATTCTTATCGAGCGAAGTAATCCCTGTAATTACTTGTTTTTTGTGTGTATAGATTTCTTCCAGACCGTTTTCAAAAATTCCATTCTTCAAAAGATAAACATTCAATTGTGGAATTTGTACCGGTGCTTCTGTTTGATCAAGTGAGGCAAGATACTTTCCGCATATATCCGGTTTTGCAGGTAGAGAAAAAGTTTCTTGTTTTTTTACAGGTATAAGAGTCAGTCCTTTAATACCATCATGTACTGAAACAGCACCAATTTTATGATATAAAAACGGACTAAAGATTTTTTTCAATAACTTCTTTATGTAGTTTTTATAAAATTCTTTTATTCTATATGATAATATATGATGTATTACAATAAAGTATTGCCTTTCGCTTATTGCATCACAAAGCTTTTCGTTATATTCAATCTTCCGGGGATGAGTTATTTCTTCAAGCTCATAGCGTTTCATGTTATTCTGCGGGGCTGTAACATCGGTTGTGTGGAGTGCATCTGCGGAAAAACCAAGATTGCTTACCAGGTTTTTGCAAGGAATAGTACAGAAACCGTAATTTTTTAATATTGCGTAAGCCCATTGATAATCCCATGAGTTTAATTTATGTTCTGACGCTTCGTAAAAAACCCTTTTCCAGTATGCGCGTTCTGTTGAGTGCCTGAAAACCTTTTTAAACTGTTTGGATTTGCAAAATTCATCTGTGTTTGTAATAGTAAAATTAAAGTGCTTCCATGCTCTGCTCCAGCTTGCCCAGCCCCAGCACTGCTGTATCTTGGAAAAAAAATAGCTTGTATTTTCTGCATCACATACTTCTAAAGGATTGTTACCCGCAATATGCATGATTCTGGAATCATCCTTATATTTTTTCAGCAGTGTTTCGCAATAAACAAAAAAAGAATCCGACGGCATACAGTCATCTTCAAGGATTATTCCATACTCAACATTTTCAAAAAACCAACTTATTGCGGAAGAAACAGCTTTGTCACAACCAAGGTTTTCTTCCCTGAAGAGGGTTTTTAAATCACAGTTCCAGTCAATCTGAGATAAAACCCAATTTCGTACTTCTTCAACTTTTTCTTTTTCTCCTGATACATTTGCTCTCGGACCGTCTGAGGCAAAAAAAAGCTTTGTCGGTTGCTGTTTTTTTATCTGTCCAAAAACTTGCTTTGCGGTATCAAGTCTGTTAAACGTTAAAAATAAAACAGGTACTTCGTACATACACATACTTATTCTGTTTTTTCTCCCTTAAAGGACCAGAATTTGTTAAGTAAAAAATTCAATGGAATTGTTATTACAAGCGAAATTAGAGGTGCGATATATTTTGAAATGTGCAGGATTTCTACAAAAAAAGCAAGAAGTATATTATTTAGAACAAGGGATGTTCCTGCATAGGACAAAAAGGTTTTGACAAGAGCTTTCCAAAGGTTACGCTTTTCATCTTTCTGCTTTTTAAAAACAAAAACATTATTCCAAAAAAAAGCGTTGAATGTGCTTACAATAAAACCGCAGATGCTTGCAATAATATAAGGTGTTCCGAAATAAACCAGAAGAGCATACGTTGCATAACTAATCAGGGTATTTGCTGCACCTACAAACCCGAATTTTATGAACTGCAGGACTGTTTCTTTGGTTATAGACACCAATTAAGCCAGTCCCTGCTTAATTACAGATATCATTTTATCAAGCATTTCTTCAGACATCCCGGGATAAACACCAATCCAGAATGTGTCATTCATGATTCTGTCAGTTACTTCAAGGGATGATGTTATACGGTATCCCTTTTTTTTACTTCTCATCTGATCAAAACAGGGATGCTTTGTAAGGTTTCCGGCAAACAATGCCCTTGTTTGTATCTTGTTTGATTCGAGAAGCTTGACCAGTTTGTTCCGCATATCCGGTTCTTTGCAGGTTATCAGGAAGCCGAACCAGCTTGGATCTCCGTTTTTTACAGGTTCCGGCAGAATCAGCCTGTCTGAACAGTCTTTTAAACCGTCATAAAGGTGTTTCCAATTCTTTTTGCGTTTTTCAACAAAAGAGGGGAATTTTTCAAGCTGAGCGCAACCGATTGCCGCCTGCATATCTGTAGCTTTAAGGTTGTAGCCAAAGTGGCTGTACACATATTTGTGGTCATAACCTAACGGCAGTTCTCCGTACTGTCGGTCAAAGCGGTGTCCGCACAGGTTGTCTCTTCCGCTCGGGCAGACACAGTCACGTCCCCAGTCGCGAAGTGAGCGTACGATTTTATGCAGTAAAGGATTTGAGGTGTATACCGCACCGCCTTCGCCCATGGTCATGTGATGCGGAGGATAAAAGCTTGAAGTGCCGATGTCTCCCCAGGTTCCTGTTAATTTTGTTACACCGTCCATAGTGTATCGGGAGCCGAGAGCATCGCAGTTGTCTTCTACAAGCCAAAGATTGTGTTTATTGCAGAACTCGCTGATAGCCTTGATATCAAATGGATTACCGAGCGTGTGTGCAATCATTACTGCTTTTATTTTTGGCGAATACGCCTTTTCAAGCAGTGTAACATCTATGTTATACTGAGGAATCGTTACATCTACAAAAACCGGCACGGCTCCATATTGAATAATCGGTGTTACTGTAGTCGGAAAACCGCATGCAACCGTGATAACCTCATCTTCGGGTAAAATCTGTCGTTCTTTTAATAGCGGTGAGGTAAGTGCCATAAAGGCTAGAAGATTAGCGGATGAACCGGAATTAACTAGCGAGCAGAAAGGTACTTTAAGATAGTCCGCAAGCTTTTTTTCAAACTCATCAGTATATCTGCCGCTTGTAAGCCAGAATTCAAGGGCGCTGTCAACAAGGTTAACCATTTCGTTTTCATCAAAAACGCGGCTTGCGTACGGAATCCTGTCACCATCCTTGTAGGCTGGTTTTTGCATAAAGGTTTTATAGTATTCACAAACACTGTTGAGAATCTGTTTTGTCGCTTCTTCTTTTGTCATATTGGAAAACATATCTTGTCCTTATCTCAATACAATATTTGCCGGTATCAACAGAACGAGCTGGAACAGGCATAAAAACAGGTTTATACAAAGCCTAAGCCATGTAATTACTTTTACCTGATTTTTTACAGGCAGCACGGAGAGTTCCTGAATATCCCGTTTTTTTACATTAAAGATGATAAAATAAATCAGACCAACAGCAAAAACACAAATTATCAGAGGAATTTCAAGCCAGTCGTATTTTCCAAGTGAAAACAACCTTGAAACTGAAAATACGGTGTCTTTCCAGTCAAATTTCGCAAAGTTCCTTATAGGCGAAAGATTGAACGCCTGTGTATTAAAGTAAAACGGTTCCTGCAGAAAGTTCCGGAGTATAAAGCCTGTAGAAAGTACTAATTCTAACAGAATGTTTTTTCCATAATTCTCATTTATAAAGACCAGCAGTGCAATATAAGGCGAAATAAGAATAATCCAGTAAAAATGGGAAAAACACAGAATAAAAAATATGGAAAAAGAGATTAAAGGCAAAAGAATTACATATACGGGATTATTACCGGGCTTTGAAAAATATAGTATAAAAACAAAAACCACATATGCCAGAAAGAATGAGGGAATCGGAATTTCGTTAAAGTGTATCTGTATTCCTGAGCGGATATAGCTTATTAATCCCATGGAAAGATTCATTGCCTGCGAGATTCCTGCCATGTCCTTAAAGAACAGTATTCTAAAAAATAGGGTTGGAATTACGGCAATAAAAGAATATGCGATAATTTTGAGGATATTCTTATCCCTGTACAGCAAAAGAGGAATAAGTGCAAAAAGCGCAAAATACTTGAATGAGATTGCTATCGCAAAGAAGAGCAGGAATTTTTTATTGTCGTTTTTCAGATAATAATAAATGCCCCATAACGTAAAAGCAATACTGAATATATCATACTGGGCTACGACAAAAAACGGTTCAATAAACAGTGAAGATGTAACCCAAAAGAAAAGGCAGCAGTTTGTCTTTTTTTCATCAAACGAAAAAAACTCGCAGATGCGTCTGAATGCTTTTACAGCTATTATGAAAAATACAAAAAGTATCAATTTGGAGTATAGAATACAAAGTGTACTATCCAAAAAAATAGTTTTTGTCACATGTTCGTATATGTACAGGGGTAAGTCCCAGATTGCAAACACTATATAAATCGGGAATGGATAATGGGCAGGACATACCGTTTCGTTTGAAATCATATTCAGTGAATAATAATTCAATATTTTCCCTGAAAATAAGGCTTCCCATACATTTATTCCGTGTCTGGTCGTAAACCCCATGTCCTGAAAATAATAGCACAAAAAGCATGGTATCATTGCAAGAATATATAATACCAGTTGTGAAACATCTATTCCGGAATTCGTAAGTTTATTTGAAATTTTTTTTAGCATATTAATCCTTGTTGTTAAAATATTCTTTTATTTGTAAATCCGTTATTTCCGCTGCCGATATTCCGTTATCAAAAGCTTTTTCCCATTCCACAATCTTTTTAACCGCGGTTTTTATACCACATTGCGGGTACCAGCCGAGAACTTTTTTTGCTTTTGAACAATCCAGTTTTAAAAACGATGCCTCATGCGGGGCGTTTTTTTCTGCCTCGTTTTTCCAACTCGCACCTGAACCCCATGTGGAACAGAACAAGTCAGTCAAATCGCCTGTGGTAACGCAGCTTTCTTCATCCGGTCCAAAGTTGTAGCTACCGGCTACATTTTTATCCAAATACTGCATTTGGGCGAGCATCAGATAACCGCGTAAACATTCAAGCACATGCTGGTAGGGGCGGGTAGAATGAGGATTGCGAATGTGAATGATTTGTTTTTTTTCAGTTGCACGTATGCAGTCGGGAATAATACGGTCTTCCGCATAATCACCGCCGCCTATTACGTTACCGCTACGGGCTGTTGAAACAGCAGGTGCGGAATTATTCGCAAAGAATGAGTTTCTGTAGCTAAATGTAACAAGCTCGCTGCAACTTTTGCTATTGGAATACGGGTCAAAACCGCAAAGGTTTTCGTTTTCACGGTATCCCCAGTCCCATTCTTTGTTTTCATAAACTTTGTCAGTCGTAACGTTTACAAAACTTTTTACACTCCCACAGCCTCGTACCGCTTCCAGAATGTGTACGGTTCCCATAACGTTTGTTTCATATGTGAGGACAGGTTCCCGATATGAGAGCCTTACGAGCGGCTGTGCCGCAAGGTGCAGAACGATATCCGGCTCAGCCTGTTTTACAGTGGCAGCAAGCTTTTCTCTGTCTCGTATATCGCCTTCAATATGATTAATGGAATCGGCAGTTTTGGTAAGATCAAAAAGAGAAGGTGTTGTATTAGGCTTCAACGCATATCCTGTTACCTGTGCCCCAGCATAGAGCAGAATACGGGTAAGCCATGTTCCCTTAAAGCCTGTATGACCTGTAATAAAGACTTTTTTGCCTTTATAGAATTCTAAAAGATTGCACATACTTATTTCCAAACTTTCCACGGAGCGGAACCTGTATTCCACATTTCATTAAGTTCTGTTTTGTCGCGGAGTGTATCCATGGGTTTCCAAAAACCAGTATGCTTGTATGCCTGGAGCTGTCCGTCTTTTGCGAGGTTTTCAAGAGGAGCACGTTCAAAAATGCATGAATCATAATCAGATTCAGGTATATAATCAAAAACTTCCGGCTGTAAAACCATAAAACCGCCGTTTACCCAATTGCCGTCACCCTGTGGTTTTTCACAGAAAGAATCAATCTTGCCGTCGCCTGAAATTTCAAGTGCACCAAATTTACCTGACGGTAGGACAGCTGTCATCGTAGCTAGCTTGCCGTGCCGGTAGTGGTATTCAAGCAGGGCTGGAATATCAACGTTTGAAACACCGTCTCCGTAAGTGAGCATAAACGGTTCGTTACCTATGTATTTTTGAATCCTTTTGAGTCTGCCACCGGTCTGGGTATTCAAACCTGTATCAGCAAGTGTAATTTTCCAAGGTTCAGAAGCCGCGGAATGATATTCAACATTGTTTTTCTTAAGGTCTATCGTTATATCCGCTGAATGCATGTAGTAGTGGTAAAAAAAGTCCTTGATAACATAGGATTTGTAACCGCAGCAGATTACGAATTCATTAAATCCGTAGTAAGAATACAATTTCATTATATGCCACAGAATCGGTTTACCGCCTATTTCTACCATAGGCTTTGGTTTTAATTCAGTTTCTTCTGAAAGTCTTGTTCCAAGTCCTCCGGCAAATATAACTGTTTTCATTTTGTGTTCCTTTTTAAGATAGGATTAACAATGTATTTTACAAATCTCATTTTATTCCTGTTAATAAATCTGTCAAGCTGTGTTTGTCTGTCAGGATGCTTTGTTCCTCCAAGCTTTAACCACTGACTGTAATATTTCTCCCAATCATCATTGTGCAGACCATTCCAGAATTTTGGATGACCATATGCGTGAAGAATCTTTGCTTGTTGTGCTAATTCTGTATTTTTCGGGTGAACTACATAAATATTATTATCAATAATGTCAAAAGAGAGACCAAATTCTTGTATCATAAAGGAAAAAACAGCCTGTTCAGGACAGAATAGATTTTCAGCATATTGAATTGTTTTTTCTATGCAGTATGAGTACAGCTTTTCAGTATAAGGCAGTGTATCAAAAAAAACAAAAATGCCCGTAGCCATCGCTGGAGCATCCATGTTATATTCTGAAACCGGATTGTGAAGCTGGTAAAAAACTGATTCTATTGACATCGTTTTTATGGAATTAGCGGTGGTTTCAAACAGATCATCAAGCTTGTCCTGTACTACCACATCATAGTCCGACCACAGTATTGCAGAATACTCAGAAAGAAGTTTAAGACATTCATATTTGCAGAAAACCATCAGGCTAAAGTATTCGGTAACGACTGTACCGAATTTATCTGTGTTTTTAAATGGTGATGTGTAATAAATGAATCTTGTCGGGAAAATGCTTTGTATTCTTTTCTGGTCTGATTTTTTTATACCGTCGTGGAATATGACAATTTCGTCAACAAGATTAGGGTTTGTTTCCTTAATGTTTATTACAAAGGTTGCGATTGCCGCTACCTGATCCGCGCTGCCGCCTGTTACAAGGGCTCTTTTTTTCATTGTTACAGCATTTCCTTTAGTTTGCGCAGTGGTTTTGTAATTTTCCAGCTTGAACTCTGTACAAATTCCTGTTCCTGTTTTTCAAGATAATAATCCAAAAGGTGAACTTGCTCAGAGAGTTTTGAAAACGTTTTATAGTCAAAGCCATACAAGGAGTGCAGCAATTCCATGTTACCTTTTTGGTTTAAAAAAGCAATGAGTGTGCGAAAGCCCCACAGGGATAAAAGCCTGTTTTCGGGTTTTGAAAGTGCCAGCCTCGCTAAAAAGTATGGAATTGTTTCTTCCGTTGGTTCACCGAAAGCTTCTATGTCTTTACAAAAGATTTGTTGTAATAATGACACTGATTTAATACCTTTTACAAAATAATCAAGTGCAAACGGTGTTTCAATCTCTATTCTCTTAAAAGCTTTTTTATCATTGCTGCTCAAATGATTGTTACAATCCGTTGGAATCCGGTAGTCAACAAGCGGGATATCCAAAAAACCGCAGTCAGCCTGTAGCAGGAGCTGAATATGTATAATAAAATCCTGATGCTGTTGTATTCCCTCATCAAGCGGAAAGACCTTTTCCGCATACTTCCGGTTTAGCATCATGCCCGGTGAACCCATTCCGTTACCGTAGTAAAAAAAACTTTTAAGCATCTGAAACCGTTCACCTGAAATTTTATAGTCCTGCTGGTTTGGAATTAGCTTTCCAGCTTCGTCTACCTTTTGTATTTTGGGATAAACAACCGCAAAATCTTTATGCTGTTCAAAAAAAGCTAACATTCCCTCGAGATACTGCGGTTCAAGAAAATCATCAGAGGCAAGAATTGCAATATATTTGCCTTTTGCTTTTGAAAACGCAATATTAAGGTTCCCGTTCATACCACGGTTAAAATCATTGCGAAAAAAGTGGATTCTTTCGTCCTTGTACTGTTCGATAATTGATGTTGTGTTATCCGTGGAACAGTCATCCACAATAATAAGCTCAAAGTTAGTGTATGTTTGGGCAAGAATGCTGTCTAAAAAGACGGAAACATATTTTTCGTGATTGTATGCTGGAGTTAGTATTGATACCAGTGGTTCATAACCACTTATGCTACCACTCATTCAAAACCTCAATGATATAATCAATCTCATTCTGCAAAAGTGCCGGATTCAGCGGAATACTGAGTTCCTGAGCATGGATTTTTTCTGAAATCGGGAACGAAAGAGAGTTCCATTCTTTATAACATTCCTGCTTGTGGGGTGGAATAGGGTAATGAATAAGCGTTCCGATGCCTTTTTCCTGCAGATACTTTTGAAGACTATCCCGGTTTTCGGTTCTTACGGGAAAAACATGAAAAACGTTAGAATCTCTAACGGAAATTTGCGGGAGGATTATTTTTCCATTTTTTATTTTTGATATGTATTGTTCCGCAATCTGCTTTCGGATTTCGTTATCCCTATCCAAATAGTTTAACTTTACATCCAGTACAGCAGCCTGAATCTCATCCAGTCTCGAGTTTTGTCCTTTGTACTTAAATACATATTTTTTTGATGAGCCGTAATTTGCAATTGAACGTACTGCTTCCGCAAGAACTGAATCATTAGTGGTAACACAGCCGCCGTCTCCAAGTGCACCCAGGTTTTTCCCCGGATAAAAGCTGTGTCCTGCCGCATCGCCAAGAGAACCGGTCTTTTTGCCGTTGAACATACATCCATGAGCTTGAGCGTTGTCTTCTATAAGCTTTAATTTGTATTTTTTGCAAAGGTTTAAAATCTTGTCAGTATAGGCACAACGGCCGTATAAATGAACAATCATGATTGCTTTTGTTTTATTTGTTATCTTGGCTTCTATAAGGTTTTCATCGATTTGGTACGTTGTAATATACGGCTCAACGAGAACTGGTACAAGATTATTCTGTGTTATGGCAAGAATCGAAGCAATGTACGTGTTTGACGGAACAATAACTTCGTCTCCGTCTGCAAGAACACCCAGCTCTTTGTATGCATGCAGGATAATGGAAAGCGCATCAAGCCCGTTTGCGGTTCCTATGCAGTATTCGGTTCCAATGTATCGGGCATAGTTTTCTTCAAAGGTCTTGTTCGCCTTACCCTGCAGATACCAGCCCGAATCAATTACATCCGAAACAGCCTTGTGAATTTCAGCTGAGTTTCTATCTGTTATTTTTTGTAAAGATAAATATGGTATTTGCATTAATTAAGCTCTCTTACAAATTTTGCAGGATTTCCATACCATAGTGTATTTGCGGGAACATCCTTTGTAACAACGCTGCCTGCACCAATCATGGCGTTTGCTCCGATTGTTATACCGGCAAGAATCGTTGAATTTGCCCCTATGCTTGCGCCTTTTTTTATAATTGTTTTTTCAAATTTTTGCGGATATTGTTTTGAGCGTGGAAACAAGTCATTTGTAAAGGTGACATTTGGTCCTATAAAAACATCATCTTCAACAGTTACTCCGTCCCAAAGCTGAACGCCGCATTTGACGGTTACATTGTTTCCGATGACAACGTCATTCTCAATAAAAACACTTGCACAAATATTGCAGTGATCGCCTATTATTGCGTTTGGCAGAACCACACAAAACTGCCAGATATTGGTATCTTTTCCAATATGTTTGCTTTGAACATCAGCCAGTTTATGAATCATTTTTTACCAGCTTCAAAAAATCATCGTAATTTCTTATATAGTCTGATTCATCATATTGTTCCGATGCCAGAACCAGACAAACCGCACCGGATGAAAATCCCTGTTCAGCAGCCCAGATTCCCGGTGGAATATGAAGTCCGTAAAAAGGTCTGTTAAGTTGAACCGTTCTTTTTGCATTCCCGTCGTCAAGAAAAACCTCAAATGCGCCGGATGCGGCAATCAAAAACTGATGGCATGTTTTATGCGCATGTGCACCACGGCTTTCTCCACCTGGTATATCATAGAGATAGAATATTCTCTTTACTGAAAAAGGAATATGCAATTCATTTTGAATTACCGTCAGATTTCCTTGTTCATGGTGATGGCGTGGAAGTTCAAAAAGAGAACAGTTATAAACTGTTGTTTTTTTCATCAATACGTGTCCTTAGTTTTTTGTAAATCGGATTGACAAAGTATTTTTCTGATATATATGAAAAAAAGAGTGTGACAATAAGATATACAGTAAAAAAGACAAAAGGATATTCATTGTAAGTATTGTATCTGTCAAGAAAGAGCCCGACAAAATGCTGCATATACAAGTGAATCATATACAGGCTGAAACTTATTGACCCTAAAAATTGCAAAAACTTTGTTGCAAAAAGTTTTGCAAGCGGTCCTTTATTGTCGGTAAAAGCAAAAACAATAAGGACAAAAGCCGATGTTACAAAATATAAAAAGCTTATCCGGTATTTTGTCGGAATCCTTGGAGAGACAAATACTGCCGCTACAAATACTGCAACAGCAGCTAATTCTAAAAAGATATAAACAAATAAAGGAAGTTTTATATCTTTAATTTGTTTATAAAGAAGACAAAGCCACATTCCTCCCAAAAAATCAATAAGGTGCACAGGCGGAAAAATAAAAAACGCAAAGTCATCCATTGATTTTACATAATGCCCGAACAATATCAGAGCAATTGACAACAGACATACTAGAATCAGTATAAAAATAAATGAATTCTTTGATTTAAAAAGAAACTTTCCAAAAAAAGCAAAAACAATATAAAGAAAAATTAAATCACACAAATACCATGAAAGAATGTTAAAAGAATAATAATAATTAACATCCGGTATATATGACTGCAACAACAAAACATTAAAGAAAGCCTTCTTAATCAAATCAAACGAAATTGGTGTTGTTCTTAGTGTCCATATGGACCAAATAACAAAAACCAGTATATGCAGTGGATAGATTCTTGCAATTTTTTTAAGGAGGAACGGTACAGGAGTAAAGTTATTGCTTTTTATCTTTTCTTCATATTGCAGTGTAAGGAGAAATCCAGTCAAAACAAAAAAGAAATGGACACCTATTATTCCGCCTTCAACAAATATTGAGCGGTTGTAGGGGGCAGGCAGGATAAAGTGGTTTAATACTACAAAAAACGCAAAAATAAAACGAAGTCCGTTCAATGATTTTATCATTTATTCAATCCTTTAAAAATATCAAAATTTCTTATATAGTCGTTTTCATCATAATCAGTTGATGCAACAATGAGTGCAAGTGAATTTGTGGAAAAATTACACATTTGGCGCCATAACATATTGGGAATATAAAGACCGTAATATGAGCGGTTCAGTGAAAATGTCTGTTTATCTATACCATTGTCAAGAACAACGTCAAAACTACCGGAAAGCGCCACTACAAATTCTTCCGTCTGTTTATAAGCGTGTCCGCCTCGTTTTTCACCTCCGGGTACATCATATATCCAATATGTTCTTTTTATTTCGAACGGAATGTGTTTTCCCGTTTCAAAAAACGAAAGATTTCCTCGTGGATCCATTATTTTGGGTAATTGTATGATTTCAGGCTTTTTCATTGATATTGTGTATCCCATTGTATTACAGGATGTATATCTCCCTGATGGTTTTCTTCTCCCAAAATATTGAACGGAAGAACAATCGATTGAAAAGGAATTATTTCCTTTTCATTATAAACACCGGCATAGATATCAATATAGTATGAACCGTTTTTTAGTATATTAACGGGTATAGGTACAATAAATTTATTGAATCCTTGTTTTATGGGATTTGAACCTGAGTTTTCATTGCGCCATGTTACATAAACCGTACTGTTATTATTACGTTTTATGGCAACAGCCATATTGAAAAGGGTATGAGGAACTTGTACTTGTGTTTCTATTATGCAGTTTACTGATGAGTCAGATCTGGAAAAATCCCGTGTTATTTCATGCTCACTGTTTGTCATGTATATTTTTAATGGTTTAAAAGTATTGTCGTTGTACTGGTCTTTGTTTTCCCAGATAACTTCGGAATTAGACAACGAAGCCGGGTTCAGATATTGAGATACAACATTTTCAATGTTATTGTTCTGGTAAACAAGCCTGCCTTTGTCTAGAATTATGCCGGAAGAACAAAGCCTTTGAACTGCTTCCATCTGGTGACTTACAAACAGTATTGTACGTCCTTCCGATGTGCTTAGTTCACTCATTTTACCAATTGCTTTTTTCTGGAATGCGGCGTCTCCAACGGCTAGGACCTCATCTGCAATGAGTATTTCACTTTCAAGATGTGCCGCAACAGCAAATGCCAGTCTAACATACATACCTGAAGAATAGCGCTTTACAGGGGTATCTATATGATGTTCAATTTCGCTGAAAGCAATTATTTCATCGATTTTCTTGTCGATTTCCTTTTTTTTCATACCGAGGATAGCACCGTTCAGATAGATGTTTTCTCGTCCTGTAAGCTCCCCGTGAAATCCTGTCCCAACTTCAAGCAAACTTGCAATCCGACCTTTTATTTTAACTCTGCCTTCTGTAGGGGCTGTTATCCTGCTCAAAATTTTAAGGAGTGTACTTTTACCGGCCCCGTTCCGGCCGATGATACCGACTCTTTGCCCCTGTTCAATTTTAAAGTTAATGTCTTTCAACGCCCAAAAGCCATCAGGAGTGGCTTCATAGTCCTTTGCGGTCATTCCGGAATTAGGATCATCCTTGCCGCGTTTTAACGCAAACCATGTCTGGATATCCCTGTAAAGCGAACCGTTGTTTATAACACCGAGATTATAGTATTTGGAGATATGTTCTATTTCTATTATGCTTTTGCCCATTAAAATACCATATTAATTATTAGAGTGTCTGGTTTACAACCATAAAAACAATATAGAACTGCATAAAAACTTCTGCAATACATATGTATTTTTCAAGCGGAACCGTAGTTTTAAAAACTTTGTTTTTCAAAGCGAAAAAGAACATAGGAAAATAGGGTAAAAAATATCTGCCCTGTACACCAGCAATTTGCGAAGCGCCTTTCGGAGTCCATATAAACAATTCTGCTGTCAGAATGAGAAGAACAGAACCGAAAAGGATTATAAATGAAAAACACCTTTGTGAAGTTGAAAAAGTCTGTTCTGATGAAAAGGTTGTAATAAACAAAAGTATGAGGAAGAAAAATCTTAACCATACAGGAATTCCCGTTGGAACACCCATAAGTACGAGCCCCATAGCTTCCGAAACCCAGTCTGACCAGAGATAGCGTAACGTATTAAGATAAACAAGAACAAATTTTAAAGGATTGTGCCAAAAGTCACTTAATGAGTAACAAGCTTCACCTGTATATGTTAACTTTTCAGCACCTGAAAGATTAGCAAGTCTTGAACCGTTAAAAATAATGATAGAAAGTATACCTGCAAAAATTATAATTGCTTTTACCGATATATTTTGCTTAAGATTTGAAAAGCGTCTTGAAGGTATCAGAATACACAAACACGATATCGGAATATATACAAGCTTGCTTGGAGCAAGGAAAAATGAAAAAACTGCAAGAAGGATTATTTCTTTTATAGTTATTTTTCCCTCAGCAAAAATAGAACGTATAAAAAGGGCAAAGAACAGGAACGATACTGCAAAAATATAACCGTCATTTGAAAAAGATGAAGGAAGATGTATGCAGAGAGGTAGTAATCCAACAACAAACATTGTAAGCTTACCGAACGGAATCAGCTTAATCGCAAAGTAAAGGCAGAAAACGTAAAAAAGCAGGTTAAAAAGACGGCCTAAAAAGTATAATGGCATAAAGTTAAAATGCAGGATTCTGGCTATACTTATACCCAATGCTTGCATAAGATACTGAAAGGGATTAAATGTTTCCTGTGGGGCTCTGGTATTTGTTGAAGATTCTTTGCTGTTTACAAAGAAAGAATCTTTCCATCGGTCAAAGGCTGACGGAACATTGTTCTGTTCCTTAAAGCCAGAAAAATCATGATGCTCGGCTGTTATATAGTTCAAATCTGAGAATTTAAAAAGAAGAACATTTGATTCCCTGTATGCGTGTTCATAGTGACCTATTTCATCAAAAGGAGAGAGAGGTGTGATTGTAAATACCCTAAAAATTCCGAATCCCAGAGCAAGAAATATCCAGATTTTTTCAAGAGAATATTTTTTATGGTTTATAATAAAAATCATAAAAAATGAAAAACCTGTGCATAGCAAAAGAGTAATCATACCTATTATGGCATAATAGGGGTTAACATTATTTTTTGCTATTTTGGAAACATAAAGTGCTATAAAAAAAAGATAGAATATACAAGCAAAAATATAAGTTGCGTTAGATTTTAACTTTATTGTTTTCATGAACCAATACCTCAATATATTCCGATGATACGGAAAAGCAAATCGATAGACATAAAAATCAATAGCGAAACTTCTGCAAATTGAATCGATTGTTCAATTTCACTAGAAGCAGTTCCCAAATTCTTTCTGAATAAAAAAAGGAGTGGTACAACAGGAATAAGATATCTTCCCTGAACACCACTTATTACGGGCGATATCGGATCAATACCTGCATACAGCAGTTGTCCTGTTAAAATTCCAATGCTTATTACAACAAAAATGCAGATAGAAATCAACCGATTTTTAAAACTTGTAGTAATCCCGTTTGTTGTTCTTGTTATCTGATAGATAAGTAAAATAAGTATGAGGTATATCAACAACTCATTCATTGGAATTGCTTCCCATCCAAGATAACGACCGCCTAGTGTCACAAACCAATATGAGAGTTTTTCCCTGCAAGAATTTATCAGTATATATAGATATTGGAACGGATGAGACAAGAGCCACCGGATAGATGCGGAGGAAATATTTTTTATTGTATCATAATTATTTAGTGATTCAGTAGCAAATAAAGATTTTTTATAAAGTGTTGAATAGGTAACTCCTGTTATAGGATTATTTAAAAACATGAATGAGTTTGAAAAAAGATGGTTCACTATTATTCCAACTAAACCGGATAGAATCGTTAAAAATATTGTTATTGCATAATTCCTTTTGTTTGTAAAAGACTTTTGGCTTAATGTAAAAATAAGTATTATTATCGGAAAATACACAGTTTTTGCAGGTGCAATGAAAAATGCGGCGAGACAAAGCAGAACCATTGATTTCAATGAAAATTGTTTTTCGCTATTATAGGCAAATTCCGTAACATACATGATAAAGAAAAGAGTCAGAGTAATAAGTATTGAATCATATGAATAAGAAGCAACCTGATGCAAAAGCATAGGCAACAGGGCTGAAAAACAGAAAAAGTTTTTTCCTACGGTTTGTTTTTTAAGTGCAAAATAAATTACCAGTATAAAAAACGCAAGATTAAAAAAACGACCTAAAAGAAAAGTGAACAGAAAATTGAGTTTTAGTACTCTTCCTAAGGTAATACCGAATGAAGAAAGAACAAACAAAAATGGATATGCCGTTGTAGTATTTACATATGGATATGATACTACAAGAGATAAATCTTTGGGTTTTTGCAGTTCCCTGAACACATGCGGCCAGATTGTTTCATAGTAGTTGAACAGTGTTTGATTATCATTCTGGAACATGTCATCCGGTACCAGCGAAAGATCTGTTACCCGTTTTATTATGAACACGGGAGTTGGTTTTTTTATTCCAAAATCTGATTGTTTGATCCCCAACAAAGCATTTGAAATTTCATAAGCTGTGTCATAATGCCGGCATTCATCACTAATTGTCAGCGGCGGCATCAGGCACATGAACATAAGACCAAAAATTGTGGCTGCAATCAAAAATACAGTTTCCGGTTTTATTTTTTTATAAAAAATAAAGAAACAAAGAATTAAAAAAGCCGCAATGATGGCAAAAACAAAAAAGATAATTATTGGAACAAGAAATTTACCCGCAACATTACCGTAAAGCTTATACTGTAGAGAGTCAGCACTATTTGTTTTTAGATCAATATTATTTCCTAAAATGAAAAGTGTGTAGGTTCCATTTTTAGCCGGGATTTTATTTGCAAATGAGAACCTGTGATAATTTGCGGAATCCAGTTCTGTAACTGCCTGTGCAAATACGGTTTTACCATCCTCATCTGTTATTTTGAGGTATATGTAAGAAGATTCTGTATTGTCTGGGATGGAAAAGAAAAGTGTGATACCTTTCCAACAGTTGTTGGACGGAGTGATGGTGAATGTTTTGGGATTTGTCATATCAAGAAGAACAGTAGTTTCGTTCGAAGAATCCTGCTCTGTCTTGAATTTGCTGTTTGAAAGAAAGAGTGTAAGCCTTGCAGCATAAAAATATAAGAATATTACAAAAAGAGCGAAAATAATAATCCGTTTTTTGTCAAAAAAAGATTTAAATATAGATTTATCCATTTTTTTACCTTATGAGAGTATAACTAATGCTCTTTTTTGCAGCCGGAACATACTAAAAAAGTTGTTTGCATTTTTTTAATTTTAACAAAGAAACGGGTGTTATTCAACTTGTTTATGAGAATCTTCGTAGTCTTTGAGGGCAAGCTTTTGGACAAGCTCATCAAGCTTGCTCTGCATTTTAGAAAGCTTTATAGACAGGGTAAAAACTTTGTATATCAAAAGAAAGATTATGGTTATTATTACAAAATTAACCGGTGCATAGAACCCGGTGAGCATAGTTCCAAGGTTTGCAATCTGAGGAAAAACGCTTAAGATTATTAGAAACAGACCAAATAGAATCCAGAAAAACAAAGCATCGATTTTTACCTTTGCTTTACGGATATTAAAAATTATGTAAACAAAAGTGAGTGTTGAAATAATTATAAGCAAAATTCTTAGGAGGTTTGTCATATCAATTACCTTTTTCTGAACCATTGTACAAATACGATGGATAAACAGATTCTAAACATATAATATATTGAACTGACTGCATTAAGATATGATTTTCCTGCAATTCTCTCATCCATGGTGACTTGCACTTCTTTTACAGTACAACCTTTGTTTATAAGATATGCGATAGTGTCCGGTTCCGGTCCGTAATTAAGTCCGTTTGCAAATTCTTCCATTACTTTGCGGCTGTATAGTCTCATACCCGAGGTAGGATCTTTAATTCTTCTGCCTGTAGTCAAAAAGATGAGTAATGAAATCAACCTGCTGCCGAACATTCTGGGGCTAAAGGATTTTTTTTGTGTAACAAACCTGGACCCTATTATAATATCTGCTTTCTCATTTTCCATTTTTTCAATCATGGACTGAATGTATTCGGGACGATGCTGCCCGTCTCCGTCAAATTGGAGTGCGGCATCATATCCATGTGTCCACGCAAATTTCATGCCTGTTTGAAAGGCACCTGCAAGTCCAAGATTAACAGGAAGGTCTACAAAGTTGTAGCCGTTTTTTCTGCATACTGCGGCAGTATTGTCTGCTGAACCGTCATTTATGATTATGTACTCATACTGAGGATAGTTATTGATAAGGTTGCCTACGACTCTTTCTATGTTTTCGCTTTCGTTAAAAGCCGGAATGATTATCAGTGTTTTCATAAATCCATTAACTTATAACTGATTTAGGCTGATTTGTCTACTTTGGATTTTGATATCTTAATCATTTTATATAGATATATTATGACCGTGTGAGTACACAAAAAGAACAAGGATGCAAAAAATGATTGTTTTTGCAGATTATGAAGGACATAAAAATGCTCTTTTACCATACTCATACGTTTATAGGAAATACTTTTGTTATGTTTGCGGTATTGGGCAAGGATTTGGTTTATGCCCATAGCGTTAGTTGTTTTTTTCAATATATTCAAAACCAAATCGTAATCATCCGCATTGCCGGTTTTGTTTCCGTATACTTTCCCAGTCTTTTCACAGTCATATACTGTGGTAAGGCACCCTGAGAAGTTATGAAGAAGATTTTTTTTGTAGGAAAGATGCTTTACAATTCTTGCCTTTATATTAAGAGGTTTTGATTCGGAATCGATTAATTCATATTCACTGAAAGAAAAATCGCAGTTGTGCGCTTCCATAAATTCAATTTGAGTTTGCAGCTTTTCCGCATACCAGACATCATCTGAATCCAAAAAGGCTATGTATTTGCCTTTTGCCTTATCCGTTGCAAAATTTCTGGAATAGCATGCACCCTTGTTACATCCGTTTTTAAAAACAAAGATGCGGGAATCCTTTTGGGAAGCATCCAAAGCAATCTGATAGCTTGAATCTGTGGAGCAGTCGTCAACAATAATCATTTCCCAGTCTTGAAATGTCTGATTTAAGACGGAATCTATAGTTTCTTTAAGATATTTTTCGCAGTTATAACATGGAGTGATTATAGAAACAAGCGGCGTATCAGGCATTTATCAGAATCTCCAAATGAGAAAAAGAAAGCGTAAAGCAATTTCATCAATAAGTTTCTGCCTGAAACGTTTCGGAAAAAACAACTTCTTGAGTTGTGTAAGTAGAGTCTTTTTACTGGTAAAAAGATTTAGCGTATTTCTATATTCTTTTGGTAGCGAAATATCGGAAGATTCAAGAACCTTGTACATGTTAGAGAACTTTGTATCAGACGTAAACAAAAAGTTCTTAAGCCGCCACAGTATCAGCTTGCGTTTTTCCTGTAGTGAAATCGATTCGTTGTTACCGTGCCGCCGGTATTTGGCTGTGGAAATTCGGTCATAAATCGGAATTGTAATGCAGAACGAGAGCATATACATAAAATAATCGTGATAATATATGTTCTCAGGTTTAAATGTTTTCAGGATAGAATAGAATTCACGGTTGATTACTGTTGTAAAACCTGCTGCGCGGCAGTCTGTCAGCGATTCATAAAAAGTAGGGGAGTTGTTTTTTGTTTTTCTATACCCGATGTACTGCATATCTGCTGTGTAAAAATCATAGTTCGAAAAATATAACTGCGGCTTTGTATTGTCTGTTTCTAAAAGTTTTGTTACGGCTCTCTCTATTTTGTCAGGATTCCATACATCATCCTGATCCGCAAACGAATAAAAGTCAGCATCTGGAGCATTAGCAATCAGCCAAAAAAAGCTCTTTACAAAGCCGATGTTCTCGCCGTATTCAAGTGTGAGTCTGCCCTGTTGCTCATACTTTTTGAGAATATCAACCGTTCCATCTTTTGAGCCGTCATCACGTACATATAGTTTGCAATTTTGCCAATAAGTCTGTTCAAAAATAGACTGCAGCTGCTCTTCCAAGTATTTTTCGCCGTTGTATGTTGAAAGTAGAATTACAACTGCTTTATCCATTTTTGGTTGCAGATTCATTACACTTTTCCCACAGGACAAAGCCATACATCTCTATTGTAAGGAACCATTTCATCCGCCATACAGATTACGAAGCCCGTATTAATATTCTTATTAAGTTTTTTAAGCACATAAAAATTTTTATCTGCATCGGCAGGGTCTTTTGCCTTTTTTATTTCAATCGGAGTAATTCCTGTAGCATCAACAAACAAAAGGTCTATTTCTTTTTTATCGATGTCGCGGTAATAATAAAGATTCAATCCTTTACCCTGATTATAATAGCTTTTAACAATTTCAGAAATTACAAAAGTTTCAAAAAAGGCACCTGCCATTGCTCCGTTTTCTAAAGTTTCACTTGAAGGCCATCTGCAAAGATAAGCGGCAAGGCCCGTATCAAGAAAATAAATCTTTGGCGTTTTTATAAGTCGCTTTGTAATATTGTCATAATAAGGACGCAAAATGAATATTACACCGGAGCGCTCCAGCATAGAAACCCACGATTTTGCAGTAGGTGCAGAAATTCCTATTTCTTTTGAAATTTCTTCATATTTTAATTCTTGCGCTGTATGCGCCGCCATAAACACAAGAAAATTATAAAAAGCATCAAGCTTACCAACCTGCTCCAAATCATGAATATCACGCTCGAGATATGTATTTATATAATCAATAAAAAAACGCTCACGAGGAATATCTGACGAATACAGCTTTGGCATTCCGCCTATAAAAATTTGACGGTATACAGAATGAATATCAGAAAGCGAAGATAATTTTTCACGCTTTTTCAACATATCTAAATCAGGAGCAAAATAACCGCGTATGCAGTTTTGTATTTCACATTGTGCAAGCGAAGACATAAAAAAAATACCTACGCGGCCTGCCAATGTTTCAGAAAGATTCTTCATCATGTAAAACTGCTGACTTCCTGTAAGCCAGAACATACCAGAATTGTCTTCACCGTTCAGAGCTTTTTTGTCAACAATTTTTTTTATCTCAATCAAAAGCTCCGGTGCGCGTTGAAATTCATCAATAATAAGCTTTGTACCATATGTTTCAAAAAAAAGTTCAGGGTCTTCCTGTGCGAGGCGACGGGCTGTCCTGTCATCCAGAGTCACATATTTTCTATCCGCTTCTTTGATATGATTCAGCATTGTTGATTTTCCTGTTTGTCGCTGTCCGCAAAGAGCAAGCACAGGATAATATGAGGCAGCTAAAAATGTTTTTTCCAAAGCACGGTTTATATACAAAGAAAAATCCGAGAAATCTAAAGTATGATTTCATTTTACACGGGTATAATGATGCTGTCAATATTTATAAACGTCACAAATTGTGAAATTTCGTCATATGCTCTTCTTTGGCTGCATATCATTTAGTATAATTTGGAATAAAGGATTTTCTTAACCCAATCTTTTATTTTGATACAAAGATAAAGAAGGATATCAAGCCTTAGCATGGCAAGAACAATAATAAGCTTGTTATAAAACGGATAAAAATGCAGCAATTTATGGTAATTAATCTCTGGGTGTATGCGGCGCCATTTTTTTGGATTAAAAACCTGCAAATTATCAATATAAGCCTGTTTTGCCGTTAACAGCATCCGTTCTGCAAGAATTTGGGAATATGGATTTATAGAATGAGTTTTAGAGTAGGTAAGGTTGCTTTCTGTTACAGAAAGACGGTTCATAACCAATTGTTCAGCTTTCAATGTATGAGTAACAGAGCTGTTGCTCATCCTATAGTGATAATAAGTATCTGGAACAAAGCAAATATTTTTTGTATTGCACAGCAACTTGAAAGTAACAGCCACATCTTCAAATTCAGAGGTGCCGACAGGAAAAACAATTTCCGCAATACTAAAAAGCTCCCTCTTTATGATTTTGTTACAGTAACTGAAAAGGAGCAGGTCTACGCTTTTTGAATAATCCTTTGTATCTGGAACAAGCAGGTTTTTTCTGTCCGCATACTCCTGTACAACACCGCAAGCCGATATATCCGCTTTATTTGCAACAGCATTTTCATATAAATACTGAAACATTTCCGGTTCAATCCAGTCGTCAGAATCAACCCAGCCAAGGTATTCTCCCGAAGAATGTTCAAACCCTGCTTTTCTTGCAGAAGCAGCACCGCCATTTTCTTTATAGACATATCGTATTCTTGAGTCTTGCTCTTTGTAGCTTAGACATATTTTCTCAGATTCATCGGTTGAACCGTCATTCACCAGAATCAGCTCAAAGTCGGTAAATGTCTGGACAAGAACAGAATCAATACATTGCGAAAGATATTCTTCAGCATTATATACAGGAACTATTATTGACAGTTTTGGCATTTAATACTCATCTATCTCAGATTTTAATGCTTCAAGAAATTGCTTCCCGTATTTTAAATCCGGTTCAAGATAATTTCCCTCTCCCCATTCATTCCATGATTTTACAAATACAATATCATTATATCCATGTCCATATTTCTTTATTTTTTCAAATACATCATGAACATGAGTTTTAAAGGTTTCCGGATTATAATGAGACATTACAACCCCCTTTTTACCGCTTCGTGGAGTATGATCCCAACCGGTTATTATGGTTGGGCATACGTTTGGTTTTTCAAAAATAGTAGCAGGAGCAAATTTTTTTGACATTTTTCTGTAATCGAGAATATAAGGAAATCTAAAAAATTTGCGTAAAATCAAATTAACTGCTTTATGAAAAATGTTATATTCTGCAGATGTTTTATAAGCATCATTAACATTCACGGCATTAAAGCCCATTTTCATACAATCATCAATTTTTGAATCATTACAGAACAAATGTGCCACCCAAAAAATGCCATCTAAGCCTTCTTTTTTGGCAAGTGTATCCCATGTTTCCATGAACAACTTTATATCAGCAAATTCAAACGGTTTGTAAATAACAAAAATAGGCTTTCCATCTTGGGTTAAATACCTTTTGTCTTTAAAAGCAGGTAAAACAGAATAAAAATGTTCTGTATAATCATCAATTCCGCCGTATTTTTGTTCAATAAGCAGTTTGTCTTTACTGGTATCTTTGTCCCAAAGTTTTGCATACCAGCTTTCGTTTGCCCATGCAAGACAAAATGGGAAATCGGGCTTTCCAAGTTTTAATACATCTTTAAAAGGCTTATCCAATAATTCTTTGCCGTTGCCGAACCAATAATGCCAGTAGCAAAAACCAGTTATCCCATATTGTTTTGCCAAATCTGCCTGGGCTTCACGAACTTCCGGCAAGCGCAAATCGTAATATCCCAAATCTGCAGGTACTTTTGGCTGATAATGTCCCGGAAACAACGGCTTTGCCTTTCCCACATTAGTCCATTCGGTAAAACCTTTTCCCCACCATTCATCATTTTGTGGGATAGGGTGAAACTGAGGCAGATAAAATGCTATTATACGTGGTTTTGTCATTATATTTTCTCAAGTATTAGTAAAATTAGATTTCCAGATATGATTCATTTTCAAAGTTAAAATTTTTTTTCATGAACAATTTTGCATTTTCGGAAATTGCTGAACATAATAAATTATCATTTGAAAGCCTGTTTATTGCGTTTATATAATTCTGCGGTGCATTGCAATGTAAATATTCAATACCATCTTTTGCCGGAATCCCTTCAATACCTATATTATTTGTTAAAATAGGAATACCTGCTGACATTCCTTCAAGAACTTTAACTTTTATTCCAGCACCAACAAGTAATGGAACAACCATACACAAAGAATCTGCAAAGTAAGGTGATATATCTTCTACAAAGCCTAATATCTTTATGCGGTCAGATTTATATTTCATCAGCTTTTCAGGTGGATTGTTTCCTATAATTACAAAGTTTAATGATGAATCGAGCTTAACAAAAACATTATCAATAAACCATATTGCAGCTTCATAATTTTCCATTCTGTACATGGCACCATAAAAGATAATATTGGTATTTGGTTTATTATTGCGTTTATTATCAGCAAAAGAATGATAATAAGGTGGAACAATTCTGATTGATTTAATCTTTGATGAATCTTTATGCAAAAGATCAGCATCTTTTTTATTAAGAACTACAACTTCATCTGCTATTGACATTGCATTCAGTTCATTTCTTTTTACAATTTGATACCTGATATTGTAATATAATTTTTTTAAAAGATTTTTTGATTTTATTGTTCGTCTGTAAAAATTTAAATAACACACATCCTGCTCTACGCATATTATTTTGCTGTTTGAAAATAATTTTTTTATTTTTTTTATAAAAAAAGAAACTTGTGTCCAATCAAAAATTATATATTCAGGATTATAAGCATCTTTCTTTATTTTTTTTAAGGTAATTAAAAGAAATTCTTCAAATTGTAAAGGTATCATTCCTCCGTATTTATCAAAAGGATTATAAAGTCTTATGGCAGAAATTACTTTTGTTATGAATTCTGTTATACTGGAAAAACCTGCTTTATCATAAAAAATAAAGGATTCTCCTTTAATACCCTCATTTTCGATATAAGGTCTTTCAGCTATATTAGCATTGGATATGAGAGTTATCTTAAAATTTTCTTCTAGTTTTTTGATATAATAATAATGTATTTGTCCGCCTGCATGCTTTATAGATTTATATGGTGCGGATGGAGATATGACAAGTAAGTTATTTTTCGATTTATTATGCATTATTATTCCATTTAAACAAATAGTTCTTCCGGATGACAAATATAATCCAGCTGTTTATTTCTGTGCCCAATAACTTTTGCGGGAATTCCTGCAACTATTTCATAATCATCAACATTTTTTGTTACTACAGCTCCCGCACATACAACAGCGCCTTTACCAATTTTAACACCTTGTAAAATTGTTGCATTGATACCAATCCATACGTTATCATCAATTTCAATAGATGAGAATTTGCCTTTAAAAGTTGTTGAATTAACATCATGAGAACCGGTAACAAGTTTTACATAATGTGATACTGATACATTGTCATGAATCAGAATACCCCCTCGTGCATCAATAAAACAATTGTGATTTATATGGCTGTCATTACCTATTCTAAACTGCCCGGCTGTAATAAAATACTGGTTTAAATCTATTTTTGTATTTTTTCCGATTTTCATGCCGCATATTCGGTAATATAGTTTTCTTATTATATATATAGGAATGTGATTAATACAATGATTTAAAAAAAGATGATAAATCGATGAGAGAACAAAAAACAACTTTGCAAATATATTGTTTTTGGCAAACAAAGTATTAAATAAAAAAAAGAAAGTTGAATAAACCGGTTTCTTTTTCCTTGTGATTCTATATATGTAAAGATATGTCTTTTTTAAATTACGTGAAGAAATACCATCTTTTTCGTATATTAAAATAATAGCAGGAATTTTTTTGAATTTATAATTATTCAATTTTAACTGATAAATACAATTATAATCTAATGCAAAACCTAAATGTTTTTTTGATAAATCAAAAAGATATTTTTTATGAAGTTCTGTTCTGACAAAAGACGCTCCGTGTCTGTAAGTTGGATGTTTGAATAATTCATTACTATCAGGGGAGCATAAAACTTCATTTTTTTTATTACCATCTATTTCTATACTGTCACCGAATAAAATATCAGCATCTGTATCAGAATATGTTTTTATTTTTTCCAATACTTGGGCATCAAAAAAAGTATCACCGCTGTTCATGAAATTTATCCATTCCCCACAAGCTTTAGTTATACCTTTATTCATTGCTTCATAAATGCCGGAATCAGGTTCACTTACCCAATAAGAAACATTTTTACCTGCAGGAGATTCAACATACTTTTTGATAACATCAACACTTTCATCTGTAGAAGCTCCGTCTATTATGATATGCTCAAAATCGCGGTATGTTTGAGATGCTATGCTGTCGAGAGTTTTTTTTAATCCTTCTGCGTTATTGCGATTAATGGTAATTATTGAAAAGATAGGTTTTTGCATTTTATTCGATTTTATCAATAAATATAGAACCAGCGTAATAATCTACGCATGGAATCAAATTTTCCGGTTTTGTAGATTGCCTTGTAAATTTTTGTTTAACAAAAATTTGGTTATCGTGTAAATTATATATCAATCCAGAATAATTAAAATATAAATCTCTTTTTTGTTCAGATGACAGAGTTTTGTATTGTCTTTTGGCATTACATGTTTTTTTTGCAAGGTAAACATTGCTTAAAGCAGGAATGGCAGAATTTGCTAAAATAATAAAGAAAATACTATATTTAAGAATGTTTAAAGATTTTGAATCTGAAATTTCTTTATCTATTATAACAATTAAATATGCCGAATACAAAAACAAAAATGGCCAGTATCTTGCGTTATTAAGGTTGTTTATAAAAAAAGCCGGGGAAAATGTGGATACTGTTATAATAATAAAACTACGGTCAACTTTTTTATATTTGATTATACGATAGATAAATGCAATTATAGAGAGGATAAAAATCCCACTGAAAAAGATACCCCATCCACCCATTCTTATATCATTTCCTAGAATCATGTCATTTAGACTATCTTTTGTGATTGTAAAAGGAATTTTTAATACTATTTCGTCTATGTAGTGATTATTAGAGACAGGAGAAAAAATTGAACAAAATATACGGAAAATGTTAGGCAGGGATTTATATGCTTTCGGAATTACTGGGGAATAAATATCATATTTTCCGTCACCGATTATTGTGTAAAATGGATTAGAATGAAATACAATATTGTGAACATATGATGTTAAACCAAAAATTATAAGGGATGAAATAATTATACATAAAAAGAAAATAATAGTACTTTTAAGCTTATGAGGATGTTTGAATAAAATACATATAAAATAAATGAAGCAGGGAATAAACATTATGATTATGGCCGAATATTTTAAGTTTGTACCTATAATTATAGAAATTGCAACTAAAAAATGATTCAGTGTTATATTTCCAGAATCTTGATTAGAAATAATTAATAGTTCTGCACAGACAATAAAAAATAAAAGTTGCAGAAGAGCATCATTGTAAAATGAATATATTTGCGAAAAAACAACGGGATTACAGCATAAAGAAAATGCAATCAAAAGACTACCTATAGTGGTAGTTTTTAATACTGTTTTGGAAGCAGTAAAAACAATTGCAATAGCTGTAATTAATACAAGTAGTGTGTATGCTTTTCCTGTTTCGATATTTCCTGTAAAGGAATATATTGTAGCAGCTATTAGATAGCTTGCTTTGGGATATCCATCGTAGAAAGGCGCGGAAGCTGTACCAGTAGGAAGAATATCTGCTCTTTCTATTGCTGTTATTATCGTTTCTTTTACAGGATTCCAGCCTTCTTTTATTAAACCGGCGCATAATTTATGATAATCATTTCCATCCCATGTATAATCATATACAAATGTTGTAGAATATATAGTGATAAAAAGAATAAAAGTACTAAATAAAAAAGATTGAATAATTTTTTTAGGATTTAAAAGAAATAATATTAATTCTGCTGCGATATACGAAAAAATAAAAACAAATTTCGATAAATGTTTAAAAAAAAGGAGATAATATGTTGATATTGAAAAAAGCAAAAAAAGCAAAAACAAAGGAAATAATAACACAGTGTATATCCAGTCATTATTTTGTAAATTTAAAGAATCTTTTTTATACATGAAAACTCCATATCGTTATAGTAAGCAAATCAAACTTCGCGTACTATTCTATTTCCGTTTTAATTTAAAAATATGAATTATACAGTAAAAATACCAATATAAATAGTGTGGGATCCATTTCCACATGTGAAAATTTGATTCTCCGTCTTCCCTATCAAACCATTCGGAGGGTACCTCTGCAATTCTGTAACCACTGGTATATGCCTTAACGCAGATTTCAAGCCCTATTTCAAATCCACCTGTACTTTCTATTTCAAGATGATCAATCATTGTTTTACGGTACAGCTTGAAGCTGTTCGTAACATCATGGGTAGGAATTCGAGTCAAAAAGTGCAGTGAGAGACCTGCAAAACGGCTGAAAAGCCCTTTTAGTAATGGGCCTCCGTTTTGTTTTCCACCTTTCATGTAACGGGAACCGCAGACAATATCATATCCTTGTTCCATTAAATTACACATGGTATCCACAACATCAAGCCTGTCAGAAGAATCAGCCATCATTACAAGAACCATCTCATTCGTTGCTGTACTAATTCCCATTTTTATGGCGTTCAGTGCACCTCGACCGAGCGTATTCAGAACAAGTTTGATTTCAAATGGAAAATCTGCTATATGTTCTTTGACAACAGGAACAGTTGTATCACCGTCAAAGTCATATACTATGAGAACCTGTTTTTCGGTCTTTATTTCGTTCTGAATCTCTTCGAAAAGTCTTAGAATTCCTTCTGCTTCATTAAAAACTGGCACAACTATATCAAGCATCAAATGTTTCCCAAATCTATCTGTTTTGTAATCCAAGGGATAACTTCATCAAGAGTTGTACTTAAATCAGTTCTTGCCTCAAAACCAAGAAGTTTTTTAGCTTTTTCAACGGACGGAACACGCTTTTGAACATCATACTCAAAAGCAGGATCAGAAACAAACGAAATAGGATTGGTATTGCCAAGTTTCTTCCAGATAAGTGTTGCAAGTTCTTTTACATTTGTTGAAACTGGTGTTGAAAGATTGAAGTCCTGATTAACTGCGGCATCTTTCTCAACACAAAAGCGGATTCCTTCTGCAAGGTCACCCCCATAAGTGTAATGACGGATCTGGTTCCCGCTGCCCAGAATATGCAGAGGATCTTGTCCTTTATAAACCTTCTGAACAAGATCTGGAACAACATGACTCATGGCAAGTTTTACATTGCCGCTCATAATTTCCTTTTCATTCTTCGCTCTTTGTTCACCCGTACCGACACAATTGAACGGGCGGATAATCGTGTATGGTAGTTTGTACTGTTCCCATGCACCCTTTACAAAGTACTCACATGCCAGTTTCTGAAATCCGTATGTTGAAAGGGGAGGGGGGCACTGAAGCTGATCCCCCTCTTCACTTGGATAATGTGATACACACTCGTATACCATTGATGAAGAAAGCACATTGATTTTCTGTAAATGTTTGTTTTCGTGTGCCCATATAGCGGCATCAAAAGTAGAAGCTATTATTCTTTCGTTTTCTGCAAGTAAATCATAAGCATATGTGTGAAAATATGTAATTCCGCCAATCATCGCAGCAATGGCAATCACTTGATCACAGTCTTCTATGAGTTCTTTCATCAGTTTTGTATCTTTTACATCACCTTCAACAAAATGATAATGTGGATTATTGTCATAACTTTTTTCTATTTTCCCATACTTGCTGTAATTGTCTATACCGACAACCTCATGACCATGCTTTAAAAGGTCATCAACCAAGTATCCTGCAACGAATCCAGCCGAGCCGGTAACTAAAATTTTCATACTAACTCCTTATAAACTCATACTTCCGAGAGTTGAGATTTTTACGCCACTACTATAATGTAATTCTGTGCACACATTCCACGAATCAAGAATTTCAAATACTCCCCCAGGTACACTTCTTGAACTAAGTTCTTCTCTTTCCAGAACAGTAGAATATTTTTTATTATTATTCAACACTAAAAGAGCAGAAGCGTTTCTGCATGCATCATATAAATCTGAATAATAATCGCCAAGATTCAATGCTTTCATTTCATGTGGTAGCGCTACAAAATCATGAAGGTTCATTCTGTAGCCTAATTTCTTTAGTTTTTCTGCAATATAAACTGAGCTTGATCCTCTCAGGTCGGATGTGACCGGTTCGCCTTTAAATGCCATACCACTCAAGGCTATAATTTTATCATCAGACGGCTCACCAACTTTTTTTTGTACCCATGCTACAACTAAATCTATCAGGGATTCATTAAATTTTCTTGCGGAAAGAATAAAATGTTTGCTGTCACAATCAGGCATGTTATTTATAAGAATATAAGCATCTTTTTCAAGACATGGACCCGCAACAAATCCCGGTTTGCATATATTACTGCGGGTATACCCGTAATTTGCATGCTCAATTACTGACATTCCGTCTACACCGAATTCCTGGGCAGCCATACAAAATGCGTTTCCGATTGCAAAAGTCATATCCCTGTAAGTATTACAATAAAGTTTTATTAATTCAGCTTCTTCAAGTGATTTTGCTTCAATTACACATGGTGTCATGTGCCGGAAAAGTTTCTGTGCTATTTCCAGAGATTCCCTGTTATTGCCGCTTACTACCTGTGGAAGGGTTGTGAGTTCTTTGATGGCTACCCCTTCAAGGGTTCTCTCTGGACACATCGATACAAGGATTTCTTTTTCTTGTTTTTTACACATTTTTGCTAAAAAGGGAAGTACTATATTTCTTGTGGTTCCAACCGAAACAGTGCTTCGCAGAATAACAAGTTGATTTCCGTCATATACATGCTTTATTGACTCTAATGATGATTTTATATATTCAAAATTCGGTTTGTTTGTTCCTTTTATAAGTGGAGTGCCAACGGTAATAATAAATGCATCAAATTTTATATCGTTTGGAAATTGTTCAACTACATGAAATGTTTTACCATTGTTACGATTTATAAGGTTGTCCAAACCCGGCTCAAAGAAATGTGCCTTGTTTTGCTTTAAACAGTCTTTTATGTGATGATTTAACTCAATTCCATATACATCAATATCATGTGTTGATGCTGCTACTGCAAGAGTAAGTCCTACATAACCCAACCCAATAACTCCGATTGTCATTCTGATTCTCCTTTTAAATTTAATAAAACATTGTTAAAAAAGTTAGATTTATACTTTAATCCTTACTGAATAAATCTCTCGTGTAGACTTTGTTTTTAACATCTGACAATTCATCTGAAAATCTATTGCAGATTATTACGTCACATTCGGTCTTGAATTTGTCCATATTTTTTTGAACATTTATACTGTTAAAAACACTGTCTTTTAATGACGGTTCATAGATTTCAAGTTTGATTCCATTTGCAAGAAGTTTTTTCATAATTTCCTGAATTGCACTCTGGCGAAAGTTGTCACTGCCGGATTTCATCGTGAGTCTGTAAATACCGACTTTTTGCGGTTTACGGGCAAGAATCATATCTGCTATGTGTTCCATACGGGTTGCATTGGAATCAACTATTGCAGAAATTAGGTTTTCTGGAACATCACGGTAGTTTGCTTTGAGTTGTTTTGTATCCTTTGGCAGACAATAACCACCATATCCAAAAGAAGGATTGTTGTAATGTGCGCCGATTCTAGGATCCAGGCAAACACCGTCAATTATTGATTTGGTATTGAGATTACGAAGTTCCGCATAAGTATCAAGTTCGTTAAAATATGCTACACGCAATGCAAGATATGTGTTTGAAAAAAGCTTAACGGCTTCTGCCTCGGTTGAATGCATAAAAAGGGTAGGGATATCTTTTTTTATTGCTCCCTGCTGCAATAGTTCTGCAAAGGTTTTTGCCTTGTCATTTGTGTCACCTACAATGATTCTGGAAGGATAGAGGTTATCATACAGTGCTTTACCTTCCCGCAAAAACTCCGGTGAAAACATGATAGAAAGAGTAGGGTGTTCTTTCCTCATTTTTTCGGTAAAACCTACCGGTATGGTTGATTTGATTACAATTGCAGCTGCAGGACAGCGTTTTTCTACTTCACAGATAACAGATTCAACGGATGAGGTATTAAAATAGTTTTTCTCCGTATCATAATCAGTAGGTGTAGCAATTATGACAAAGTCAGGTGCTTTGTATGCAACTGACAAATCTGTTGTTGCGATAAGATGAAGCGGTTTGTTTACAAGGTAATCTTCTATCTCAGCATCAACAATTGGAGATTTTTTGTTGTTTATTAAGTCAACTTTTTCTTGAATCAAATCCAATGCAACAACGTTATTATGTTGAGCGAGAATAATGGAATTGGAAAGCCCGACATACCCGGTTCCTGCTACTGTTATATTCATTGTATTTATTCCTTTTTTGATAAAATTGTTTCATAAACTTCAAGATGCTGCTTGATAATTCTGTCATTATCAAAATCTTGTGCTGCTTTCTTATGGCAATTCTCTGACAACTCCGCATAATTTCTAATGCAGTATTCCACAACTACAAGCAAATCATCCACCTCATACGGCTTTGCAAGATAACCGTTGATTTTATGTTCTATAATATCTTTTGTTCCGCCGACATCAAATGCTGTGACAGGAACACCACC
>JAEEQG010000100.1 GCA_016285185.1 Spirochaetota bacterium
GAATACTTTATGTTTTTGCGTTTGTTTTGCCAAACGGACAGCTGGGTCTTGACCCGAACCTCAAAAACCGTATTCAGCCCAAGATTTACGAACTCTTGTGTGATACCTGCTTTGATTTGCTGAAAAAAACATACGATTTTATTGAAATAGACCCTTACACAGGAAATCTGATCTAAAATTCCAACTGTTCACAATCTCAATTACTTGCCTTTTTGCTGTAACTATTCGTATACTTATTATATAGGATATTAAAAAGTATAAGGAGAAATTATATGGCAGAAATTAAAATCACAGGCGAAAACTACGAAAACGAAGTTCTCAAAAGCGACAAACCGGTATTGCTGGATTTTTGGGCAACCTGGTGCGGTCCGTGTCAGATGCTGTCTCCGGTTATCGCTGATTTGGCGGAAGAACTTGACGGCAAGGTAAAAGTCGGTAAAGTTAACGTAGACGAGCAGGAAGCTTTGGCAATGCAGTTCGGCATAAGCAGCATTCCGTTTTTGGCTGTAATCAAAAATGGCAAAGTTGTAAGAACATCGGTTGGTTACGCATCACGGGAAGAACTTCTCAAACTGCTTGAAGACTAAGAATTCGAATATGGAACCAATAAAAAACATAGCACTGATCGGGCTTGGCGCGGTTGGCGCCGTTGTTGCCTCACAACTGAATACACTTAAAGACGTGAACTTTTGCTGTGTTGCAGACTCTGAACGGAAAAAGCGTTACGAACATAACGGAATTTTCATAAACAATAAGCGTCAGTCTTTTAATCTTGTAACACCGGACGAACTGAAACCGGCAGATTTGGTTATAATAGCGACCAAAAACCTACATATAGATGAGGCATTAGAGCAGATAAAAAACGCTGTAACAGACAAAACAATGATTCTGTCGCTGCTTAACGGAATCCAGTCCGAAAGGGAAATAGAAAAAACATACGGCGCCGAAAAAACTCTCTACGGTTTTATAATCAGCATAACGTCCATAAATTTGAACGGAAACATTTCATGCACAAGTAACGGAACAATAGTATTCGGCGAAAAAGACAACACCCGCAGCTCAAGAATATGCGCGGTTGAACAGCTTTTTAGCCGTGCCGGAATCAGCTGCCAAATTCCAGAGAACATTCAGCTTGAAATGTGGAAAAAATTCCTTATAAACGTTGTGTTCAACTCTCTGGGTGCAATCACGCGCTCACCGTACGGCGGTTTTAAATTTGAAGCGATGAAAAACTCCGTAATGAAAATCGGACAGGAAACAATAAAGGTTGCAAATGCGGAAGGAATTCCGCTAACAGAAGACCTTTTGCAAAAAGACATTGACCTGACACTGAGCTACATCCCCACAGGCAAGTGTTCCATGTTGCAGGATGTGGAAGCGGGACGCCTTACAGAAAACGATTTTTTTACCGGCACAATAATAAAACTGGGCGAAAAACACGGGATTCCGACCCCGTACTGCCGCTTTTTATACGACCTGATAAAAGGTACAGAACAGATTAGGTCCGAATTCTACAAATAACCAGTAATTCCTGATTCGTGTCTAAACACCGTAAGCGCGCTGTTCAAACTCGCTGACCGGCAGCGGTTTTGAAAAATAAAAGCCCTGAATCAAGTCGCAGTGCTGTTTTGCAAGAAAATCAACCTGTTCACGTGTTTCTATACCTTCCGCGACAATCTGCATTCCAAGCTTTTTAGCAAGCGAAATTGTATCACCAACGATAAGGTTTGAACGCGTCAAGTCATCAACACTGCGGAAGAACTCCGCATCCAGCTTGATAATATCAAGCGGAAGTTCTTTAAGCGAATTCAAAGAAGAATATCCCGCTCCGAAGTCATCCATCGAAACCTTAAAGCCGTAGGACTTAAGCTGCCTTACTGTTTTTAAAAGCACTTCCTTGTCATCAAAAAAGGCGCTTTCGGTTAGTTCAAGCTCGATATACTCATGCGGAACCTTGTATTTGTCAATAATCCGGCAGATATGTTCCGCCAAATCATCACAGGTAAAATGCGCGCGCGAAACATTTACCGAAACAGGCACAAGCTTTTTTCCTTCCGAAAGCCACTTAGACTGCAGCTTTGCAACCGCGGTAAGCATATAATCGTCAAGCTGAATAATAAAGCCGTTCTGCTCAAAAATCGGAATGAATTTTCCCGGATTAACGAATCCAAGCTTTGGATGAATCCACCGTACAAGCGCTTCCGCCGCCGCAAGCTTCTCGCCCTTCGTTGAATATTTTGGCTGCAGATACACCTGAAACTCATGGTTCATAATTGCCGTTTCCATGTCGTCTTCTATAC
>JAEEQG010000101.1 GCA_016285185.1 Spirochaetota bacterium
CCCGGGCAACGTTGATATCGAAGTAACCTATCTTCTTACAAACAAGAATGAGATTATTATTCACTATCAGGCTGTAACCGACAAGGATACTCCGATTAACTTTACAAACCACAGCTATTTCAATCTGACAGGAAACACAAAGAATACTATTTTTGGTCATGAACTGATGATTGACGCGGATTCTTACCTTGAAGTTGACGACAAGCTGATTCCTACCGGAAAAAAGATTGACGTTGCAGGCACTCCGTTTGATTTTAAAAAGCGCAAGCCTGTAGGTCAGGATTTTGACAAGGTAAAGGGCGGTTACGACCACAACTTTAACCTGAACAAAAAAGGCGGAAAAGAAGTTTCTCTGTGTGCTGAAGTATACGAACCCACAAGCGGCAGAAGCATGAGCGTTTACACCGATCAGCCGGGTGTTCAGTTCTATGCAGGAAACTCACTTAACGACGAACCGGGCCGCTGGGGTCAGGTTTATCATGCCAACACAGGTATGTGTCTTGAAACACAGGCTTTCCCCGACAGCCCGAACAAAAAGGACTTTCCGTCCTGCATACTCAAACCGGGCGAAGAGTTCGTTTCCACAACAATTTACGCTTTCAAGTGGTAGTAGTTACGCTTTTATAAACCTGCTGTTCTGTGTAACAGCAGGGAACAATTCTTTATCAGTATCACCGGATAAAAGTTTTTGCAGAAAGGATTCGGCGTTTGCGGCAGCGTGAGCAAGCTGTTTTTTGTCGTATTCGCCGGCAGGATTCGTTAAATCTACCGTCCATGTTGAGATTTTGTCTTTAAGCTGCTGAACAAGTCCGCTGTTGGAAAGTATGTGTTCTGTCTGAAGCGCGGAATAAAAGCCGGGTCTGTTTACGGCTCTCACACGCTCGTGTTGAGTGCCTGTTAAAACCATGCTTTTTCCGCACATTGCGCAATCTTTGTCCATCCGCGTTTTTTTGCAGCCGGTGGCACGGCGCAAAAGGCATTGTCGGCTTTCCATAAGAATTTGGTGTGTATAAAGCGGATACCACAGCTCACAGTTTTCTGGGACAGAGAGATTCGCAACGTATTCCGGCGCAAGTTCCGCAGAAGGAACAACCGCATCCGCATTAAGAAGCTCGTTATAATAATGCAGTGA
Organism: Spirochaetota bacterium; assembly: GCA_016285185.1. Taxonomy (GTDB): domain Bacteria; phylum Spirochaetota; class Spirochaetia; order Treponematales; family Treponemataceae; genus UBA1240. The sequence goes on from JAEEQG010000101.1 coordinate 1,133, forward strand.
GCAGGAATTCGTTATATTCAGTCTTGAACCGAGAATAAGATGTGCGCCATGCCGGAAAGCGAACAGAGCCAGCCCTGAATTTTCGCACCAGATACGGGGTTCGGCGTTTTGTGCCACAATAACTTCAACGAGTTTTTCAGCCTGTGACAAATCCTCTTCAAAAAGAATTGCCGGAAAAAGCGGAATTAGATCAGGGTTTTTGACAAAAAAACTTGCGGGAATCTTTTGCCAATCAAGCGAAAGCTGCAAAACAACCGTTCTCCCCTGCCCCGCAAGTTCAGCCGCAAACTGCACCGAATCCGTAATAAAGGCAATCTTTGGTTGTTTAACAGGCTTTTTTTCATCATCAAATTCCGGCACATTCACTGTGAGTTCCGCAAGTTTTTGGGCTCTTCCGCCCTGCAAAAGCTCAGAAACGGCTTTTTGCCTCATTTCGTTGAGCTGCGAAACAGGAATAAACAGTTTTTCGCCTTTGCCGCCCGCAAAGCATACGCTCTCCGCAACAAATCCCGTACCACCAAGCTTACCGAGCTTTTCGCGCAACAAATCTTCATCAAGACCTTTGGAAACTGCCGCAGAAAGCACGCTTTCTGACTGCACTTCAACCGCTTTTCCGTCCGCGGTTGTAAACACCGCTTTGAGATTTTGCCCCAGTTTTCCGCTCACAGCTATTGAAAGCGGTATTTTTGCCGGTTCAAGCTTTTCACATTCCTTTTTCAGCTGCGCCTCTGTTATGACCGGCGTCCGGGAATAAACCACCTGCCCTTTTTCTATTTTTGATGCAAGCTTTCCTGTTATGAGGACTTTGCAAACGCTGATTCCGTCCTGTTTGCGCGCAACGTCTGTAACAACGGCTGTACAAACAAAATCACCGTTTTTTGTTTTTATTGTGACAGAATCCTGCGGCAAAAGAGAACCGTTCCTAACGCAAAGTTCCGCCCCGTCCGCATGGTACGAGGCAACCGTGCCGTTTTCTTTCTGCGAAAAATCCTTTGAGCCTTCCGAAAACATTTGGGCACCGATTCTGCTTTCAAGATAGCCCGCCGTGTACTGACGGTTCACGATACGGGCAAGAACGGGAGAATTGGAAAGAGGCTGTTTGCCGCTTTCAATCAGGGCAAGCTGTTCTCTCCATGCATTTGTAACTGTCCAGACGTATTCCGAATCTTTTATCCGCCCTTCTATCTTGAGGCTGTCTGCACCAGCCTGCAAAAGTTCAGCGGCGTGGGCAAAGGCGTTGTTGTCCTTGAGATTGAACGGCTGAAAAGCTGCTCCTCCGTCTGCGGAATATGCGCGCCTGCAAGGCTGTATACACGAGCCTCTGTTGCCGTGCTCACCGTAAAGTATTCCGCTCATGTAACACTGACCGGAAAAAGACAGGCAGAATGCGCCGTGAATAAAAACCTCGGTCTTTATGCCGTGTTTGGAGAGACAGTCAGAAAGCTGCTTAATGTGCGAAAGGTCAAGTTCCCGTGAAAGATTCACCTGCGTTACTCCGCACAGCGAAAGGAACTCACACTGCATTGTGTTGTGCGTGGTCATCTGCGTGGAAGCGTGTATATCAACAAATCCTGCAAAGTTCTGCCTGACCGCGTAAAGAAGCCCCAGATCCTGAATAATAAGGGCGTCAACGCCTGCACACACGGCATCTTTAATCAGATTAAGCGCATCCTGAATTTCGTTGTCTAAAAGAAGAGTGTTGACTGTGATATAGACTTTAACATCAGCTTTACGTACAAGAGGAATAAGTTCCTGCAGTTCTTTTACGGTAAGGTTATGTGCGCGCGTTCTTGCGCTGAATCGTTCAAGACCGCAGTATATGGCATTTGCACCGGCGGCAACGGCGGTTTTAAAACAAGCGGCATCACCGGCAGGAGCAAGTAGTTCAACAGACTTCATATTCTCATTATAGCATTTTGCGCAAAAAATACCACTCCGCCTTCATCACAGGAGTCTGATGTCCTTGTTGAAAAATAACCGGCTATGTTATAAAATGTTCTATAATATGTCGTTATTTGGGGAAATGCGCACGAAAAAACTGATTCTGTTCTCAAAAATAATCGCAATAACAGTTTTTTGTTTATGCTTGATACTGTCCCTTACTACATGCGGTGGTGGAGCCGGCGGTGGCGCGGGCGGTATGAGCATTCCTGCGAGTGAATACACGACGCATAATCCCACAGGCTGGGGCGGTAACGGCAACGGCAGTGGTACAGGCGGTAACGGCGTAAATACTACAGGCGGCACACCGATTGTAGTAACAAACTATGTTTATAACGGAAACAGCTATACAAAAGATCAGATTAACGACCTAATACAGGTAATAAGGGATAATCCAAGCCAGCCCGAAGGCGTTTTTACACTTCAGTTTTTTGTTGCCGGAGATACAAATCCGCGTTATGCGCGAGTCTCAAAAACTTCATCAGGTGTTGATAAATTTGAACACCAGTACAAGGCAACCCTTACAAACAGCCGTGATACAACAAATTTCCCTGTAACAATATCTTTCTATAAGGATGACGGAATAAACCTTTCAGCGCAGACCACGTCAAACATGGCGGGCTGGAGATGTGCCGGCAACAACCAGTTATACGGCAGCTTTATTACCGGTATGCAGGGCGATGTAGCACTTAATGCGGAATTTTCTACCTTTACTGCAACTTCCAACAAAACAGAACTTACAGCAAGTACCGATATTACTAATGTTGATACTACAACACTAACTATTACTAGCGGAACAGGTCCGTTTACCATAATATTGAATGATTCTGATGTTTTACAGGCTTCACTCCCCGCATTAGTTACTTCAAATCCGCTTACATACACCTCAGATATAACTATTAAGGTAGACGGCAGTTCATTTGTCTGGTTTAATGATGACAGAGCTGCTTCCATAACCATAAGAGACACCGGTAGCTACAACGGAAGTACCTACGATGAACAAATAAAAACTTTTACGCTCAAGAACAAGTACAAGGTTAATATACTCAATCCTAATAGCACTGCTGCCGGAGTTCTTTCTCCAAATGAATTTGATGCAGGTTCAACTTTAAATATGGCTTCGCTTGCAAGTGTTGTTTCAGATCCGTCACCAAGGCAGATTGTTGCATATAAAGACACATCAACTGGTGGCAATACTTACAAGACAACCGATACAGTAACACTGAACAGCAGTAATTTCACCTCGCGAAATATTACATTACAGGCTAAGCTTAACTTTACAGCCACAATTTCGGGTGGTGATACAACAATCAGTGGTCAAGACGGAACTTATGCAAATCCATATCATCTTAAATTAGGTGGAACGGCTACAGAACAGAAAATAAATATCGGCATAACTGATAAGGTTGGTGACATAAGAATAAGAGCTGGTACAACCGGTTTTGTGGGTGTAACTGGTTCAGGCACTTCTTTTGCGGCTGAAATTTCGAGTGGCATTGACCCAAATTCCGTGCCAACAACTCCGATTTTGCTGAAGATAATTGATATTGTGCCGGGCACAGCTACAACTACCGCAGCAGAAAACGACTCTGCAAACCAATATGCTACAAAAGAGGTGTATGTTCAGATAGACAGACCGACGCTTACTGTTACATTTAATGCTAATGGCGGCACTAATGCTCCTGCATCTGTTCCTGTGCTTTATGGCAATAAGATTTCTGCTCCGACAACATCACCATCAAAGAATGGCGCAACATTCGGCGGTTGGTATACGTCAAACGATGGTGGTGCAACGCTTTCTGCAACGCAATTTAATTTTACAAGTACGTCGATTACGTCAAACCTGACGCTGTATGCTAAGTGGCTTCCACTCTCAGTGGCTTTAAGTGTTACAAGCGGCGACAGAACATCCCTGGTATTCGGCGAATCTGTTGTATTGAAAGCAACACCAACCAACTTTCCGGGTACACCGACTTATACATGGACTATATCACCTTCCGGGCCAGGCGCAATCACTACTAATACAACCAGCGGTGACACCGCAACCATCAAATCCATGGTAGGCAAGAGTGGAACAGCAACTGTATCTGTAACAGCTACCTACAGCAGTGGTGGTAACACCCTGACCGCAACCAGCACAAACCTGAACATTACTGTCGAGAACCAAGTATCTGCTGCTCATCTGTCAGAATATCTTGATAACTTTACAAGCAACGATCTAAGCACTCCTTTGAACATAACGGTTGCCAACGCAACTAATAGTAATCTTAGTACTATTGCTTCTGCTATAGCTTCGAAAGGTTTATATGTCAATCTTACTTTGGCAAGCAATGGAAATAACCTAACTAAGATAAATTACTTTGGTTTTATTCCTGGTGCAGTTACTTATCTTGTTGATATTGTTATACCAGAGGGAGTAACAGAAATTGAATATCAAGCATTCCAAGATGACACACACACTAATAACCTTAAGAGCGTTACGCTTCCGTCTACTTTGACAAAGATTTGTGGTCAAGCATTTACTAGTTGTATCAACCTTGTAACAGTTATTGATAACGGAACTAATAACTGGGATCAATATGATGGATCTACATTTGTTCAAAATATTGGGCAACTTACTGCAGCAAATATCCAGCAAACCTATGGTAGTGAGTCAAAGAAACGGCATTAGTGTAATTTTTTCGTGACTTGGGCAACAATAATGTAATATCCGCATATCGTGGAAAATTTATTACATTAATTGATTTCTATGCTATACTTTCTTATTACAAGCGTTACACAAAGTTATTATGCTAATTAGGATGCAGCTGTTCTACTTTACCTGTCCGCGCAGAACAGATGCAAGTTCTTTCCACACAATCTTGTCCTGGGCACTGAGTGTTGCAAAATCCTGCTGACGTCCCCAGGCTGAAAACTCTATAAAGCGTTTTACCCGCTCGTTGAGAGAAGCAAACTTTGTTTCCTGAAAATCGGACAACCACTTTGGAATACGCTTTACATACTTAAACATCATTGCATAATGCTGCAGGCAAAGTCCGTCAGATTTGGTAAAAAAGTCGGGCAGGTTCTCGCCCTCACCTTCTTCAGTTTTGTCAGCTTCGGCAATAAATGTGAGAAATTCCTTTTCTATTCTCATACGCTCAACACATGCAGGGCACATACTCTTGCGCTTGCGCAGCTTTTTCTTTTTAAAGTCCGCAAGATAATCTTCCAAAGTATCGCGACCGAGAATTGCAACTGCAAGCCCGTCTCTGTACGAAAGCAGAGTTTCCGCATGTGTATTGCAGAATCCGCCTGCTTCTCTGTACTGCGCCCTGAACGTTCTGTCCGAAATATGCTCAAAAAGCATTCCGTCAATATAGCGGTCAATTCTTTCGTTTATAATCGTACAAAGCGGACATTCCGGTTTTTCGCAGGCCTTTTGCAATGCAAAGAAATTTACGTGTCTGTCTGCAGCCATGAACAAGCCCTTTAGTTTGAATCAGTAAGTTTGATTTTGATGTTGCTTGTCTGCTTGCCGCGTATAATCGTTACAACAACAGTATCGCCGGGCTTTTTGCTTTCGAGCGCGGAATAATAGTCCGCAAGTGAAGCAACACTTATTCCGTCTATGGCTGTAATAACGTCGCCGCCTATGTAAATAACCTGACTGCTTCTGTTTGAACCGTAGCGCACGGCTTCGGTACCGCCGCGGAGTCCGGCTTTGTCGGCATTTCCGTTTTTAACAACCTGCGAGACCATCAAGCCTGACGAAACAGAAATCTTTGCATAGTTTGCGATTGAACTGTTGAGCTGAACAAAGCTCGCGTCAATGCTTCCGCGCTTTACAGTACCGTACTGAATAAGCTCCGAAACAACACGGCTTGCTGTGTTTATAGGAACGGCAAAACCGATACCTGCGGAACTGCCGGATGTTGAATAAATCATCGTGTTTATGCCAATCATTCTGCCCTGTGTATCAAGCAGAGGTCCGCCCGAATTGCCGGGGTTGATTGCCGTGTCGGTCTGTATCATATCTCTGATTATTGTTCTGTTTGAAGTCTGGATAGGGCGTCCCAAACCTGAAACAATACCTGTGGTCATTGTGCGTTCAAAACCGAACGGATTGCCGATTGCGATTACTTTCTGCCCTACTTTGAGGTTTGAAGAATCGCCGAATGAGATGGTAGAAAGTTCCATGTTCTCAGGCGGAGTGAATTTTACAACGGCTATGTCGCTTGCTGAATCTGAGCCTATAACCTTGCCCTCATACTGTGTGCCGTCGGACAGCGAAATGTAAATGCGGTATGCGTCCTGAATAACGTGTGTGTTTGTTACAACATAACCGCGCTTGTCTATGATGGCACCGGAACCGGATCCGCCTTCCTGAGGCACTGGTTCCAAAAACCAGTTGATGGACATAACTTCGGTCGTAATGTTTACTACCGCGTCCTGGCATTTTTCGTAAACAGTAATGTTCTGTAACTCGTCCTGAGTGTAGCCTTCAATATTTTTAGCCGGGAAAATGTCTGAGCGAATGCTTGTCTGGAACTGAAAATCACCGTTTTCGGATGAAGTTTCTGAAACAAGCTCATTTTCGTTATTGTTATGTGTTAAAATTAGTTCATCATTATTCTTTTTAATTACTGCAAAAAAAGTAATCGCACAGACTGCCGCAACAACAAGCGCAGTAACAGCTACAGCCGTAAAAAGCTGGTTTTTACTGTATAGTCTCATATTCACCTCTAGAATAATATACTGCAAATATATAACAAACGCAAAGACCTAAAGTTTCTAATAACAAATAATTAATCAATATTTCAAATAGTTATTAAATTCAAATATTTATCCGGCGGGTCCCAGCGACGGAAAAACAGCAAGAGAACTTCCCATAGGGCTCCCTTCTTGCTGTTTTTCCTACGTCCCGCCGGATATTTTTTGGTTTAATCATATTTGTCTTTTGAAAATTGAGACAAATAAAACAAGCCGACTGCGCAGCATAATTTTGGGACGCAAAACATTCTGAAACCGCAGGTTGAAGCTGTTTTGCGGAACAAAATTATGCGAGAGCAGTCGATTTATTTTGATAATTGATTGTTTTCCTTCACTTTAAAAGACAAGAGGTTGTTTAAACGAAAAAAGGCCGGTTCTGCACCGGCCATGCCCATCAGGCAGTCGGATAAACAATGGGTGGGAGGGGATTTGTTTACCCGACATATTTATTATCGGTAAAAACACCGGTTTCTTTACTGCTTTGAAAACTTTTAATAGCATATTATCTTTTTTTATGTTATCATTTTTTTAAGTGAGGTAATTTACTTATGGCAAATAAAAGTACATCAATTATCAGACTGGTAGTTGCAATCGGTATCGGATCTGCACTTTTTATTGCACTGACAACAGTACAGATTCCACTTGGCTTTATTCCAAACACAGCACTGCAAATACGTGCAGCTGTTCTCGCATTTTTTGCGGCAGTATTCGGTCCTATAGCAGGACTTGCAATTGGTATTATCGGACATGCTCTCGGCGACGCACTGTTTTACGGCGGAATCTGGTGGAGCTGGGTATTCCCCGACGGACTTTTCGGTCTTTTGGTAGGTCTTTTTGCATCAAAATATGCTATCGAAAAAGGTGGATTCAATACAAAATCAATTCTGCTTTTTAACGTTGTCCAGATTGTAGCAAACGCTGCAGCATGGGTTTTGTGCGCACCTGTTCTTGACATTCTTATCTACAAAGAACCTGCAAACAAAGTTTTTGCACAGGGTGCAGCCGCTTTTGTTGCAAACGTTATAGTTGTAGCTGTTGTAGGAACACTTCTTGCCTGGGGTTATTCAAAGGTAAAAACAAAATCATCTTCACTTAAAGCTGAAAACTAATAACCG
>JAEEQG010000102.1 GCA_016285185.1 Spirochaetota bacterium
ATCGAAATCGCAAACAGCAAGCAGCCAATTCAGGGTCCATATCCTTATGGAACACCGGGAACAGACGCTTGGAAGACCGATGTTGAATGGAGACAGTATGAGCGCACAATTGACCAGCTCGGCGACCTCTTCAAACAGCTTGGTATTACAGCTGATCCAGCAGTCGTAAAGCAGGAAATTATCGATTACGATAAAGCTCTTATCACAGGTAAAGAAAGCAGTCTGCCAATCAACAAGACCGGTTGGGCAGCTCTTATTGGTGATGCAGAGAAGAAAGCAGACGGTTCTTATGACCTTTCTACTTACAAGCTTGAAGGCGTACCTCTCAAGATAAGAATCATGGCTCCGTCAACACACCACACAATGGGTGGTCTTAAAGTTGACACAAGTCGCCACGTTCTTGACAAGAGCGGAAACATTATCAAAGGTCTTTATGCTGCTGGTGAAGTTACCGGTGGTATCCACGCTGGTAACCGTCTTGGTGGTAACGCTATCGTTGAGATCTTTGTATCTGGACGTACAGCTGCTAACGCTATCAAGGCTGATAACTAATCCTAAGATTGTTAATTAGGATTTGTTAAAAAAAGCTGCCCAAAACGGGCAGCTTTTTTTTGTCTATGCATTTGTGGCTATGTCCGTTTGTTTATGCTATAATCTCCACATGAGCGCAAATGTCAGGTCACAAAAAAACAAAACACTCACACTGGAACCGCAAAATATTCCCATTCTCAAACAGCGGCTTTTATCCCTGCATGATTTACAAAACGGCACGCCATTTATCAACCGGACAATTAATGCTTCGCTTCAGGATGTGCTGCCGCTCATTCCAAACCAGTTTGCTGACCTGATTATAATCGACCCGCCCTACAACCTGAACAAAGATTTTAACGGCAACAGATTCAGCGCAATGTCCGACAAAAACTACACCGACTATCTTGAAAGCTGGCTTCCAGCAGTATGCGCCAAATTAAAGCCAACAGGTTCGCTTTACCTCTGCGGCGACTGGCGGTGCATTCCCCTGATGCAGCAGATTCTCGAAAAACACATGACTATCATAAACCGCATAACCTGGCAGCGCGAAAAAGGCAGGGGTTCAAAGAACAACTGGAAAAACTCAATGGAAGATATTCTGTTTGCCGTTAATGACACAAAGAACTATTACTTTAACGTTGACGCGGTTAAAATGAAAAGAAAAGTTCTCGCCCCGTACAAAGTTGACGGCACTCCAAAGGACTGGAACAAAACGGATGAAGGCAATTACAGGCTTACCTACCCGTCCAATTTTTGGGACGACATAAGCGTTCCGTTCTGGTCAATGCCGGAGAACACTGACCATCCGACGCAAAAGCCCGAAAAACTCTATGCCAAGCTCATACTTGCGTCTTCAAAGGAAAACGATGTTGTTTTTGACCCTTTCCTCGGCAGTGGAACAGCGAGTGTTGTCGCAAAAAAACTGGGAAGACGCTACTGCGGCATTGACCAGAACACCGAATACTGTCTGTGGGCGGAACAGCGGCTTTTAAATGCCGACAAAGACCGCCAGATACAGGGCTACAGCGACGGCGTGTTTTGGGAACGCAATTCTTTCCGCCAGCAAAAAAGAACCGTGCAGCAGCTTTCCGTACTTGCGGACAAAAACGGCACTAGTTCCGTTTGATGGATATTCTGGATCCATTCTGACTTTTAATTACTTCTATCCTCGAAGAGATACGCGATTCAAGTTCGCCTACGTGCGAGATTAGTCCAATCATTCTGGTTTCGCGTATTTCATCAAGAATAGACAAAGCTTTTTCAAGCGCGGCATCATCAAGTGAACCGAATCCCTCGTCAATGAACAACGAATCAAGCTGTATGCCGCCGCTTTTGCTCTGCACAACATCGGTAAGCGCGAGCGCGAGGCTCAGTGATGCCAAAAAGGTTTCGCCGCCGGATAGTGTTTCGCACGGGCGTTTTTTGCCGGTATAGGCATCAAAAATTTCCAAATCAAGCCCCGAATAGCGCTGGCGGCCACTGCCTGGAGAGGTTTTTAGCAAAAGCCTGTATCTGCCGTCGGAAATGCGCTCAAGTCGACGGCTTGCAAAAATGGTTACTTCTTCAAGATAAACACCCAAAATCCAGGATTCAAAGCGCAGTCCCAAAGGGTTTTTGCCGGAAAGGTCATCGGCAAGTTTGCAATAATATTGGCTTTCCTGCGAAAGCTGTCTGCGCTGCTCCTCCAGCTTGGCAAGCCCGGATGCTTTGTCTGCAAGGCTCTGTTTTTGTGCCGCAACCGCTTGCAGCCGGTCGTTAAGTATACTCATCCGCTGCTTTATGTTCTCTATGTTTTGTTCTATTTGAGTTGTATCGGGAACAACCGCATCCGCAATTCCGGCAGGAACGGACGATACAAGCGCTTTAACCGCTGTATATTCCGAATCCCATTCTTCCACTTCCGCACTAAGAGTACCGGAAATCTGCGGTTCAAGACAGCAATCAAGCATCTCATCAACAGAATCAAAAGCCGTTTCTGCAAGTTTTGCAGAAAGTTCGCTTTTACAGTTTTCGGCCTCCAGAGCAAAAAGCTGCTGCTGACGACCTAACGAGCCATATTCGCCCTCAAATGCTGCGCATTGCTTTTGGTTTTCGGAAAGCTGCATCTCATAGTTGTTTATGGTGTTTTCGTTGGCCTCAAACTGCGACTTAAGACTTTGTATCTGTTCATCAACTATGCCACTTGTATCACAGCCTGCAACTCCGCTGTTTTTGAGCAGAGATGAGAGTTGTTCCGAAACAGCCTGTTTTTGGCTCATTATTCCCTGTATTGTCGCAGCAAGCTGTGCAAGCTCGTCTTTGACTGCATCAATGGTATTTTTAAGCTGAAAAAGGGATTTTTCCTTTTGTCCAAGGCTGTTTGATAGTCTTTTTGCTTCGTCATAAGCATTTTTTGTCTGCTGGCGTTTTGCGGCGGCTTTTGCAAGTTCCGCGGCTGGGTCAAAATCCACAAACTGAGGCATGTCCTTGAGAGCCTCTTGCAGACTTTCCTTTTGGGCAAGCAATGACGAAATCTTTTTTTCGGTCTCGGCGTTGTCCTGCGTAACACCTTCCAACAGCTGCTTTTTTGCGGCTATCAGCTCGTCGGAAGTTAGCGAAGAAAGCATTGCAGCCGGACTTGGGTGATGTATCGAGCCGCATACCGGACAGGGCTTGCCTTCTTCCAGTTGTTTTGCAAGAACCACGGCCGCCTGATTTTGCTGCTCAAACTGTTTTTGCTTTTCGAGCATTTCTGTTTCCTGACGGAGCATAGTTATCTGTTTTTGAAGCTCAGCCACTTTTTGACCGTGCTTTTGAAGAGAATCCTCCACTTCTCCAAGCCGTGAGCTTGTGACAGAATATGATTTAAACTGTTTGTCCTGTTCTTTTGCGGTTTGAAGCGCACGATCCGCCTCGTTGTCGGCACTCAGAAGCAATTCCAGGTTCTCCGGCGAAACCGAATCTTTTATTCTTTGTACTTCGTCCTCTGCAGTGGCAAACGTTTGCGCCAACCGTTGCAAATTGTCTTTTTTTTCACACTGGAGCGAAGTTTCATGTTCAAAGGCGTTTTGCAACTCCTGTTCTTTGTGCACAAGCTCCCTTGCCTGTTCAAGGCTGTGTATTTGCAGGCTTAAGACAGGATTATGTTCTTTTAACTCAGCAATTGTCTGCTTTTGCGCATCAAGCTGCTGACGTTCGTTTTTTACCTGTTCAAGCTGTTCCTTTTTTTCGGCAAGTGCGGTACTGTTCTGCTGCAATTTTTGCTCAGAGAGTCTGACATTGTCATAATAGGGTTTTACAGTCTCGGCAAGATGAGCCTTTAATACTCGTCTGCGCTTTTCTTCTATCTGTTCTTTTTCCTGCTCAAACCCAGCCAGCTTTTTTTTGTTTTCTTCAAAATCTTCTATCTGCCGCTTCAGATGATCGGCTCTTTCAAAAGCAGCAGATTCTGTCATAAGTTCCTGCCGGAGTAAATCGTTCTGTTCGTTAAGTTGTTTTTCCTCATCGACAAGGTTTTGCAGGTTTTCGCCGGCGGTCTGTTCATCGTAGTCTGTTTTGAACATGGCTATCTGGTTTTCGATTGCGGACAACTCCTGCCTGTAAAATTTGCTTTTGTTTACGGCAAGTTCCGTTATTGCCTTGTAGTCGTCAACCGGAAAAAGCTTGGACAAAGCCTGTTCCCGCTCATTGGAATTAAGCTGTAAAAATGCCGCGAATTCACCCTGTGGAAGAAGGACTATTTTTGAAAATTCTTCGAGAGAAAGACCTATAAGGTTTTTGATTTTTTCGTCTATCTCGGTTTTTTTACCGGGAATTTCCTTATATTTGCCGGTCTCACACTTAAAAAGTTTGACAGTCTCAGACTTTTCGGCCAGCTTTTTGTTCCGGTTCTCGTAGCTTTGAGGGAGGATACGCAAAACCCTGTATTCTACTCCGGCAAGCAAAAATTCAAACATTACGGAGCTTTCTTCGCCATCGGCCACATACTGCGAACGCATCATACGCAGATGGTCGCTGCGCACACCTGTCAGTTTGCCGTAAAGCGCGTAGCAGATTGAGTCCAAAATAGTGGTTTTGCCGGAACCGGTTTTGCCGCAGATAAGAAAAATCTCGTTAAGCTGTGTAAAATCAATTTGGGCTTCGCCTGCAAATGCACCTATATTTTTCAGTTTTAAGCTAAGCGGTTTCATCTTTTTCCTTTTCGTCAAGCAGGGTTTGAAAAAGCCCTAATTCTTCCTGCGGCGGTTCCTGCTGATACAAATCGGACAAAAACAGTTTTAAATGTTCCTGAATATTGTCTTTTGCCTGAAATATGGAATTGCGCCGGGCCGTCATATCGGACGAAGTTTCTTCTATTACGGCTTTTTCCTGCCTGAACGAAAGCAGGTTTGCAAAGCGGGGTCGCAAAAGAAGGACAGGGTTTTCTACTATAGTAGTGTCCGTACAGCTGATTTCGACATAATCATCTTTGTATTCAGAATATTTGTCACCTTCATAAAACTCCACAAAAGCACCGCTAAGTCTGACAACTTTGTGCAGCGGGTCAATGGGAATTTTTGTAACAGCCGGCTCTTTGCCCGGCTCAAGCTCTACCTGCAGCAGGCATTTGGCGTTTGAGCTTTCGTCAAAGGAATAAGCAAGTGGTGAACCTGAGTACCACACATTGCCGGTAACGTTCTGGCATTTGTGCAGATGCCCCAGGGCTGTATAAGTAAAGTCCGCAAAAACAGTTTTGCTTACTTGTTCGGCAGTTCCCCAAACACCACGTTCGGAATCGGACTTTTCCGCACCGTTCGCAAAGAGGTGCGCCAAAAGCACGGCTTGCCTGTCGTCACCAAAAGCACATGCGGCAATATCTTTAATCAGTTTTTCTTCCAATGGTTGGTCGTCCGCACCCGACCTGCAGAAAGGCAGCATATAAAACGCTGTATCTTCTATAATAATTGGAGTTTGTATTTTTTCCAACGAGGCACGTATGTGTATGTTTTGGTAATCCAAAATTTCAGCGGCATATGAAAGCCTGTTTGCTGAATCATGGTTTCCTGAGATTATCAGGATGTGCAGATTGGGCGAAGTGTTCCGCAAGTCGGCAAGAAAGGACGAAAACAGTTCCACTGCCTCCGCCGGCGGAACAGAACGATCGTAAACATCACCGCAGATGAGCAAAGCCTGATAAGGAGAGCCGGAAGAAATACCGTTTTTTATCTCGCATACAATCTGTGACAGCATATCTTTTTGGTCAGGAATGAGAGAACGTTCATAAAAAAGCTTGCCCAAATGCAGGTCGCCGGTTTGTAAAAATTTCATGATCAAACCTAAGAATAAGGCAAGTAAAGCGGAAAAGCAATATAGGTTTTAGATTTGATACGCTTGTTTTATACTATTTGATACTGCCGTCAACCGGTACTATGCCGCCGTCTGCATCAAACTGTAGTTTGCAGAACTTTAAATTGCGCTTGTTGTCTATGCCTTTTGAAAGCTCGCAGTCGTGATAAAACAAGTACCACTGGTTCTTGTACTGCACGATTGAATGGTGTGTTGTCCAACCCAAAACAGGGGTCAGGATTACACCGCCATAGGAATAAGGACCATGGAGCTTGTCCGAAACAGCCCAGCACAAAAGGTGCGTGTCGCCTGTGGAATATGTAAAATAGTATTTGCCGTCTTTTTTGAAAAGCCACGAAGCTTCAAAAAAGCGGCGGTTGTGGTCGCGGCCTTTTAACGGCTGTCCGTCTTTATCAACAATAACAAGGTCTTTGGGGTCTTCAGCAAATTCTTTCATGTTGTCGGCAAGTTTTACAATCTTAGGACAGACGGCTGGAACATCACCTTCCGGTTCTTTGTTGTCCTTACTCCAAACGTTGTTGCGGTACTGATCAAGCTGACCACCCCAAATGCCGCCGAACGTAAGGTAGTAAGAACCGTCATCTTCTTTAAAAGCGCACAGGTCTATACTGTAACTGCCTTTCATGTAGTTGTCTTCCGGTATAAAAGGACCTTCCGGCTTGTCAGCAACGGCTACACCAAAGCGGAACATCCCGTCCTTGTCTCTGGCAGGAAAATACAAATAATACTTGCCGTCTTTTTCGGCACAGTCACAGTCCCACATCTGCATCTTTGCCCATTTTACGTTCTTTACGTTCAGAATTTCACCGCAGTCAACGGGCGACTTTGTCATGTCTTCCATCCTGAAAGCATGATAGTCTTCCATCATATACTGATCGCCGTTGTCATTGGATTCTATGTCGAGATCCAAATCGTGCGACGGATAAATGTACAGTTTACCGTTAAAAACATGAACAGACGGATCTGCCGTGTACATGTGGGTAATGAGTGGTTTTTTTTCAATCATAAAACAACCTGCCGTTAAAATCTTTTTTAGCATAATGCTTTACTCAAGTATAAGGGATAGAATCACCAATTCAATAGGGAAGTTTTCTGATACTACATAGAAATAAAAGCGCTAAAACAAAATGAAATAACTTGACCATTGAACAAGAGTAATCTATTATTAATCTATATGAGAACATATACCTTTAAGGGCGGTATCTATCCGGCTGAAAAAAAGGAATTATCAAACAGTTGTAAAATGGAAAAAGCTTTTCCATCCACAAAAACTGTTGTAATTCCCGTTACTCAGGGTGGAGCCGCAAACAAGCCGCTTGTATCCGTTGGGGATGTTGTTTCCAAAGGACAGATTATAGCGGATTCTGACGCTTTTATTTCTGCACCGGTACATGCTTCTGTTTCGGGCAAAGTAACAAAAATTGAGCCCCGCATTGTAACGGGAAACACGGAACAACCATGTATTGTGATTGAAGACGACGGTACCGAAAAAACCGCATACATGGAACCGCTTGATCCGTTCAAGTGTTCAAAAGAAGAAGCCATCGCACGCATACGCAACGCAGGAATCTGCGGTATGGGCGGCGCGTCTTTTCCGACTCATGTAAAGCTTAATCCACCTGCTGACAAAAAAATAGATTTTGTTCTTGCAAACGGCGCGGAATGTGAACCGTATCTTACCATAGACGAAAGAATCATGCAGGAAAACGCAGAAAGCGTCGTTTACGGTCTTGCCGCCTGCATGAAAATTACAAATGCGCCTAAAGGCATTATTGTTATTGAAGACAATAAAAAATATCTTGTTGAAACATTAGAAAAAGCCGTTGCTGAATCAGGTTTTTCCGGCATTACACTTTGTATTGTTAAAACAAAGTATCCTCAGGGCGGTGAAAAAATGCTTGTAAAAGCCGCCGTAAAGCGTGAAATTCCCGCCGGTAAACTTCCGGCTGATGCAGGTTGCATTATCCAAAACGTCGGTACACTCGCCGCAATTGCAGACGCTTTCAGACTGGGAAAGCCGCTCATCGAAAGAGGATTGACTATTTCGGGCGGACAGTGCGAGCAGCCCAAAAACCTGCTTGTTCCGGTCGGCACACTCGTTGGAGATTTGATTCCCGAAGTTATACAGCTTAAGCCGGGTGTATGTAAAATAATATCCGGCGGTCCGATGATGGGCGATTCGATGATGACAGCGAATTTTCCCGTTCAAAAAAACACATCGGCTGTCCTCTTTCTCGGTAAAGACGAACTCAACCTGCAACAGGAAGATGTATGCATCAGCTGCGGACGATGTATAAACGCATGTCCATGTCGTCTTGCGCCTGTGATGATGATTCGCTCTCTCAAGGCTGACAACCTGGATGAGGCAGTAAAATACGGTCTTTCGGACTGCATTGAATGTGGTTCATGCGCCTACGTCTGCCACGGACAGATTAAGCTGGTTCAGCGCATCCGCATAGGAAAACAACAGCTAAAAGCAAGAGCGGCGGCGCAAAAAGCACAAGGAGGAAACAACTGATGGCTCCCTCTGATAAAAACGAAATATATCTTTCATCAAGTCCTCATATTTCACATAAAGCTACCACACCCCGAATAATGCTGTGCGTCATAATCGCCCTGCTGCCTGTGTGTGTTTCGGGTGTTGTTCTGTACGGACTTTCCGCGCTGATAACAATACTTGTTTCTGTAGTTTCTTGCGTTGGATTTGAATTTATTTTCAGAAAACTGACACATCAAAAAAACCGTTGCGGTGACCTTTCGGCTGTTGTTACGGGCTTGCTGCTCGCGCTTGTTATGCCACCCGCCGTTCCTGTATGGATGATTATACTCGGCGCATTCTTTGCAATTGTTGTTGCAAAAGAATTTTTCGGCGGACTCGGTGCGAATGTTTTTAACCCTGCCCTTACAGGCCGCGCGTTTTTGTTTGTAAGTTTTCCCGCCGCGATGGCAAAGTGGCATATAACAGCTTTTACGCCACTTGATGCTATTTCTACAGCTACACCGCTTATAAGCGGAATGAAAGGTTTTTCATATCTGGATATGTTCCTGGGTAACCGCACCGGCTGTATCGGAGAATCAAGTATAGCACTTATTCTTCTTGCATTTATCTTTCTGCTTGTAACAAAGATTATTGACTGGAGAGCTCCTGTTGCTATGATTGCCACGGCTGTTCTTTACGAATGGGCTTTTACCGGCTCATACGGTCTTTTTTCCGGTGACCCGCTGTTTGCGCTCATGTCCGGCGGTTTGTGCTTTGGTGCGGTTTTCATGACAACAGATTACGCAACATCGCCTGTAACAGCAAAAGGACGGCTTTTGTTCGGTTTCGGGTGCGGGCTTATAACAGCTCTTATCCGCCATTTCAGCGGTTATCCCGAAGGCGTTATGTTCAGTATTCTGATTATGAACACGATTGTATCGTTCCTTAACAAACTTACACAACGAAAATACGGCTATACATCGAATAAAAAAGGAGCTGCAACAAAATGAAAGAAATGCTTAAACTCGGTTTTGTTCTTGCTTCTTTTGCCCTTGTAGCCTGTGTAGCCCTTGCGTTTGTAAACAGTTTTACGCTGCCCCTTATTGAGGGACCTAAAGCAAAGGAAACTGCTGAAAAAATGAAGCAGGTTTTTCCGCAGGCAACAGCTTTTGAAGCCGTAGATGAAGAATTTGAAACAGGTTCTTCTATTCACATAGACTCGTTCAATCTTGCAAAAGACGGTGACAACGTACTCGGTGCCGTAATTCAGGCTTCCGGTCCTACTTACGAAAGCGCTGTTATACTTGTAGGAATCGATATAAATGGTTCAATTACAGGCACAAGCTTTATTGAACTTTCGGACTCACCCGGATTCGGGCAGAAAGCAAAAGACAACGGCTACATGGATCAGTACACCGGCAAAAGCTGGTCAGACGCCTTTGAAGTCAATCAGGACGTAGAGGCAATATCAGGTGCTTCATTCTCGTCAAAGGGAATTGCCGCCATTATAAAAACAGCTTCTACAACTGCAAAAAACTATTTTTCGGGGGCAAACTGATGAAACAAAAGCTGAAAATATTTACAAACGGTCTTTTAGCCGAAAACCCTCTTTTGGTTCTCATGATAGGGCTTTGCTCCTCACTCGCAGTTACACAGGAACTTGCTAACGGTATCAGCATGGGGCTTTCAATGACGTTTGTTCTTGTTATGAGCGAGCTGATTATAAGCCTGTTCCGAAAACTTATTCCCGATTCCGTGCGAATTCCTGTTTTTATCATCGTTATTGCTTCTTTTACAACAATCGTAGATTTGCTTATGCAGGCGTTTCTACCCGCTCTTTCCGAAGCGATGGGCGTTTTTATTCCCCTTATTGTTGTAAACTGTATAATCATGGGACGTGTGGAATCATTCGCCTCAAAGAACTGTCCGTCTGACGCACTGTTGGACGGTCTCGGCATGGGACTCGGCTATACCTGGGTTCTGTGCGGAATCTCGCTTATAAGGGAACTTCTCGGAAGCGGTACAATTTTCAGGTTCCGCATCATTCCCGAAGCATACACAATCGGATTTTTTACAAAAGCTCCCGGAGGATTTTTTGTATTCGGGCTTTTTATTGCAATAAGCATTGCTGTTAAGGCTGCCATGAAAAAAGAGGTAACAAAATGAATGAGCTGCTGAAAATCTTTCTTTCTTCCATGCTGGTTGACAATGTTGTTCTCATTCAGTTTCTGGCATTGTGTCCGTTTATCGGTATGACTACAGACACCGGCAAGGCAGTCGGCATGGGTATCGCCACATCTTTTGTAATGATTCTTGCAACGGTAGTTACCTATCCGCTTTACCACTTTATTCTGGCACCGCTGGAACTCCAGTTTTTGCAGACTCTGACATTCATTCTTGTTATTGCAAGTTTGGTTCAGCTGGTAGAATTCTATCTTAAAAAATCCGCGCCGGCGCTGTACAGCTCAATGGGTGTTTACCTTGCGCTTATCACTACAAACTGTGCTATTCTTGCCGTAACACTGAACTGCATAAAAAAGGAATACTCATTCGTTCAGTCAATCGTATATGCTTTCGGTTCAGCCGGAGGATTTTTACTTGCTATGTTCCTTATGTCAGGAATCAGGGAAAGGATAAAGATTTCACCTGTCCCCAAGTTTCTCAAGGGAACTCCGATTCTTTTTGTAACGGCATCATTGCTGTCGCTCGCATTCTCAGGCTTTGCGGGACTTATAAAATAACAGGAGAACGGAAATGATCATACTATATACAGCATTGGTAGCCGTTGTTCTGGCTTTTGTACTCGGTTTTCTATTGGGATTTTTCAAAAAAGTATTTTATGTTCAGGAAGACCCTCTGCAGGGAAAAATCCGTGCTGCTCTTCCCGGTGCAAACTGCGGCGGCTGCGGTTTTCCAGGTTGTGACGGATACGCTGCGGCTGTTGCCAAAGGCAAGTCTTCCGTAGACGGCTGTTCCGCCGGCGGCAAGCAGACCGCGCAAAAACTTGCGGAAATAATGGGAGTTCAGTCTTCCGCCGAAGAACAGATAGCGATTCTTGCGTGCCAGGGCTCCAAAGAACATGCCGTTCTTAAAGGCGAATATATCGGAATTTCAACCTGTGCCGGAGCAAAGCAGAGCATAGGCGGAACAAAAATGTGCGCATGGGGCTGCATCGGGTTCGGCGACTGCGTTGAAGCCTGCCGGTTTGACGCAATTCACATTGCAGAAAGCGGCCTGCCCGAAATAGACAAGCAAAAGTGTACAGGATGCGGTATGTGTGTAAAAACATGCCCTCAGCACCTGCTTGCAAAAATTCCTGTCGAGAGAAAAGGTTCTATTGCGCTGTGTTCAAACCGTTCACAGAATAAACCTTCCATTATAAAGCAGTGTAAAAGCGGCTGTATTAAATGCGGAAAGTGCGAAAGAACATGTAAACAGGGCGCAATTAAACTTGTCGACGGTATTCCGGTTACAGACTATACAAAGTGCATCGCCTGCGGTGAGTGTGTAGCAGGATGCCCGACAAAGGTTTTATCTTTATTGACAGAATAAGCTTTTTGATTGGATAGTATTTCTATGGCATCAACACAAAAGAAAAATGACGAAGGCTTTTTACAGAAAATTTTTGGTGATATGTTTGCTTCTTCAGATCCCGAGGCAAAGAAAAAACGGGCTCTTAAACTTGTAGGCAAACAGATTTCCAAATCTAAGTACAAATTTTACAAGCTCCAGACAAAACAGGTTTTGCCACCTTTTGCAAAGCTGTTTTATGATATTTACAAGATTGTTTCTCCTGCACAGATGATGTTTTCAAACATGCAGACATCAAACGTGCTTAAAAACGCAATTATAGAATATTATATGTCAGATGGTCAGAAAGAAGCGCTTGCACGGCTTTCGGACGACTATATTACAGGCTGTGCCGAAAAAACCGGCGTAAAGGAGCTTTATGCAGAAGTAAAAAAAGACATCGAAACACTGTCTGTCGGATTTGACAGCCAAAAACAGGCGGCGATTGAAATTCTTTACAACCAGTTTATGACTTTCACTTCGTTTGTTTCGTTTGACTTTTTTATGCTTCTCAAAAAGTTTGATCCGTCAATGCAGGAACGTAATTTTTCCACCACACCGGTATTCGCTCCGGTAAAAGCAACTTCGGTTATTGACGACCTCAAGGATTTTATGACAGTTGCATGGGCTCTTCCGCCCAAAACAGACTGGAATGTTCTTATAAAATTCGTTAAATCTTACAAATCAGTCGACCTTGTTCAAATCGGTCTCTGGAACAAAATAATTGCAAGACTTAATTCTCTTAGAGCCGAAAACATTTTTGAAGACATCATCTCGTATACGACGGAAAATCTTGATTACAAGGTACCCGCCGCAAAAACAAATGAAAGGCTCATAGAAGTTTATATCAGCAAGCTTAAAACTCAGACCGAAACTACTCTCAAGAAAATTGCAACCGAAAAGAAGAACTCCAAAACCGATGAGCTTCTTAATCAGGTTTTTGGTACAACTGATGTTGTAAAACTCAAGAATTACGTAAATACAGCCAACGAATATTTTGAAAAACGTAATCTTCCCAGATATACGTTGTGTAATCCGCTCAATTACCTTAAGGCGTTTTTGAACGACTACTTCAAAAAAGACGTTCGCGAACTGAGCGATTTTATTCTTGTTAGAGGAAAATGGGTCTCGCCGGAACTTTCAAACGAAATGTCCAATGCATATCACTCATTGCTGGATATTTCAGAAAAAATCACAGCATTTGACGATTCACTGGGCGAAAACGTTGCATCAGGTTCAAAGCTCAAAACTCTTTCTTCAAAGGCTGAAAGGGATAAGGAAGCTCTCCATGCACTGCAGGCAGGGCTCAAAGATGTGAATAACCAGGCTTTTACGCTTATTACCAGAGCTTCGCAGTACATGATTGTTTATGCAAAAACCCTTAAACGGCTGATTGACGAAGTTGATAATCCAAAACCTGAGCTGATGATGAACTGGCAGGAAATAATACACGTATCTGATGGTGCAGTAAAACCGCTTATGACAAGCGTATACAAAAAGCTGTATCAGTTTGTTTCGCTGCTGCAAATTTATATTGCCGAAAAAAAAGCTTCCTGATTCTTAAATCAGTTCTTAAATGCGAATCTGACAGGCAGAGCTTCTTCCTTTTTCTCAACAATTTCTTTTGTAAAAAGAGAATCTATACCCTTGCGGTATTCGGTTATCTGTGAAACATAATTGAGGGTTAGTTGTGGTGTAGAGCCTGACTTTACCTTTGTTACACCGGCATTATACATTGCAAGCGCAGAAATTTCGTTACCGGCGGTATCAAGACAATAACGCAAATGCGACAAGCCGTATCTGGCATTTATGTAAGGATCAAAAAAATCCTGTTCATCAAGTTTTGGGAAAGATTTGTTGTTAAGCTGAAACAACCCCCTGTCAATCGTAGAGTTACGGTTATGGTTTACAGATTTTGTCTTATAATGGCTTTCAACATAGGCAAGTGAAAATGCCAGAGAAAGCGGTATATTGTTTTTGTCAGCCTGTTCAAGAATAGCGAGTGCTACTTTTACATTTCCGGTAATATGGGTGTAAAACCAGATAACGTTGTCTCTTGTTGCGGGATCACGATAAAAAAGCAAACCTTTGTCAGTTTCGGCAGAAAAGGCTGCAGCCGTTTTATGGAAATCGGCCGGATTTACTTCTGCAGAAGGCTGTTTCATAAAAACAAGCGGACTTGCAGCGGATGCATTTTTATCTACAGAAAACGGGTGCAAAAACTGCACACCAATCAAAGCAAAAACCGAAAAACAAAAGAATGAAACTAGTAAACGGACAAAAGAAATATTATTTAGTCTTTTTGAATAAGCAGCAAAAAAAGCCCTATAATTTGTGTTCATAATGTGGATTATGACAAAAAACCGCAACATTTGCAAGAGTTTTCAAACAGATGTTTGTAAACAAATGTTGCGGTTTACCTTTTTATGAGACGGGATTATGCATTAATCAGGCGAACAGCGATTACACCGTCAATCGTCTTGAGTTTATCCGCGACATCATCGCCGATTTTGTTTTCAACATCAATGATGTTGTATGCAACGTCGGCACGGTTTTGGTTTACCATCGCGGCAATATTGCATTTTGCGTCAGCAAGTACGGTTGTAATCTGGCCAACCATATTAGGAATGTTCTTGTTTGCAATACAAATACGTGTACCATTTGCAGGAACAGGTTCTTCCATTTTGCACTTCGGAAAGTTAACGGAATTAACGATGTTTCCGTTTTCGAGAAAATCGCGAAGCTGAGCAACAGCCATAAATGCACAGTTGTCTTCGGCTTCGGGTGTTGATGCGCCGAGGTGCGGAAGGCAGATAACTTTGTCGTTTTTAAGCAAATCTTCGTCAGCAAAGTCACATGTGTAACCCGCAACCTTGCCGCTGTCGATTGCGGTGAGCAAGTCCTTGTTTACAACAAGTCCACCGCGGGCAAAGTTCAAAATACGTACACCTTTTTTCATGATGCTGATGCGGTCTGCATTGATAAAGCCCTTTGTGTCATTTGTCTGCGGAATATGAATTGTGATGTAGTCAGACTTTGACAAAAGCGCATCAAGACTTTCTGCTTTGTGAACTGCGCGGCTCAATGACCATGCGGCATCAACAGAAAGATACGGATCATAGCCGATTACATCCATACCGAGTCCGATTGCGGCATTTGCAACCATTGCACCGATTGCACCAAGACCGATTACACCAAGTGTTTTGCCTTTGATTTCAGGTCCTACAAACTGGCTTTTGCCTTTTTCGGCAAGATCAGGAATTTCATCACCCTTACCCGCAAGAGTTTTTGCCCAGGCTGCAGCCGCATGAACAGGGCGGCTTGAAAAAAGCAGAGCTGCAACAACAAGTTCTTTAACAGCGTTTGCATTTGCACCCGGTGTGTTGAATACGACAATACCTTTTGCGGTCATTGCCGGAATCGGAATATTGTTTGTTCCTGCACCGGCACGCGCAATAGCTTTTACTGTTGCAGGAATTTCCATTGTGTGCATATCCGCAGAACGCAACAGAATTGCGTCAGGATTAAGTATTTCGCTTGCAATTTCGTAATCTTCACGGGGAAACTTAGCAAGTCCGTCAGGTGATATTTTATTCAGTGTTTGAATTTTGTACATGTTAATCTCCTTAAAAATTAGTCCGCATTATTACGGTTATTTGTTCTCGTCTGCGAACTTTTTCATAAAGTCAACAAGCGCCTTTACGCCATCGAGTCCCATCGCGTTGTAGATTGAAGCGCGCATTCCACCTACAAGACGATGGCCTTTGAGGTTTACAAGACCTGCAGCCGTTGCTTCTTTTACAAACTTGTCGTTGATTTCCTTTTCTTTTGCTACGGAAGCATCATCTGTAGCACCCGTCGAATACTTTGTAAGGAACGGAACATTCATCAGTGAGCGGCTGCCTTTTTCGGTAGTTGCATGATAAAAGTCGCTGTTATCAAGGAAGTTGTACAGATAATCGGCTTTTTCATGATTGCGTTTGCCCATGCCTTCTGCACCGCCGTTCTTTTCGACCCAGTGAAGAACCTTGCCAAGTACATAGATTGTGTAGCATGGCGGTGTATTGTACATAGAACCGTTTTCGGCATGCGTCTTGTACATCAGCATTGTAGGTGTACCCGGACGGCATTCTTCAGGAATCAAATCCTCACGAATGATAACCAGTGTGACACCTGCAGGCGCAAGGTTCTTCTGTGCACCCGCAAACAGAACACCGAATTTGGTAACATCAAGCGGTTCACTCAATACACATGAAGAAATGTCGGCAACAAGAGGAATATTTCCGGTGTCGGGGATATATTCGTAGTGAGTTCCCATAATCGTGTTATTAAAACAGATGTATACATAATCGTAATCGCCTGTGATTTTTTCTACACGAGGAATATATGAAAAGTTTTTATCTTCACTTGTTGCAATAACATCTACCTGTACTCCGAGTTTTTTAGCTTCGGCAATTGCTTTTTTTGACCAAACACCTGTATTGATGTACGCAGCTTTACCTTTTTTTACACCCAGGTTTTCAGCAACCATTGCAAACTGAGTAGAAGCACCACCCTGCAAAAACAAAACCTTGTAATTGTCCGGTACGTTCATCAGCTTGCGTACCATAGCTTCTGCATCCTGAATGATAGGTTCATAGGCTTTTGAGCGATGACTCATTTCCATAACTGACTGTCCGGTTCCCTGGTAATCAAGCATTTCCGCTGCACATTCTTTTAATACTTCTTCCGGTAAACATGAAGGTCCTGCTGAAAAATTGTAAACACGTTTCATTTTCTGCTCCCGAGAACCGAATATTGTGCAGCAAGCTTTTGCATTGCATCCAGCACAGATATGTTCTCAATTTTAATTGTTTCAGGCAGTGACAAAACTGCCGTTGTAAAATTAACAATACCGGTGATTCCGTATTCAACCAGCTTTTCCGCAACAGCCTGTGCGGAATGTTCCGGTACAGTTAAAATAGCAAATTCAATCTGTTCGCTTTTTATCACAGATTCCATTCTTGTGGTTGTATAAAGAGGAAATGGCGAGCGCAGAGTTTCTGTTCTGTTTACATTGCTGTCAAAGCCTGCCACCAATTTAAATGCTGTATTTTCAAATCCCTTGTATTCTATAAGGGCTTCGCCCATGCGTCCAAGCCCAACAATACAGCATTTTTTTGTTTCTCCGGGTGAACCAATGCACTGATGAATTGTATCCTTAAGCGCAGAAATTTTATAACCGCCCGCTGTCGCACAACTGCCGTTCAAAAGGGAAATATCCCTTCTTATGGTATCCCTCGACCAACCTGTCAATTTTTCCAGTTCAGCAGATGAAACCACAGATATATCTTTTTCCAACTGATTCAGTAGTCTTGCGAGAGAAACCAATCTGTCCAATGTCGGCTTTGGTATATCCGTTTTCATATGCACCTGTGAATAATTTCACAGATAATGTACAGATTTTTTGTTTGTGTGTCAACAGATATTTGTGAAATTTTTCACAGCTCAAAAAAAAAGCAAGAACTCTTCCCACCGTTTCTTGCTTTTTTGGGTTCACAATGTGATTAATTTTGCTTCTACATTCCGGGAAAGTTGCCGCCGCCAAACTGCTGCATGAGCTTTTGCTGCATTCCCTTGTTCTTGGTCATTTTTTTCATTGTAAGCCGTGTTTTTTCAAACTGTTTTAAAAGGCGGTTTACTTCCGCAACGGAAGTTCCCGAACCTTTTGCAATTCGTTTGCGGCGGCTCGGTCCGATAATAAGGTGGTTTGCCCTTTCTTTTTTTGTCATCGAAAGAATAATGGCTTCCTGTGTTTTTAATCCGTCAGTGTTTATCTGGCTTTCATCAATTTGCCCCGCCAGTCCGGGCATCATATCAAGCAGTGACTGCATTGGTCCCATCTTTTTTACACGCTGAAGCTGTTCAAGCATATCCTGCAGTGTGAACGTTTCGCTCGCCATTTTTTTCTGGAGCTTTTCAGCTTCTTCAACATCAATGGTCTCCTGCGCTTTTTCAACAAGCGAAACAATGTCGCCCATACCAAGAATGCGGCTTGCAATACGTTCAGGATAAAACGGCTCAAAGTCATCGATTTTTTCACCGGTACCGGTAAAGAGAATTGGCTTGCCTGTAACTGATTTTAACGAAAGAGCGGCACCACCGCGGGCATCGGAATCGAACTTTGTAAGGATAACGCCTGTTAAACCCAGCTGCTCATCAAATGTTTTTGCAACGTCAACAGCGCTTTGTCCGGTCATTGAATCGGCAACAAGAAGAACTTCATCAGGATTGAGAGCCTTCTTGATGTCACAGATTTCCTTCATCATTGCATCGTCAATCTGCAGACGGCCTGCAGTATCAACAATGATTACGTCCATTCCGTTCTTTTTAGCATAATTCAGCGAGTTTTTAGCAACTTTTACGGCGTCTTTTGAATCTTCCTTATAAACCGGAATATTGTTTTTTTCGCCAAGAACACACAGCTGTTCAACTGCGGCGGGACGAACAAGGTCGCAGGCAACAAGAAGCGGTTTTCTGCCGTTTTTTTGCAGACGGTGGGCCAGTTTTGCCGCACTTGTAGTTTTACCGGAACCCTGAAGTCCTAAAAACAGAATAACGGACTGGGTATCAACGCCTTTAAGCTTTAAGTCCTGCTTTGTATCACCGAGCAGGGCTACAATCTTGTCGTTTACAATCTTTACGAACTGCTGCCCCGGATCTACAGAGCGCAGAACTTTTTCGCCCTTGGCTTCTTCTATCGTGCTGTTTACAAAACGGCGCACAACCCTGAGGTTTACGTCCGCTTCAAGCAGCGCAATCTTTATTTTTTCAACGTATTCTTCAATGTTTTTTTCGGTTATGGAAGATTTTCCTGCTATTGTTCGGACAATATCACTGAAAGTGTTCGTTATTTTCTCAAGCATTAAAATCCTCCGCCAAGCATATCACTTATGAGTTTCAACGGTTCAACCTCGCGGTTAAGAACTTTATAAAGTCCGTTGCATATTGGCAGTTTGAGATTGTATTTCTGGCTGATTTCATGCACATATTTACAGGCAACCGCACCTTCCGGCAGGTAACCGATTTCGCCGATGCGGCTTATTAAATCGTCTATCGAAGAGAATTTTTTTAGTATTTCTTTTTTGATAATATCCTGTCCAAAGCGGCGGTTACGCCCGTATTTACTGCGGCATGTAACATCCAAATCGCCTACGCCGGAAATGGAAGTGAATGTTTCGGAGTGAGTAGCGCCCATTGCCTTGCCCAGTGTCTGGATTTCGTTCAAACCAGCGGCAAGCAGCAGAGATTCGGAGTTATCACCAAAAAAGTCTGAATTTTCGGCAATGGCATCCAAACAGCCGAACACAACAGCAACAACGTTCTTTGCGGCGGCGCAAACCTGAACGCCTATAACGTCAAAGCTGGAATAAACCATAAGGCCCTTAACGCGGAGCAAATCACGGAAACGTATGGAGTTCTTCGGGTTTTCGCTGGCGGCAATCAAGCCGGTAAGTTTACCCATAGCAACTTCTTCCGCATGGCTTGGACCTGCAATATAAACAAGGCTTTTTGCATAGCATGGCGGCAGAACCGATTCAAGCTCGCTCAAAATCAGTCTTGGACCATTATCTGTGGGAATAAAACCTTTTGTAAGAACTCCGATGCAGGTAGAACCGTCTTTTATTGACGGAACATCCAGTATTTTTTTTACGGTCGGAGCAAGAAAAAGTGACGGACTTGCAAGTATAAGAAATTCTTTATCCACCGCGACTTTTTTTATGTCGATTGAAGCGGTAACATTCTCTGAAAGTTTGAATCCTTTCAAATACCTTTCGTTCTCATGCCGGTTATTGATTGAATCAACAACATCTTGTTCCAAAGCCCAAAGCTGAACGGAATTTCCGCCGTTTCCAAGAGCATGCGAAAGTGCGGTTCCCCATGCACCCGCGCCGATAACACCTATATTTTTTGGTCCGATATTTTCCATTATTATTGCCTCCAGATTTAATCCAGTGCGATTTTTTACATATAACAAGCTTAGTCATTATCCCCTAAAAAAACAAGTACCGCCACATATTTTACAGTTGGAAAAAGTTCAAAATAATAAGATTGAATTTGTTGTGATTTTGCTTTATCAATATAGTATGAAGAAAATTTTACATGTTCTAAAAATAATTTTGTTAAGTGCAGCAGTTTTTTTGCTTGTACTTGCCGCTGGGCTTACCATATACAACAGAATCAAATTCAGTGGTTTTTACAAATCAAGAACTATTATTGCAAAAAACCCGGGCCTTTGGGACAACTACGTAACACAAGGGCTGACTTATAATGATGATAAAAACTATTTTGCTACCTGCGGATACATGAAAAACGGTAAAACAAGCAGAATATACACTGTGGAAAGAGATTCTCAAAAAATAAGCTGTTACGAACTATTGTCAGACGCAAAACCGTTTACTGGTCATGCCGGCGGTCTGCAATACGACGACGGTAAGTTTTATCTTGCAAACGGAGAAGAAGGACTTTACATATTCAGTGCTGAAGAATTAAAAGTAGACTCGTCCAAAATTGAAATCGGTACTCCCGTAAAACTGAACGACATTGTATGCGCTTTTGTTTTTACGGACAAAGATTTTATCTACACGGGCGAATTTGCGCATGAACCGTACTATATATGCAAACATTCCGTAACATACAATAACACGGTTCATACCGCACTTATGGGCAAATACGAAAAGAATGATGTATCAAAACCGGTTGCATATTATTCGCTGCCTGACAAAGTACAGGGTTTTGCAACCGATGCGGAAGGTAATATCTACCTTTCTACATCCTGGGGGCTTTCACCGTCCTGTTTTCTTTTTTACAGCAAAGATTCCATAGTAAAAATGGAGGAAGAATATAACGGAATTCCGCTTTATTTTCTGGGAGAACCGACCTCGGTTCTTTTTGCTCCAAGTTTTTCAGAAGACTTGGATATTGTTGACGGGAAAATCATCAGCTGCACGGAAGGCGCTTCAAACAAATACATTATAGGTAAATTCTATTTTGATTATTATATTTCCGCATTAAAACCGGAAACTTTTAAGAAAACTAAAGAATGAGAAAATGGAGCATATCGGACTTGAACCGACCACCTATTGATTGCGAACCAATCGCTCTACCAGATGAGCTAATGCCCCGAAAAGTGTTTTTATTATAGCGAAGCATCCCTCTTTTTTCAAGAACTATGTGGAAGTATTTGAAACTACATGGTAAAATCAGCATAAATATGCCAAAAGCGTTACTGTTTTTTGTAATTGTCTGCTTTTCTCTTTTCTTTATTTCATGTTCCCAGTATGTATATGAAATTCAAATAGAACCGGAAGTTCTTTCACTGTTGCAAAGCAAAAACTTTTTTGAACAATATGAAACCGTTCAAAGCGGGAACAATGCTTCCGATATAGCATCTGTACTGTATGAGGACAAAAAAATAAAACTCATTACATCAAAAAAGAAGTCGTCTTTTCCATACTGTAAACTTGCGGAAATAACCTTTTCAGAAACAGCCGATTCACCGTTAAGTGTGGAAATTGAACGAAAGTACATTTATCCGTGTATTCCGTTTTGCGAAGACCTTTCTGCAAACGAAGACAAAAATCCTGTGCAGCAGTTTTACTTTGACGAGATTCCTACCGGTTACATCGCCTTGCCGCTTGAAATCGACGGCAATAAAATATACGCCGACAATAACGAATACACGCTTTTTTCCAGTACTTTTGCCGACTGTGTTTTTGAGGATTCAGATACAATAAAAAGCAAAAAAGCAAAAAAGAGCCTCCCTCTTGCAACCCAAAAAGCTGAAACCTGGTTCCGCGAATCATTTGCGCCGGCTGTTAAATGGGATTCAAAACCCGAAGTTCTTTTTGTATGTGCGACAGGAGACATGATGCTTGGCAGAGGCGTTGACCAAAAACTGATTGAAACCGGCAGTCCCGAATCCGTGTTTACAAACACGCTCCCCATTTTACAGGGCAGTGATCTTACAATCGGGAATTTGGAAGGAACAATAACCGAAAGAACAGACAATGCACAAAAAACATATACGTTCAAATTTAAAAAAGAAGTTCTGTCTGTCCTTAAGCAGAGCGGTTTTTCGTACCTGATGCTCACAAACAACCACAGCTACGATTACGGTGAGGAAGGTTTTAAGGACACGTTAAAAAACGTTCTCGAATATGGATTTGTAACGTCCGGCGCAGGTTTAACACTGAAAGACGCATCCGAATTCTACCGGACAGAGATTAAAAACCAAGCGGTTTCTGTTTTGTCGTGCGGTGCTTTTCCGCAGGAACAAAGCGGTTTTAACGGCAAAAACACAGCGTCCGCCAAAGACGACAGAGCCGGTATTTTGTGGGCTTCGGAACAAATACCCGAAATGATACGCAAAGAAAAGCAACAGAACAGGATTGTGATTATGAATGTGCACGGCGGCAGCGAATACGTAACAAAACCGACACCTGAGCAAAGAACTTTTTATCAGGAGTTGGCGGACGCAGGCGCGGACGTTGTTTTTGGCTCGCATCCGCATGTGCTGCAGCCGGTAGAATGGTACAACAACAGCCTTATTGTGTGGTCGCTAGGTAATTTTGTGTTCCCCGGCATGGACGAAATGCCCGGTGCGGAAGAAAGCATGATTATTCGTGTTGGCTTTGTAAACGGGCGCCTTATTTATTACGAAAAATACCCTGCAAAGCTGAATGGAATAACTTTGGGTCTAAAAGAATAGCTCACATTCAAAACATACGTCGTTATCGTGTTTACCGGTCACGCATATTTTTCCGTCCGAAAAACTGCCGTAGAGCCTGATTGTTTCACCAAGCCGCATTTCCTTTGCGTAATTGATTCGGATGTCAGTAAAATCTTTCAGATAATATTCCTCGGGAAGGGAATCAAGCGCAAAATCCGCATATTTTGAATTGTTCACATGGTTATTGCTGTCAATTTCCGAAAACCGCACTTTTCTTTCTTCAAGCAACTTCATATCTTCAGGAAGCTGAATCTTGCCGCAATCCATACAATGATGAGGCAAAGAAACTTCGGGAGCTTTTCTGTAAGTAAAACTCTCTGGCCGTAGTATTTTTCTTGTTTCAGGATTTACTATAAGCCATGAAGTTATACC
>JAEEQG010000103.1 GCA_016285185.1 Spirochaetota bacterium
CATGTTGCTGCCGGATGTTGAACCAGCACCTATGATTGTATGAATTTCATCGATGAAAAGAATCAGTTTGTCTTTTTGTTCCAGTTCCTGTGTGATATTTTTTATGCGCTCTTCAAAGTCGCCCCTGTATTTTGTTCCAGCAACCAGCGATGTTATGTTAAGCGAAAGAATCGTAAATCCTGTAAGAAACTCGGGGAC
The DNA here is from genome assembly GCA_016285185.1 of Spirochaetota bacterium. Lineage (GTDB taxonomy): Bacteria > Spirochaetota > Spirochaetia > Treponematales > Treponemataceae > UBA1240. The sequence continues at coordinate 199 of JAEEQG010000103.1, forward strand.
TTCGTTCCTGACGATTTTTTGAGCAAGTCCTTCCGTGAGTGCTGTTTTGCCCACTCCAGGATCGCCCACATGCAGGGGATTGTTTTTGTAACGACGGCATAAAATTTGGATTGTGCGCTCCAATTCTTCTTCTCTGCCGATTAAAACGTCAAAGCGCCCATTTTTTGCCATTTCAGTAAGGTTTGTTGTGTATTGCTCCAAAAAGTTTTGTTTTGGTCGTGTTTCTGCCGATTCTGTTCCTGCTTGATGAGAATTTGCAACAATTGCGTCCAGTAACTTGAGCTTATCCAGACCGCTTTTCTGCAAAAAGTATGAACAGTGGTTCTCCTTTGCTTCCAAAAGGCTTACAAGTATATCACCTGCTTCAAGTTCCGGTTTCTCGGCGGCTGCGCAGTGCATGACGGTAGAATTTATAACGTTTTTAAATCCAATTGTTTGTAGTGGTTCGTTTCCTGCTAGAGGCGGAATTCGCTCCTGCAGAAAAGCTGAAAGCTTGTCCTGAATGTATTGTACATTTGCGTCGCATGAATCCAACAGGTTTAGAATTTCTTTATTTTGAAGCATTATATAAAGGATATGCTCAGGTGTAATAAACCCGTGGCGGCGCTTTTCTGCTTCCACAAAAGAGGCGTTCAAAATGTGCTGTACCTGTTTGGAAATTTTAACTTCCACTAGTTTTTCTCCATGCTGCAGCGGAGCGGAAAACCGTTTTTCCGCGAAAAATCACGTACTAAAGCTACATAAGTTTGAGCTATGTCAAACGGATAAATACCCACAATTCCTCTACCGGTTTTGTGCACGGATTCCATTATGGTAACGGCTTCAGGTTCTTTTTTGTTGAAAATATGGATGAGAATTGAAACTACAAAATCTTTTGTAGTGTAATCATCATTCAAAAGTATGACTTTATAATCTTTTGGTTCTGAAATTTCTGTTTCAGACTGACATATCTGCTGATTTTCAAATTCTACATCCATAAATATACTATATATGGAGAAACGTCTTTAATCAATAATACTAATATATCTGTTTCAAAAGTTCTTTTGTACGTGTTTCCAGCGAAACAACATTTTCAGTGTTTTCCGTTGAAGTCATTTCCGTAAGGTATGGAAGAATGGCGCGTTTTTTGACTTCTTCCCAGTTTGACGGAAGTATATTGGGTGGAAGGAGGTTTTCAGCCGTTGGCAGATGACCGTACAAAATCGGGTAATGAAGCGGAAAGTATTTTTCGTTTACGGATTTTAGAGACGAAAAACCGCCGGCAATTCCAAAAGCCTTGTTGGTAAGGTTCATTTTTTCCTGCCGTTCCAATATGTTTTTTTGGTTTTCATCTTTAAGCAACCATAGGATAAATGCCTGTGCGGCATCCTGATTCCTGCTCTTCCTGTAAATACCGATGTAGTTGATTTTGTCCTGCACAGGAATCTGATTGTTGTAGTGAATCCAGCGAAAATCAATATTCTGCAGACGATCGTTGGAAAGCGAGAACAAATCGTCAGATTTTGTGTAGCAGAACAAACATCTTCCTGTAGTTATCAGTTTGTAAGACGGATTGTAAAGATATTTGAACTTAAAGTCATCTTCCGCCTCGGTGGTGGAATTTGTACTTACACTCCAGTCTTTGATATACTCGATGGTTTTGTCCATTGCCGCCAAATTGTATGAGAACAGCGGTGTATTCTCCGCATAATTGGTGTTAAAAAGCTTTGATACGGTGTAAATAAAGTCCGAATCCCAACGCGGCGAAAACCCCATCGCTGTGTACACACCGTTTTTATTCTGCTTGTTATAATCCTGTCCCAGTTGTTTTATCTGGTCGATTGAGAGCATAAAATCGTCGGGCATAAGGCTGGCATTCTTCTGCGAAAAAAGAACGAGCGGCAGGTTGAAAGAAACCGGCAGCAGGTATTGGTGACCCTTTATGTTTCCAAGTTCTAGCAGCTGTTTGTAAAAATCTTTGGTATTAAGTCTCTGGTCGTTGAATAGATAATCCAGTGAAAGGAAGTTTTTTCGTAGTTTTTCGTTTTTGAGCCAAGGCCCGAGAATAATATCGGGCATATTTTCTACAGGATTGTCAAAAGCTTTTGAAGGATTGGCCTGGTACTCTATGATGGCACGGTATTCGTTCTGTGAGGAATTGAACAGTTCAACGTAAGAAGCAACTGATTCCTGATCGGTGAGTATTATAATGTCTTTTTTTTGTCTGGTACATGAGGAGAATATAACGGACAAAAAAATCGCCGCAAATAAGCTCTTGTAGAAAAACTTCATAAAAGTATTATGCCAGTTCTTCCGCGGCTTTGTAAACAGTAGAATAAACTTCTTCTATCAAGTCGCTGTCTATGCTTGAAAAGGCGATACGCAGGTAATCACTGCCCAGGGCTATTGTTCCAATCTGATACTCATGTAAAAGCTTGTATCGCAAATCTTCTGCATCTATCCCATGACACTGGAAGCACATAAAATAACCGGAATTGAACGGTAGCGGCGTAAGAACTTTGCTGTCTTTTTTTTCGTCAACAAACGCCCGTACAATTTTGTAGCGTTCTTCAAGAATTGCGCGGATTTTTTTCTTTTCGGCTTCAATTTTTGGATTATTGATTGTCCGTATCATTATTGACTGTGCCGGAGTTGAACCGCACGATACGGAAGAACGGATTATTCCCATTAGCTTTCTGATTAAGGCATCATATTGTTCTTCAACCATGCCTTTCGCACCGAACGTTAAAAATCCAGCTCTAAAGCCCCATGCAAAGTCTTCTTTTGTAGGTCCGTCAATTTTAACGGCAAAGATATTTTCGTGCAAATCGCAAAGCGAGGCGAACAGCGATTCCGGCGCGATATTTTCTTCATAGTTGAGTCCGAAGTAAGCATCATCCACTAGAACAAGAATATCAGTTCCCTGCTTTGCAGTATCAAGTAAAACGGATGTAATGAATGCTTCTTCTTCTACTGTCGGTGAATAGCCGGACGGATTCTGGGGAAAGTTGAGTAAAAGCCTCAAAGAGCCTTTTTCTGCCTGCTTTTTTACAGCAGCTTCAAAAGTCTGCCGGTTAAGCCCTGTTCCGTCAAAAAGCTGAAAACGTTCAAGTTTGGCGTTGCAGCGTGTTTCGGCAATAAGCGAATAATTATCCCATGATGGATCCGTTGTGAGCAGTGTGTCTTTTGACGATAGAAAAAGGTCGCAGATGTATGAAATGCCCGCTGTTAATCCCGGAGTTACAACAGGAATTGAAAAAGTTTTATCTTTTAATGAGGGATTCTTCTTTATAAGCTGTTCTTTCCATAAACGGCGGAATTCGGGATTACCTGCCGTGGGGGCATATGCAACAGCTTCAGCTGCGGACAAAAATGCGAATTCCTTTTTTACTGAAGGAAGAATAAGCGGTTCTCCGTTTTCAACAGCCATACCTATGGTTGCATTTGTCTTTTTGCCGAACTTTTTTGCTTCAGCACCCTGGGCAATGATACCTTTGGGAAAAAACATCCTTTGCCCCATATCAGACAACAGTCTGTATGCTACGGTGGGTCGCAGGGTATTATTCAAACTTTCTGCCAATGAATCAATCATGTGAATAATAATACACATTTATGTATTTTTATGCAACCTTACAGTAAAATCGAGTTTGACATCTGATTATTCTATGTGATATGCTGTAAGCGTGAAAAAAGCTTTTGTTTTATTGTTGGATTTTCTTTTATATCTGATTTTTTCAACATTTTTGTTTCTCCTGATTTTTGTAATATACAAGAATTGTGTTTATACGGCGTTCGGCAACGAGGGATTTTATTTTTCTTTTTCGGAATGCATAGGATTCTGCTTTGTGGTTATGCCGGTTTCAGTATTGGTAAGTATTTGCGGTGTTTTTTTGAAGTGTGCGGCGACAAAGAATTTTTTCTGGG
>JAEEQG010000104.1 GCA_016285185.1 Spirochaetota bacterium
GGTCCGGGTGCACTGGTTGACCAGTGCTCATCGTATGCCATGACAAGGATTCGGTCTGCGATTTTGTTCAATTCTTCGTAATCGTATGCGTCAACTTTTAGTTTTTTTGTGCGGGCGGGAATTGCAATGCTGAGTGTTTTATCTTTGCCAAGTCCTTTTTTAAGTTCACGCAAAAAACTCCAGTAATGTTCCTTGTCTTCTTTGCTGACAAGCTCAAAATCTATCTGAAGCCCGTCAAACGGCTTTGCTGCTTCCAACATTGATTTTATGAGCTTTTTGCGTACGCCGTATTCCGGGTCAAGGCAAAAGTGGGTAAGGGCTTTTCCGCTGTCTATTACAACAAGGTGAACCCTTGCGTTTGTTTCCGGCAGTTTTTTGAGGTTCGGCACACCGACCAGTTCTCCGAATGTGCTTAGTCCGGCATTAAAATAACCAATGTCCGTAACCGGCAGTTCCGAATTGTAGTACTGTTCCTGTCCGTATATCAGATAACCCCATATTTCTTTGTATTCCTGAACCGGTATTGTTTGCAGGTGTTCATCCGTAACCGAAACAGCTGTTTTTAAAGAAGAATCTGTTACCGGATACTGATACTTTTCAAGACGGTCGTCTGTGTTTTCAAAAAAGTTCTGATCTGTATCGGCTTCAGCTTCTAATGCGTCATCGGTGTTTTCTTTCTGAGCCTTTGCCCATACAGGACTGACGAAGCAAAACGTATATATGATAACAATGCACAATAGTAAAATCTTGTGATAGAGGGAGGAAAAAAACTTATTCATAATGCAATTATCGGACGGTTTTTAAGCCGGTTTTATTCCTTTTCAATTACATTTTTAATGGCTGCAAGAAAGTCTTTGTACTGTGTAAAAGCCTTGAACTGCGGATAGTCTTTTGCAATGTGTTCCGGTGGACGGAATAAAAATCCAGCCTGTGAATTTTTAATCATTTCAAGATCATTGAAAGAATCACCGGCCGCAATGGTTTTAAAGCCGATTGACTGCAAAGCTTTTACGGCGTGATATTTGCCGTTCTGCTGGCGCAGATTGTAACCGATTATTCTATTGTTGGTATCAACCGTCAAATCATTGCAGAAAATGGTGGGATAGCCGAGCTTTTTCATAAGCGGAGCGGCAAATTCCTTAAAAGTATCTGACAGGATGATAACCTGACAGAATGAACGCAGCTCATCCAAAAATTCTTTTGCACCGGGCAGTGGTTCTATTTTGGAAATTGTGTTCTGAATTTCTTTGAGTCCAAGTCCGTGTTCTTCCAAAATGCCGATTCTTTTTTTCATTAAAACGTCATAATCGGGAATATCTCTTGTGGTAAGGCTGAGTTCTTTAATGCCGGTTTCTTCCGAAAAAGCAATCCAAATTTCAGGGACAAGAACGCCTTCCAAATCAAGACATGTAATGTACATAAAAGCCTCTTTTTTGTTAAGTGTATCAAGTATAGCACAAGAACCGCAAACTCTCAACTTCCTTGTTGACGGTCTGTATGCTTTGGAGTATTCTTTTGTTTATGAAAATTTGGTTAAAGTATTTGCTGGGCTGTGCCATTGGTTTTGCAGCGGCATTTGTTCTGCAGGGTTATAATAACCGTGCGGTTGAAATAATTGAATATATTTCAGAATTAACTGTTAATGTGGGCAAATACAGCCTCATTCCTTTGCTTTTCTTTACAATGACTGTTTCTGTCTTTGAGCTTAGGGAAGAAAAACGGTTTTGGCGTGTTGCCCTGAAAACGCTCATTATAAGTGTTATTACAACAGTAGGTCTGATGGTTTTGGGGTTGGTTGCCGTTTTGTTTTTCCCTCCCGCACGAATTCCGGTATCCGTTGGAGAAGTTTCGCAGAATTATACTTTAAGCATTACGGATAACCTTCTTAAAATTTTTCCTGCGTCCAACTTTGAGTCATTTTTGGACGGTGCTTTTATGCTTCCTGTTTATGTATTTGCGTGTTTTGCAGGTGCGGGCTGCGCCGCTGAACGCAATTCAAAACCGATGCTTAATCTTTTTGATTCCATTTCACGCGTAAGCTA
>JAEEQG010000105.1 GCA_016285185.1 Spirochaetota bacterium
AATCGGTCCCGAACCAATAATCAAAACTTTATGGATGTCTGTTCTCTTCATATATATAACTCCTATAAATGCCAGATTCTATTATCTCACAAACTGTCTGTTTTTCACAACAGCAGTTCGCCATCTTAACGCCGCTTTTTTGCCGCCGGCAGGTCCTCACACACAGCCGTTACCAAATCCCGCAAAAACTCGCGGTCATCCAAATCTTCCACAAGCAGCATTTCCTTTGCGCCGTCATAGGGAAGTTCACGCTGGGCATCCGGTATTCTTTCCAGTGCGGATTTAGTCGGTTTTATTAAAAACCGGTCATCATAAATGCCGCCGAATATCTTTCCGTTGCAGTACAAAATGTACTCGCCCATCATCGCTCTGCTGCTGATTCTGTTCACAAGCGAAAGCTGGTCCAGCACATAATCCAGATATTCCTTTGAAGATGCCATTCAATCCTCCAGCGCAAAAAAAAGCGGAACCCTTAAAAAAGAATTCCGCCGTTGAAATCATAAAAAAAATGAAAACTGCACAAATCAGTTCTGAGACTCTGCATATAATTATTATGTTCAGTTTTCATACTGAAATCATATTATAGTAAAAAACTCATTTTTGTTCTAGTCTCCCCGAAATAATCACAGAATTTATTTTTATTTTAAACTTTGTTATTTGCCAACTCTGATTTATAATAAATAAACACAGAAGTAAAATAAAAGGGAGATTTTATGAAAAAGTTTATTCTGATTATTTTTCTGACTCTGTTATTGTTCCCGGCTTTTAGCGCACCAAACAAGCCACAATACATTTCTGTAAGTAATGCAGTTGTAAGGGCAAAGGCTTCTCAGTTTTCAACTTCAGTAGGAACATTGGAGTACGGTGAAGCTGTCACCATAGAAAAAGTTGAAAACGGATGGTCAAACATTACTTCTTCGGACGGCAAAATTACAGGCTGGCTGCCTAATTCTTCCCTGACAGCAAAAAAACTTTTAGTCGAAGTTTCTTCCAAAAAAACAACGGCAAACGCAAAAGAACTTGCTCTTGCAGGAAAAGGTTTTGACAAGAATTTTGAAGACACCTTTGCCGAGGAAAACGATGTTTCATTTGAACAGGTAGATGAAGTTGAATCATTCTCCGCTACAGAAAAAGACACTGTTGTCTTTATCAAAGAAGGACATCTTTCCGCAGGAGACCAACAATGAAAAAACCACTTAAAATTTTATTTTTTGTAATATTCTCGGTATTCTTTGTATGTACAGATTCTTTTTCATTTTCATTCGATGACGTATTAAAAAACGGCAGCAAAGAAAACATCGAAGAAAAAATGAACGGTGTCAAAAAACTTCAGGACACTTTTTCTTCAATCGACAGAGCCTCGGAACCCATAACTCCCATTGATTCTTACGAAATCGGGCGGACTGTTTCAGCTTCTATCCTAAAACAATATCCGCTTTATGACGGAAAAAAGGCAACAGCCTATCTGAACAAAATCTGCAAAGCCATTGCCCTTAATTCAGATACACCGGCAATCTACAAGGATTATTGCGTAGGAATCCTTGATACGGATGAGATAAACGCACTTTCTACATGCGGCGGACACATATTCATTTCCACCGGACTTTTGCAATGCTGTACTTCAGAAGATGCCATAGCATCTGTCATTGCGCATGAGATGGCACACATTCAGCTTGAACATGCAGTTTCTGCAATCAAAACAAGTCGGACTACAACCGCAATTAACAAAACAGCCTCAACAGCCCAGGAAATATCCGCATTAACCGGTGAAAGCAAACAGATTTTTACTGATTTGACTTCTTCAAGCCTTGCTGTACTGGATGTGCTTGTTGAAAAAGGTTATCCAAAAGAACAGGAATACAAAGCGGACGAACTCGCCGTAAAACTGATGATTCAGACAGGTTATGATCCCAATGCGATGGTAGACATGCTGCAGGTTCTTGATCAAATGCACGCCAATGAATCAAGCGATGAAAAAGGATGGAAAAAGACCCATCCAAAACCAGCCGACAGAATCAAAAAGGTAAAGACCGCTATCACTAAAAGCAAATATACCGGAACAGCCGATTCTGCAAGAGATGCAAGATTCAAGAAAAATATCGGTGACCTTTAAATGAATCAAAACCACAGACTTTGGATACGATCTTTTATAATAGCAGCCGCAAGTTTGGCAATTACACTGGTGTTAAATCTGCTGAACTTTTTTTTGCCTTTTGAAAACAAATCATACGATATCCGCATGACGAACGCTGCAAAATATAAGAATATCTGTGATCAGATTTGCCTAATCTGTGTAGATCAGGAAAGCATTGACTGGGCACAGGAAAATTATTCATGGTCGTGGCCGTGGCCCCGCGAGGCTTACGCAAAAATCATCGATTTTGTTTCCGCAGGAAATCCAAAATCTATAACCTTTGATATTTTGTATACCGAGCCTTCCATATACGGGGCGGAAGATGACAAAGCGCTTGCCCTCTCCGAAGAAAAAAGCCAAAAAGTAATCCAGACTTTTTTTATCTCCGAAGACGATTACGACAGACCGCTTTTTCCGGTTTCACCGATTAAAGAAAATGCGGTCCTTCTTGGTAATATCACAAGCAAAAAAGATTCTGACGATGTAATCAGGCGCACAAGACTTTCGTATGAATATGACGGAATAGTTTATCCCTCATTGGGAATAGCCTCAGTCTACCTCGAAAATCCCAATCCTGACTTTTCAAAACTCCCTGTCCTGAAAGACGATACTGTTCTGCTCCGCTTTGCCTCTTCAATTGACGACTACTTTCCGTACAGCGCAAAGGACATATTCGAAAGCTATGAGTGCTGGAAAAACGGAGAAGAAGGACCCCTTGTACCGGAAGACTTTGAGGATCTTTATATCTTTACAGCCTATTATGCACCGGGACTTTTTGATATATGTTCCACACCGGTTTCCAAAGTTTATCCGGGAGTCGGCATTCATATGACTGCTTTGGATAATTACCTGAACAACGATTTTATGAAAAAAATCCCGGAAGCAGTAAACATAATCTGGATTATTTTTCTCTGCATTCTGGCGGTTGTAATAATCGCAGCGAGCGAAACCTTTTTTGCCCAATATTCATCAATAACAATTCCGGTCGGAATAATTGCCGGCTTTGCAATTTCTCTCTATGTGCCGGTTATTTTATTCAACAACGGATACTGGCTTTATCTTATCGCTCCGGTATTTGCCTTTGCATTGTCAGCCGTAACCAGTGTTATTTTCAGTCTCTCGGTAGAAGGCAAGCAGAAACGATTCATAAAATCCGCATTCAGCCAGTGCCTTTCCAAAGATGTAGTAAACCAGATAATAAATGATTCTTCTTCTTTTACACTGGGCGGAAAAAACTTTCAGATGTCCGCGATTTTTACTGACATCCAGAAGTTCTCTTCGTTCAGTGAGCTTCTTTCGGCTGCAGAATTAGGTTGCCTTTTGAATTTTTATCTTACAAAGATGTCGGATATAATCATTGACGAAAAAGGCACTGTAGACAAATACGAAGGCGATGCTATTGTCGCGCTGGTCGGTGCTCCAGTCAAAATGGACGATCACGCCACTCATGCCTGTGCCGCCGCAATAAAGATGAAAAAAGCCGAAGTCGTTATGAACAAAGAAATAATCGATTACGCCGCAAATCCAAAGCCTTCATGGATGGAAGACGAGCTTTACAGTGCATTCAAAACAATGGTTGCCAACGGCAAAACAATTTTTACAAGAATCGGCATCAACTCCGGCGAGATGATAGCCGGTTATTTTGGTTCAGAGCGCAAGAAAAACTACACGATGATGGGAAACAATGTAAACCTTGCTTCCCGTCTCGAAGGTGTAAACAAGCAGTATCATACAGGCGGCATTTTGATAAGTGAGGCAACCCGTAATCTTTTGGGCAATGACTTTGTTGTCCGGTCGCTGGACCGCGTCCGTGTTGTAAACATCAATACACCTATTCAGCTTTACGAACTGATTGAAGAAAAAAAATCCGCCTCCGAAGACCTGCTTTTGTACATCGAAAAGTGGGAACTCGCCATGAAGCGTTTTTCAGAGAAAAAGTACAAAGAAGCAAAAGACTGTTTTGTTTCGCTGCTCAAGACAAATGCCGAAGACAATGTTGCAAAATACTACATTCATCTTCTCGATGATTACTTTCTCAAAGGCTCGTATCCGCTCGAAAAAGACAACGAAGGCGTTGAATACAATCCTGAAGACGGCGTGTTCAAACTGCTTCAGAAATAAATTCAAAAATCAAAATTATTTTCTGGTCACTTTTCTGGCCACTTTTTGTTTTTCTGGGTAGTTTTCTGGGTAGTTTCTTTTTTACAGGATCACCAGCCTTAGCATGAGTATTTTCACAAATTGCTTTTTAGGTAAATTCCACGTTACTAGGCAATTTACTAGGTAATTTACTAGGCAAAATGCCTAGTAAATCTTCATTTACAGTGCCGTGTTAATAATATTTCACGAAGCGGGTCCCAGCGACTGGAAAAAAGCAAGAGAACTTCCCATAGGGCGCCCTTCTTGCTTTTTTCCCTGCGTCCCGCTCCCTGAAGTTATACAAAGCATACAATGATTTTATTCGTCTTCATCCAAAAAGACGGGAACGCCGCCCCAAACATTGTCCATATAATTCTCGCTGAGGACTTTGTCGATACGTACCTGTTTATCTTCGAGGCTGAAAAGCTTTGTGCTGTCATCAGCGTTTTTGTCGGCAATCCAAATTTCATCGCGACGGACAATATCATGGCTCATAATGCGGGATTCGTGCGATGAGGTTATAAGCTGAATCCGCCTGCCCTGTGTTGTTGAAAAAAACTTTTTTACAAACTGCATTGTAAGCTTTGGATGCAGACTGCGGTTTATTTCGTCTATGATATATACCTTTTCTTTTTTGCACAGGAGAATTTCCAAAAGCTGAAACAAACGATGCGTTCCGTCACTTTCGCTTTCCATGCTGAATTCAACCCTGTTTCCGCCTACATTATGTACAAATTTAACCGAGTAAAAATGAAAATTATCATCTTTTTCAAACGTGATAATAAAAATATTACGGCGGCTTCGGATTACATTTGAGTAATAGTTTTCTTTTTGTGGTAAGTACTGCAAAACGTTTGATTTTGCAAGCTTAATAAGCGGAGCCGTAAAAGCCATCTCAAAATTCAATTTTTGCTGGGTATGCAAATCAAGTGTTTCAAAAACTGTAGTTTTGCTTACCGGTTCAAATATAATATCTTCTATGCCGGTATCAAACTCATGCAGGAGCCGTGCAAATTCGCTTTTGCTGACCTTGTAATCCAAAAGGCTTGTTTCCTGCAGAGGCTGGTCAGGAAAGATAATCTCAAGGGTATCTTTGAACCAAAGATATGCCTTTTGAAGTATGGCTGCCTGGGGATTTGCCATAAAAAAGCCGCCAGTATTGTTGTTAATACTGAACAAAAACGGTGCTCCGCTCATGGCAAATGTGCGGCTCAAAACTTCAATATCATTCTTTTGACCTTTTATCGTATGATGAAAAACATATTCCGAATCAGCAAATTCTTTATAAAAAAGCTTTGTCCGGCGGTTTCCTGTAATATGGGTCAGCGACTCGCCTGTTATAACTCCCGTTGTAAGCACAACAGCAATTTTATATTCATAAAGATGATTTTCTACAATGAATTTAATAGAAAACTCCGTAGGTTCATTTTCATTCTTATCCTGAATCCGGCACCACAAAATAGGAGCACGCTGGGGCAGTTTTCCCGTAATAACAAAATTACGAAGAACTGACACGGAACGGATAAAGTTCGTTTTTCCGGCGCCGTTTTTTCCGAACATAGCTGCAAACTTTAACAGGCTGCGTTTTGCTACAGGTTCTTCGAGCAGGTGATCAAGTTTTTTGGTTACACGTCCGCTTTCCATGCGGAAAGTGGTCTTTTGATTAAACGACAAAAAATTTGACACACTAAAATCAACTAACATGGGCTTCTCACATATAAAATAATTATTTTTTTACGGTTGTAACGATAGTATACACATATTATCGGTGAAAGACAAGAAAAAAATCAAAAAACAGGAGATTTTTTCGAATAAAAATTTGACTTTAAAACCATCTCGTGTTATATTCAAGTTGTCAAAACAGGTGAACATTTCGAAAGTTTCACCAAGTTTTGTTTCAGTAAAGCTGATTTTTGCAGCCAAAAACAGCATAAGTCGACCGTCCGTTGGACAAGATTATGCTGCCTGCTCCAAAGGGAATGCAAAACAGCTTGAGTTAATTTAATAGGAGGCAAACAATGGCAATTCCATTCGTTTCAAGAAAGCGGCTGAATCCGCTGGACATTCATGCAGAAGGCAAGTATTATCCTGCTCCTGCATATATCGCAGAAGTTGATGTGAATCATCTTGCACAAGAGATTTCTTACAGTACAACTCTCACACCAACCGAAATCGTCGGAGTAATCCGAAGTCTTCTCCAGGCAGTACCCAAATACATGATGCTCGGTTATAAAGTACGTCTGGATAATTTTGGAATCTTCAAATTAGGGCTAAAAAACAAACCTGAGTTTAAAGGTCATGAAAAACCTGAAGATGTTACAGCAAACGACATCGGAGGAATAAAAGTTCTCTTTACACCGGATGTTATGGTGCAGGAGAATATGTCAAGACCTGAATTTACCAAGGCTGATGCCAAGTATCTCAAGAAAACGACCGGGGAAGAACAAAACCCGGGCAATGATGGATCTCAAGGCTCACAAGGCTAAGTAGTGTAAAACAGGCTGAATAACGGCAGCTTGTTTTAAGTGTAAAATCCGGTGTTTACCGGAAAGGACTCTCCGTTATGTGTACTCTACTTTGGAGGTTGACCGCTTTTTTTGGCGCGGCAGCCTCCGTTTTTTTTACCCCCTACAAATCACAAAAAAAATTCATCCAGATGACCTTGTGAGTTTATCTAGATGGATGTGTTATATTTATCTAGATGACGCTGTCCGTTTATCTAGATGAATGGGGTATATTCATCTAGATGGACGAAAACGTTTATCTAGATGAATTGGGTACGTTCATCTAGATGGATTGGGTAGTGTCATCTAGATGAATTAGGTACTGTCATCTAGATAAACTCGAACCCTCATCTAGATGAATTTTCTGCTGGCTGAAAAAGCATCCTAAAATGCCTCCAGATTGGGAATATTCCAGTAAATACTATTATCTTGCAGCCGGCTGGAGCCTTTCAGCCAGTTCGCGAACCTTACTTTCAGAAAGCTTTGAAACAGCGGCAATTTCTTCATAAGACATTTTTCCAATTTCCAACATTCCTATTGCCATTTCTTCAGCCTGTATAGCACGTTCATCAGCTCTTTCTTCAGCTGCAAATTCTTCCATAATCTTACACATACGTCTCGCTCCTTTTTCAGTTTTTTTGAATCTACCTGCCTTTTCAGCAAGCAACTTATATCTCATTTCATCGGGGTCTGCACATAAAAAGTCGTGCATCAAATCACCGATTGCATCGTTTCCTTTATATTCACCGTTCACATATATTATATGTGACAAGTCGCAAAATGTCATTCCATTTTCTTCGATTTTACGGTTTATGTGATACAAAGGAAATCCGCATTTGAATATGTCATGTTCCGTTATGAATATAACATACGTTTCCGGCAATTTGTCAAAATCTTCGTTCGTCATCAGCGTATTTGTGTCAAGAATAGCACTGTGATACCGTGCGCGTTTTTCATCTGCTCCTTTATTCTCGCGTTGAATCTCAATGTTGTACAATTTACCGGTTTTGTCCTTTGCCTTTATGTCCAGCTTAACCGAGCGCCCCGTCAGGCTCTTTTGAACTACCTGAGTATTTGATTCTATTACTTCAAGATCTCTTCTCTGCAAAATTATACTGAGCAGGAACTCTGTGAGCTTGAGATCATCCTCAAAGACTCTTGTCATAAAGTCATCGTCAAACAGCCTGAAGCGGGCTATTTTTTCCCGCAGCCGCTTTTGGCGTTCTTCATTCTTGATGCTATCAGCTTCAATACACATATGTGAACTCCTTATTAAAGTCTCACAATATGTATAGGTTTAAATATTTGTTTTTGTACGTTTTTGAGAAAAAATATTAAAAAATTATAAAACATCCAACAGCTCTAATACTTCAGTGAGCGAATCCCAGCGAGTGATTCTTTGTATTCGATTAATTTGGATTTGGACATAAAATAAAACTCCTTATAAAAACAAAACCATTTTAATTTACTTACAGAACACTATCCCGCAACATATACCCAGTAACTGAATCTTTTTCAATAAGATAATTTAAAATATCGAGAACTTCTCGCTTTCTTATTCCATTAGTTCTTATCTCATCCAAATTTTCATAAATATACTTCCTCATTATCTGCTCAAGATAATAGTTCCCATAATAGTCACCAATATGAATTGTATAATTTCTCACAATATTAGCTAACCAAGTTATCCCATCATTTAGGTATAAACTTCCTGCTCCATATAAAAGGAAAGATAAATAATCTATCATATTCTCGTATGATTTTAGCACATCGCCAATTCTCTGGAAAAATACTTTTCTGTCATTAGTAAATGAATGCCAATCTTTTGCTTTTTCATTCCATTGGACAGAATTAAAAAGATATGCTCTAAGTATATTTGAATTCTTTCTGCCATTTGCAGAAGTGAAAACATCAACAATTCTTTGAAAAAACAAATCCCAAATAAACCAAAAACTATCAGGTTTCCTTAATTCGTTTTCTGCATATATAAAGTATTTCAATAAATCTTCATAGAAATCTTGGTTATTTAGATTTCTAATAAAAACTGTTAAATAATTCTTTGCATCATCTTTAGGAACCGACAGCAATAATTTTGTTAAAACCTCAATAAGAAAACTTGAATTCCTAAAATCTTTATTTTGAGACTGTTCGTTTTCTTGTAAAGAATAAAAAGAGCGTTCTATTACTTTCTTTATAAAATCTTTTTTACAGAAACAATCTTCCCTGATAAGAAAAAGAGAATTTGCTATAGCATCTATTGTCAATTTATCAAAATCAATTTTAGCAAAATCTTCAAATATAGAAGAATGGTATTTATGAAAAACATCAGAATATTTTCTAATAAAATCATCAATATAATTTATATCAACTGAATCATAATATACTTGATTTCTAGCATTAAAATAATAATCTTGCCAACTAGAAATTAAACATAAATAATTTTCTATAAAGCCAACTAATTCATCTGTTGAAAGGTTATCTTTTAAGCTTGTTAATAAGGGTTCTTTATGTTGTATATCAGAAGAAGATATCAATAATAGATTCAGTAAAAGCAGTGTTTTTATTCTGCAATGTTCTTGAGAAAATTCTTTTCTTGAAAGCAAGATTGGCAAAACCGAAATACATTCATTTACTCCATCTCCAAACTGAAATGAATAATTCATATTTAATGGAAATTCAGCAAAAGCAAGTACAATTTTTTTACAATAAGATAATTCTTCGATTGCTATAGAATCTTGAAAATCGCGAATTATACATGCCGCAGTCTTTGGTAAAATTGAGTTATTCAAATACCAAAATGTGTTTTCATCAAGCGGAGAAAACATTTCTTTTCTTTTTGGTCTATGTATTTTTAATTGACTTTCCAGCTCTTTTAATTCTTTTATGACCAACGACGGATTTTTTGTATAATCAGAATCTGCCGCTTTTTTATCTTTCTTCCATGTATAATTTATCCAATTGCTTAACGAAAGATGTGGCATATTATCATAAATCTGTTTATCTTTTTCTTGTTTATATTTTTCCAAATCCTCTGGAATAACAGGATAAAACGCTATGTATTCTTTGCCATCGATGGATAAAGGTTTTACATCTCTCTTTCTGCCGTCCATCGCAGCAAGTCTAAATCTCCAATTTTTATCATCATCAGACTGCATATCTTCGGATGGCAATTCCGAATAATATTTATCTAATAATGCATATATTTCATTTTGTCTGATTTTAACATCATCTTCAGACTCTTCTTCAAGCATTTTAAATTGATATAAATATGCTATTTCTTGCAAAGATTTTTTTCTGAACTCTTGTTCGCATGTTTTTAAGCGTTCCTGTATATACACTTTGTTGGAACCGTAAACACCAATTGAATAAAATGATTTGGCCTGATTTTCATGATGACTTCGTAAAAAATCCATTTCAATAAAATCTTTAATAGATAAAAGAATTTTTCCAATAGAATATAATTCTTTATATCTAAATAAGACCACACTACAAACAACAGCAGACAAAGCAACCGTTTCACTATGTTCAAGAATATAAATCAATTTTTCTTTTATAACCGAAATACTTTCTTTTTTTATATTTTCAATAAAATAATTTTCCAAAGCCATCAAAATACATTGCAGTAAATTTGGTGTTGTTCCTTCAACACCTCTAAACATATTCCAAAAACTATCATTGGAATACTGTCTTATTTCTTCATCATCGATAGTAAAAATTATTTCTTTTGCAGAATTAGGATTATTACTAATGTAATTCTTAGTACATTTATTAAAAAATGATATGATAAAATCAATTGTTTTATCATAATCTGCCAAAAGCAACATAAAAATCGGAGTATGCAAGGCACTTGAAGGAAATGTATCTGTCATATAGTGTCCTTCGACTCCATATTGGTCATCTACGGACGAATGGCTATATGATAGGATAAAAGGATTTTCTTCTACTATTGGATTTCTGCTCCAATATAATCCTGCAAGTTCTAGAATCTTTTCTGGTAATACGCACCATATCGTAGAATACTTATTATTTTTTAATATTTCCCACACAAATTTTGAATATTTATCACTATGTTCCTTCCACTTATTTTTCAGAATTTCATCAAACAAATCTGCCAGTTTCTCTTTTATCTCTTTTGCACCATTAGAAATAATCAAAAAAGCATCGTTTTCAAAATCAGAATATTTCCAATGGTCTTTTTGTGCTTGCTCCCATTTGTAAAATTCTAAAGCCAACAAAGATGCTTGCTTTGTTGCAATTCCATGTCTGTTTTTATTATTCCAATCTTTGAATAGAGGAAAAAAAACAGGAATCCTTTCAATACCTATAACATCTTTTTTATTATAAACATAATTTATAAAACAATCCCAACCAGCCCCTTTAGGATATGTAAAGAATAAAGCCAATGAATACAACGAAAGATCAAGGTGAAGTATTTTCATCCATTCTTCATCAAGAGTTTTACATGCGATTCGTAATTTTTTTTGAACATATCTTAACAAAGAAAAATCCGTTTCCAATAATTCAGTTTCTAGATTTTCAAAGAAAACATTTGCCTTATTAGAAAGCATAATCGCAATAACTGTTTCCTGTATCATGTTTTGATTCGCAATGTTTCGTCGAATAAAATCTATTGCATAAGTTATAACAAGTGAATCATCATTACAGATTTTATCTGAAAGCCAGTGGCTATAACTTCTTCGAATAGGAAGAGAATCTCCCATTTTTAATAAAAACTCATCAAAAGATGATATCTTTGCAAATAAGGAATCAAGATATTTCTCTAATGCCCATTCTTCAAATATATCATGAGCAATGAAATAATTAGTATTATCTTTTGTAATAAGTTTATTTTCTAACAAACGGCTAAGTATATCTTGTGAAATATTTTCTGAATTTATATAAAATTGACCATTTTTTGCTTTCTCAGCAGATATTTTTATAAAATCAGATGTCACGGAAGAATATGAATTCCATAATGTCTTTTTAAAATTTTGATAATCTATTGTCTTTAATTCGTCAGAATAAAATTGTATGTAATACTTTAGATAAAAAGGATTGCAGATTAATTGTATCAATCTATTATCTGATGGAACTTGAATATCATTCTTTTCAAGCAAGCCTTTTAACTCAGTATCTTTTAAAATAGGAATATTAATTGTAATAGGCGATAAGCCAAGTGTATAGATAAGTTCAGATAGTAATGGTTCAAAATAACTATCTCTAGTTGAGAATATAATTCTCCATTTATTATCTTTTAAGAATTTAATCAACTGAAAGAAAACATTATTATCTGTAATATCAAGTAATTTTTCGGCAGAATCAATAATAAAATATTTATTATCATATGTGCTGAAAAAATTAGAGAATTTTGCAGGGAAACAGTTATATAAAATTTCCGTTAAATTTTTACACTTGCTTAATTCTATAGCTTTTATACCTAAAAAAATATACTTAGGATTATCATCTATGAAGTGCTTTATTAATGCAGATTTTCCACAACCTCCTTCTCCATGAATAACAAAGATGTTTTGAGAGACCTCATTCAATTCTTTTAATTCTTTAGCTCGATCGATTTGCACTATTGTATCTTGCTTTTGAATTCGATAATCAATATTCAAGAATAATTGCTTTGTATGTTCATAAAAATATCTCAAATTTTCCAAAAATGAATTATCTAAAGTAAAAAAATATTCAGAAATATCTTCATTTGTAATACAAACAAACTCCTGCTTGAAAAAACTCTCTGTAGTTCTCCATTCAATCTCAATACCAAGTTTCCTTGCATGTGTTTCAATATCAATTTTTCCTTTAGGGGCTTTGCCTCTGTTTTGTTTCCATTCCGCATTTGTGTAAAAATAATATTTATTTACAGAAGGATAATATTTCTTCGTATTATTTATTGATTCCAATATTTTTGATTTATGTGTAGATATACCGTCTTTATAATATTTTGCTTGAAAGCCAACAAGCCATTTGCCATCTGGAGATGAAGCAGGATTTTTTTCTATTGCAACCTGATTAAAATATCCTTCTAGAGGAATTTTTATATCTAATTCCCTACAAAAAAGTAAGGTGACAAACCATTCAAATGCATCTTCATAATCAGGAAATTTTGATTCAAATAAACTCCAGTTTGGTCTTATCATACTTCTATCTCCCCTCCTTAATCTTCTTCCTCCGCATAAAATTCCGCTTCCGTCAATTCACTATCTATAATCTTTGCCTCATCAAAAGAAAGACCATACAAGTGATAAACAAGCAGATCAATCTTATGCTCATTGGAAGTTGTGTCGGCTGAACTGTCGGCTTTCTTTGCAGCGAGGATTTTGTCTACCAAGTCGATGATAGCATTTTGCGAAGATTTATTGAATTTTGGAACATACATACATGAAAGATATGGTGCTGAATACGGCAAATACCCACCTGCCATTCTTAGACCATCAAAGAAGACTTCATATATAAAATTAAAAACTTTTGAATGAACCCAACCAAGTAATAGTTTTGGTTCAATTTTAAAATTATACAAACAATTTGTATTGATTGATGCATATGAGCCGTCTGAATCAAGAACAGCCTCAACTTTATTAGCCATTTTCGCAAATATAATCTTTGGAGTATTATACATAGAGAAACGATATTCTCCTAGAACTTTTCTATCATCCGGTAAATATGGAGTCAAATATTTACAACCTTTATCTATAAGATTTTTTTCACCCCACAGAGATACAAAAGGATCGATAGTTCCTGTATTTATCAATTTTTTTCCATTTTTATCAGAAATATAATCATGAAACTTATCAGCTTCACTTGCTGTTGATGTTGCATTTATTGAACAAGCCGATAGCAAGCTATCACTGGAATCTATAAGCTTCCTTACAATTGGAAATTTATCAGACAAAAGGAATCCCCAAATATTTTCTGGGAGAATGCACAAGACATCTGAAACATAATTCAACATAGTTCCATTTCTTGCTTTTACACAGAAATCATAAACCTTTTTTCGTAAAGAGAATTTTTTAAATGTCGAAACCACAGGATACACTGATGCATCAAAGCATTGACTATCCGAAACATCCCATAAACTCAATATTTGTATATTATCAACAAAAAATTCTCTTAAAGCGACAGCATAGTTCGCACATAAATATTTATTTGGCGTAATATAAGATAAAACTCCATGTGTTTTTAGTAAACCTAAGCCTTTTTCAAAGAAATAAACATAAAAATCGACAGTTCCCTTTGCTGTTACAAAATGAGTCTTTAATTCTGCATATTTTTTTTCACCCAATGTTTTTTTTAGCTGATTGGCATTTACATACGGCGGATTCCCAATCACAATATCAAATCCGTCCTTAATTCCGTACATCCATTCTGCATCAAAGAAGTCCGCGCTCTTGTTCTTGTCGTACGGATCCCATGTGGAAATAAGATGAGCGTTTTCCTTGCCGAAGCCTAATTTTACCAGAGTTTCTTCGAGTTCCGCACGGATTTGCTTGTCTTCTTGCCGTAGCTCAAACTTGTATTTCGGGGTCTTTGCGTTGAAAAGGTCGTGACGCACTTTCTGGAGTCTCGTCATAAGCGGCTCAATGTCTGCGTCAAAGAGCGTGGCAGTCTCGTCATTCAGGCCGATAAGACTGTTCGCAGTAACAAAGCGGTTTTCCAGGTTCGGGAGCGGGCGCACTCCGAAGTTCGGCTTTTTTGAATCTACTTTCTGGTCAACGATGAGCGAGATAAAGAAACGCAGCCGGCTGATTTGCGTTGCAATCGGCTGAATGTCTATGCCGTGAATGCAGTTTTCTATAAGGTAGAGCTTTCGGGCATAGTCAAATTCGTTGTCGTCAAAGACTGTAAGGATTTCTTTTTGCAGCTCGTTCTTTTCTTTTGGAGTGAGCTTTGAATCATTGGAGATTTTCTGAATCTGAATCTGCTTCCAGTTGTCGTTCTCCGGGTCAAGCTTACGGATAACATAAACCATCTTCTGCAGGATTCCCATCGGGAACGCTCCGGAACCACAGGCAGGGTCAAGGATTTTACATTCATCAAGGTAATGCAGAATTTGGAATCGTTCTGATTCTGTAAAATCCGGCTCGGCATCGTTATAGGCAATGAGGGAATCGAGTTTTTTATCGAGCGCATTTTCTTTGTCATTAGATGCTGAATCAGGTTCAGCATGACAGAGTATTTTTGTTTTAAGATATGCCTTTAAACTTTCATCAACCATGTATTCTACAATTGGTCTTGGAGTGTAGAAGCTTCCGGTCTGTTTACGGGCGTTGGTTTTTGTTTCCGGGTTGTAACTTGCAAGCAAGTTTTCAAATACTCGTCCCAAAAGCTCTGGGTCAAGCGCAATGTCTTCTTCAACAGGTGTGTTTTCTGCAATTGTAAATTTATACTTTTGAAGGATGTTGATAATTCCGTTGACAGTAACTTCTTTTTTCTTTTTGTCATCATATTCTGAACTAAGATCAACCTTTACATCTTTACCAAAGAAAACATAGTCAGGTACAAAAAGCTCATTATCAGGTCTATCACTAAAACCGTCTTCATAATCAATTACCGCTCCGCCTTTTTTTCCTTTTAATTCATCGTCTTGATGGTCGAGACACTCAAAAAGTCCACCGTTCATAAATGATACTTTTGATTCTATAAGCTTTACAAACTGCTCTGGATTTTTTTGATAACGTTTGTAACGCATAAGACTTGTTGCATTCTGATTCTGTCCGTCTATTCTAAATGCACGTTTTCCATGTTCTGCATTAAGGCTTGCAAAAAAGAGGTTCTGCAAAATCGCTTTGTAATAAATACTTTTTGATTCTGGATGAATAGAAGAAAAATCATAAATTTTTTCTGGCTCAAATTGAGTGATGATTTCCTTTATCTGCTTTACATCAAAGAATTCTTCAGGGATTAAATCTTTTTCTTTTATAAACCAAACAAATAAAAGGCGTGTTAAAAGACGGATAAGATTCTTTGCGTTATGCTCGCGAAGCTTGTCTTCTTTTGTAAACAGTGTACCTCTTGCAGCTTCCATTTCATAACCAGGGTAAACAACTGTCTTAATAGCCCAAAAATACCAATTAGAAAGTTCGGTGTAAAAGCGTTTGTTAAGAGCCTGTGTATCAAGAACTTCGCTCCAGGCTTTATGGAGTGTTTCAAAGTTGTTGATAGAATATGTCGCGTTTAATTGCAGAAGACTCATGTCAAAAAGAATTTCAATATGAGCACGATGTGGTTTTTCATAAAAAATGTCTTTAATTAAAGTAACTTTTTCAAGAACATCACGTTCACTATTCCTCTTGTTTACGCGACGGTTTATTATTGCAAGTGTAATACATTCACCGTATTTAAAAATAATAATGATAGGAATTGAAAATAATTTATTAACTTCTCTGGTAATACTTGCAATATGAGTTTTACTATATTCATTTCCAGAAAGCTCGATTGCAAAACATAAATAAGATTGAGGATTCAACGGATTTAATTTTGAATCAAAAAGCTGTCCTTGTTTTGAAAAAGATTCATCGGTTAGCTGAAAAAGAATATCAATTGACTTCCACTCTGCACAAAATGCCCTCTCCTCGCTGAACCGTTCCTTGTTCGGAGAAGAATCAATATAGATTTCTTTAAATTCAGCGAATGTTTTTTGTTCAAGTGGGGCTTGCAGGCTCGTGTCATAGCCAAGCGTGCTAAAGAGATTTGTGCCAGCTTCGGAGATAGATTTATTGCAAAAAGCTTTGATTGCATCTTGAATATTCTGTTTTTCATCAATATTCTTTGCCATGTTTATTTATTCCTTAATCTTTTCCTGAATTTCCAATATTATCCAATTCTCCGATACTTTCCAAGAAATGTTTTTCCATCTGTGGCAGTTGTTGCAAATTTTGCAACAACTGAATCACTGACATATTCACCTTCTTCAAATATGTTCTTATTTGATTATTAGCCAAGTTACAAGCTCAAAATCGCTTAATTTTGAAGCCTGCTTATCAGTTGAAATCAAAACACCACTGCGGCTTGTTCCAATCTTTGCAGCTACTCTCTTTTTGAAGCTTGTAATGATTTCGGCAACTGCCTTTTCAAGAAGTACTGCATATTTTTGCATATTTTCACCGTTGGTTGTTTCTGTATTGAACAAATTACATAGTTCTTCGTAAGGAGCTTTTTCGCCTTCACACAAAAGCCGGTAAATTTCAAGAATCGATTTTGCGCTTGTGTAATTAAATCTGACAGTTCCATCATCTCGAATATAGATAAGGAAATATGGGTTTAAAGGATTTATTTTTTCACTTTCCTCATTCTTGTTTTTTTGTCTCAAACAATATATAACACCAGATCTGATAATACCTTTGGCAGTCTCATCATATTCCTTTTTTGACGGCTGAATACTATTTTCAGGGCTGGGAACTATTGCATAGATTCCATCAGGTACATTTTTGATTTTATCACCCTTTGCAGAAAGGAAATTGGATAGTTCCACACGAAAATCATCAAGTGTAAAATCTGTAAGGGATATAGAATCATTCATATCCTCTAGATCAAGAATTTCGTTTTTTAAGCGTTTGAGCTGTTGATCGCGGTATTTCAAATCTTCGGAAATCAGTTCTTTTGCTTCTGAATTTTCAAGAATGTTATCTTCATTAGTTGCGGTCAAATCTACAAGGGCCATGCG
The DNA here is from genome assembly GCA_016285185.1 of Spirochaetota bacterium. Taxonomy (GTDB): domain Bacteria; phylum Spirochaetota; class Spirochaetia; order Treponematales; family Treponemataceae; genus UBA1240. The sequence continues at coordinate 17,447 of JAEEQG010000105.1, forward strand.
GCTTTCAACACGAGTCTTTAACTTGATGTAATCGTCCAAATCCTGTGTTGGCCAGAAGTTTACAAGCTGAATACTTTTGTTCGTACTACCTAGTCGGTCAATACGTCCAAACCGCTGAATAATGCGAACCGGATTCCAGTGAATATCATAATTTATAAGATAGTCACAGTCCTGTAAGTTCTGACCTTCACTTATACAATCCGTCGCAATTAGAATATCCAGTTCTTTTGACTTATCCATATCAAGCTCATCGCGATGTTTTGCCTTTGGTGCAAAATTAGTAAGTATCATATTAAAAACACACTCTCCCCAACTAGCTTTACTATTTGAACCACAAACGAGACCAGATTCTAGATTAAGTTCTTTTTTTGCCCAAGGTTGAATTTCTTTATAAAGATATTCTGCTGTATCAGCGAATGCTGTAAAAACAATAACTTTTTTGTTATTCGGATTTAGCGGCTTCTCTGTTTTTGCTTTAATAAGCTTTTTCAAGTCCTGAAGCTTCGCGTCTCGGTCAGCTGTTATTTCTTTTGCCGAGTTTTTTATCAAAACCATTGCTGAACGGTCAGCACGCAAATCTTTTTTCCAGTCATTAAGCTTCAAATCCGCAAGGCTGAATTTTAGCTTCTTGCCAACAAACAAATCTGCTTTATCAAAATCGCCTGATGAATCTGCATCTTCCGAAAAGTTCTCATCATCTTCAAAATCTTGTTCAATTTGATTTTGCAGAGCAAATTTTTCTTTTTCTGTTTCAGAAAGTTTTTCATATTCGTCTATTTTATTGAGAAGATTCGTTATCTGATTTACAGTGCGGTCAATTGAAATCGCGAAAGAATGAATCGAACTTTCAAGGCGTTTTAGATAGCCCACTTTCATCATGCCTATCAAAGATTTTTCACGGTCTTCCTGAACAAATGCCTCAACTGAAGAATCTGCAAGCTTGGCATAATAACCTTTTTTATCTTCCTTTATATATTTTGATGGATTGAATATAGACAACTGATAGTTTGAAATCTGTTCGTTGATTGCTGCATATTCCGGGAATTCATCTTGCATATCAATTTTAGAATAAACAGGAATCGGCTTTTTTCGTTCAGGAAATTTGCCGACTGCAGATTCGTCATAAAACTTAACGATATGCTTACGCGAGCGCGCAATTGTAAGCTCATCAAGCAACTTAAAAAATGAGGAGTCCAACTTTTCAAGAAGTTGCTTTGTAGTCCTTTCTGGGTTTTTAGCGGGATCAGACCAATAGCTGAATTGCTTCTGTGCATTTTCCAGAGTATTTGCAATATCTGATATGCCGGTAGTTTTAAAAAGAGCAGCCTGGTTGCCCTCTGTGATAAAATTGATTTGATTGCGCAAATCTTTAAGAGTATTGTTTACAGGTGTTGCTGAGAGCATAAGAACTTTAGTCTTATTGCCTGACTTTATAATTTTATCCATCAGCCACTTTGCACGGTTTTTATGTTTATTACCATTTTTATCCTGTTCTATAGGATTGCCCTTAAAGTTATGACTTTCATCAATAACTACAAGGTCATATGTACCCCAATTAAATGTTGAAAGATTTATTTGATCAGCTTTAGAAAAACCGTCACGCCCCAAATCCGTATGATACAATACATTATATTGAAAGCGATCTCTAGCAAGGATATTCAGTTTGCTGTTTTTACTCGCCTGATAAACTGTCCAGTTATCACTTAATTTTTTAGGACACAGTACAAGAACACGATAGTTCTTAAGCTCAAAATATTTTATTACAGCAAGAGCCTCAAATGTTTTTCCCAAACCGACTGAATCAGCGATAATGCAACCGTTGTGTTTAATTAACTTGTTGATTGCTCCCTTTACACCGTCTTTTTGGAAATCATAAAGTCTGTTCCAAATTTCAGTGTCTTTAAATGCTGTTTCGTCAAATAGTTTATTGTTTATTTGCTCGTCAAGGTAATCAGAAAAAATACTATAAAGAGTTTTAAAGTAAATAAGTTCTGGTTCATTTTCTTTATAAAGCTGTTCAAGATATTTTAAGACTTGTTCTTTTACATCCTGCACCAAACCGGTATTGTCGTTCCAGATTGTATCGAACCAGCCTTTCAGCTCTTCTTTCTGGCGATCGCTGTCTACTATAAGATTCAGTTCAATATTGTTTGCTTCTTTTTTTAATCCAAGACCACTTGTCGTAAAATTTGAACTGCCGGAAATTGCTTTTACTTCTTTTATATCTTGAATTTGTCTATGAACATAATACATTTTTCCATGTAAAAAATTCGGTTTGACTATCGATTTTATCTCAGCTTTGTTACGCAGCCATTCTGCGCATTTCGAGGCAATCTGCTTTTGTGAGAACTTTTCATTGGGAGAAATTACAATGGAATCATCTTCAATTTTATAACATCTTGAATCGGCATCAAATGATTTAACAAAAGTCGGTTCACCAAAGAGGAATTTCAAACTTTTTATGGAATCAAGCTGCTCGTGAAGGGCATAATATGCAAAAATAGTGAAATAGGCAGAAACTATTGAAAGTTCAGAACCTTCTTTTACTACACTTTTTAAAAAGTCTCCTACACTGCCGTACTTTTTATTATCTCTGATTCCGTTATCCGCAGCTTCCATTTTTTCCCCTGCTATTTCCTTTCTAGAGTTTATGATAATCATATCATAATTTTTTAGATTCTACCAAAAAAATCTTATACAGTTTATCACAAGCACAGTATCAAAGAATGACAAAACAATTTTTTTGTTGCAAATTGTTCAATGTTCATTAATCCTCATAAAACTCAAAGCCTACCGCAACATCATGCGAAGCAGCAAAATCTATAATTTCCTGTACTACCTTCAAAAACTTCAAGCTTTCTGAAAAGTTTGGATCTTTATACAAATTTAAATCAGGACACCATAATGAAAGTGTAAGCGACTGTAATCCAACATTAATCTCAACAATTGAATATGCCCCGTCACATCCTTGATAAGGCTCATTTTCTAATAAAACTTTCTGAAAATTAATTTCAAGCAGCTTGTTCCATAATTCCTCAAATCCGTCTTTTGGAATCAATTTTGAACATTCATCTGTACTTAAATCAAAAATTACCGCTTCTTTCTCTCCGTCGGTATAGTTAATAGTAAAACCATTTTCATATAAAGCTTCTGCCGGACCCCAGCACGATTCATTCTTAATTGTTATCGATTTCATAAGCTCCTACTAAGTCTCCTTTTTGATTTAAAACTCAATTTACTGTTATTCTATCAACTAAATGTGTCAAAGAGTGACACCGCAGAAAAATATTTTCAATTTTTTTGTTTCTACATAAATTTCAGCGTAAAAAGCATATCAAAAAAACCATCAAAATACCAAAATTTTAAGAAAATCCCGGATAGTTGCCATTTCTTCAAGTTTATCACACCCACTGTGTCAAAGAACGACACTTAAAAAATTTATCACTTTAGTCACATATAATTTTTTAAAACTAACCGAGAATTTCCACAAAAAAGTTTCTATAAAAAAGTGCTTTATCTGCAGTCCGCAGATCTGCGAGGGGAGAGTGTGCAGATCCGCGAGGGGAGACACAGCAGATGTGCGAGGGAAGTGACCGCAGATTTTTTTAACTACCTTTATACATTCCGAAAATTCCCTTGAAACAAAACATATATCGATGTATTCTTATTGATATAATCTTAGTTAGTATTCAAATACTTTATAGGAGGACATATGTCCAGAAAAAAACAGTCCATGGATGGTAACCAGGCTGCTGCACATGTCGCATACGCATTTACAGAAGTCGCCGGTATCTATCCTATTACTCCGTCATCTCCAATGGCGGACTTTGTTGACCAGTGGTCAGCAAATGGTCAGAAAAATATTTTTGGAACACAGACAAAAGTTGTAGAAATGGAATCAGAAGCCGGTGCTGCAGGTACAGTTCACGGTTCTTTGGCTTCAGGTGCATTGACAACAACCTTCACAGCATCTCAGGGTCTTCTTTTGATGATTCCTAACATGTACAAAATTGCCGGTGAGCAGCTTCCCGGTGTTTTCCATGTTTCAGCACGCTGTGTTGCTTCACAGTCTTTGAACATTTTCGGTGACCATTCAGACGTTTACGCCTGCCGTCAGACAGGTTTTGCAATGCTTGCCGAATCAAACCCACAGGAAGTTATGGACCTTGCTCCTGTTGCTCACCTTGCAGCAATTGAAGGTCGCGTTCCTTTCCTCAACTTTTTTGACGGTTTCCGTACATCTCATGAAATCCAGAAGATCGAAACATGGGATTATGAAGATCTTAAAGAAATGTGCAACATGGATGCAGTAAAAGCATTCCGCAACCACGCTCTTAACCCGAACAATCCTTCAATGCGCGGTTCACACGAAAACGGTGATGTTTTCTTCCAGCATCGTGAAGCATGTAACTCTGTATATATCAGTCTTCCTGCCGTTGTTGAAAAATACATGGCAAAAATCAATAAAAAGCTCGGCACAAACTATGACCTGTTCAACTACTATGGTGCAAAAGACGCTGACCGCGTAATCGTAGCAATGGGTTCAATTTGTGATGTTGCTGAAGAAGTTGTTGACTACCTCAACGCTCACGGCGAAAAAGTTGGTCTTATCAAGGTAAGACTTTACAGACCATGGGTAAGCGAAAAATTCCTTTCAGTTCTTCCAAAAACAGCAAAGAAAGTCGCTGTTCTTGATCGTACAAAGGAACCGGGTTCTCTCGGTGAACCTCTTTACCTTGATGTTGCAACAACTCTCCGCGAAGCAGGTCTTAATGACGTTAAACTTAGTGCTGGACGTTATGGTCTCGGTTCAAAAGATACTCCGCCAAGTTCAGTATTCGCTATTTACACAGAACTTGCAAAAGCATCTCCAAAGAGCCGCTTTACAATCGGTATTATCGATGATGTTACAAATCTTTCTCTGCCGGAAGTTAAACCTGCTCCTATCACAGCAGCCGCAGGTACTGTAGAATGCAAATTCTGGGGTATCGGTGGTGACGGTACTGTTGGTGCAAACAAAGACTCAACAAAAATCATCGGTGACCACACTGACAAATACATTCAGGCATATTTCCAGTATGACTCAAAGAAAACTGGTGGTATTACAATCAGCCACCTGCGCTTTGGCGACAAACCTATTAAATCACCTTACTACATCAACCAGGCAGACTTTGTAGCATGCCATAACCAGTCTTACATCCTCAAGGGATACAAGATGGTTCAGGATGTTAAGAAAGGTGGTATCTTCCTTATCAACTGCCAGTGGGACGACAAAGAACTTGAAAAGAACCTTCCTGCAGAAGCAAAACGCTACATTGCGGAAAACAACATCACTCTTTACACAATCGACGCTGTAGACATTGCAGGAAAGATTGGTCTTGGAAAGAGAACTTCTACTGTTCTTCAGTCCGCTTTCTTCAAGCTTGCTAACGTTCTTCCCGCAGAAGAAGCTATCAAGTACATGAAAGAAAAGGTTGTTGCTAAGTTCAGCAAGAAAGGCCAGGACATTGTAGACATGAACTGCCAGGCTATTGACCAGGGTGCCGGCGCACTCCATAAGGTTGAAGTTCCTGCTTCATGGAAGAATGCAAAAGACGAAGGCAAAAAGGCTAAACTTGAAGGCGAAGCAAAGACGGTTGCAATGGTTGAAAAACTGATGAACCCGATTGCTCTTATGGATGGTGATTCACTTCCTGTTTCCGCTTTCAAAGACTGCGCAGACGGTCAGTTTGAACTTGGTGCTTCCGCTTACGAAAAACGCGGTACAGCAGTTAACGTTCCAAAATGGGATGCAGCAAAATGTATTCAGTGTAACAACTGTGCATTTGTTTGTTCACACGCAACAATCCGTCCTTATCTCGTTTCTGATGCAGAAGCAAAAGCTGCTCCGGCTGGTCTCGTAGCTGTTGATACAAAACCAAAGCCAACTCAGTACAAATATACAATGAGCATTTCTCCGCTTGATTGTATGGGTTGCGGTGAATGTGTTACCGTATGTCCTACAAAAGCAATCGAAATGGTTCCGCAGGAAACACGTCTCGAAGAACAGCCTGTATGGGATTATCTGGTTAAGAATGTTTCCAAGAAAGCTGATTCCGGCTATGCTGACAGCACTGTAAAGGGCAGCCAGTTCAACCAGCCTCTGCTTGAGTTCTCAGGTTCTTGCGCAGGTTGTGCTGAAACTTCTTATGCACGTCTTATTACACAGCTCTTCGGCGAAAACATGTACATCTCCAACGCAACTGGTTGTTCATCAATCTGGGGTGGTCCTGCTGCAACATGTCCTTACACAATCAACAAAGATTCAAAGAAAGGACCGGCTTGGGCTAACTCACTGTTCGAAGACAACGCAGAACATGGTCTTGGTATGTACATCGGACAGAAATACATCCGCGACAGCTTGATTGCAAAACTTAACGAAATTGCAGCCGGCGACAAAGCTTCTGCAAGTCTTAAGGACGCAATCGCCAAGTTCATGGAAACAAAAGACAATACTCTTGCTAACGTTGAACCTACAAAAGTTCTTATTTCTGAACTTGAAAAGCTTAACTGCGACTGCAAGAACGAAATTCTTGAAAAGAAACAGTACCTTAACAAAAAATCCGTATGGATTATGGGTGGTGACGGCTGGGCCTATGATATCGGTTACGGCGGACTCGACCACGTTCTTGCTTCCGGCGAAAATGTTAATGTTATGGTATTCGATACAGAAATGTACTCAAATACAGGTGGACAGGCATCAAAGGCATCTAACATCGGTGAAGTATGTCAGTTTGCTGCTGCCGGTAAGGAAGTTGGAAAGAAATCACTTTCTGAAATTGCAATGAGCTACGGCTATGTTTATGTTGCACAGATTGCACTAGGTGCAAACCCTGCACAGGCTCTCAAAGTAATTCAGGAAGCAGAAGCTTACAACGGACCTTCATTGATCATCGGTTATGCTCCTTGTGAATTGCACGGAGTTAAGGGCGGTATGAACCACTGCCAGGATGAAATGAAAGCTGCTGTAGCTGCCGGTTACTGGAACTTGTTCAGCTTTAACCCTGCTCTCAAGGCAGAAGGAAAGAATCCTTTCACATTGACTTCTAAGCCAGGTGATGGTTCTTACCAGAACTTCCTTGCTAACGAAACACGTTACTCAGCTCTTACACGCAAGTTCCCTGACCGTGCTGACTTCCTCTTCAAGAAGAGTGAAGATGTTGCAAAGGCCAGATACGAGCATCTCCAGAAGCTGATTGACTTGTACAAATAAGACTTTGTCTTATAACTGTTAGTCAGTTAATAAGCCCTTCATCGGCCGTTATAGTTGATGAAGGGCTTTTTTATACTTGCTTTTGTTATGGAATTTTGAATGGTTTGTAAAGAATTGGCGGACTATCTGCGCTTTTTGGCTGACAAATATGAAAATGAATCCTTTTTTGACGGTGACCCAAGCTTTTCGCTTAAAAAGTATTCGTCCGTTACAGATACGGAATGTGCCGCATTTATTGCCGCCGTTCTGGCATTCGGGCGCAGAGACCAGTTCCTTAAAAAAATAGAATACATTTTCTCACTGGCAGAAAGCTACGGAAGCCTGTCAGGGTGGCTAAAAGACAGAATATACCTTTCCTCATTTTTGCCTGATGACTGCAAAAACAATATTGAAAAGAAGTTTTACAGATTCTATTC
>JAEEQG010000106.1 GCA_016285185.1 Spirochaetota bacterium
GGTCAAAAGAGTTCTTTGTAAGAAAGAAGGCCGAAGCTCTGGAATCATTGAATGAACAATATGCAGAAACGACAAACGCCGTTGAAGCGAATGAAACAGTTTTGGAGGAACTGAATAAGCAGACCGAGGAAACAATTCAGACGATGGTTGAAACGGAAGCTCAGAAGGAATTCATGAGGTACGCATTCCTAAAAGAACCCAAAACGCCAATAGGAAAACTTGTTGACGGAGAATGGCGGAAGTTTAAACATTGGTGGGATATGCACAAGCGTAAGGAAGTTGAAGAAAAGCCCAGGGAAAGTGTTCTTGGCAGACTTGCGGAGTTAAAGAAAGAAACGAAGGAGCATCCAAGGACCCCGGTTGTACCCAAAAAACACAGGGAAACAGAGTTGGAATAACCTTTCCCTTGATTGACAGCGACGGGGGCGTGACACGCTCCCGTTATATGTCGATTAGAGAGGAATAATCCTATGAAGTAACAATAGCATATGATATAATATTTTGCGTATTGCTTTACGAAAAGTCAGTTTGTGGTGCCAAAATGTCACCGCAATTTGTAATATCATACAGGAGATAAATGATGGATGACGTTTCCAAAAATGAATTAACTACTGCGGAAAACATAGAAAGTTTAGTCTATAGGATTAGAGGAAAGCAAGTAATGCTTGACGCTGATCTTGCTGAGATTTACGGTTACGAAGTGAAATACCTTAATCGCCAGGTAAAGCGAAATATTGAGCGATTTCCGGACGACTTTATGTTTCAGGTAACTAAAGAAGAGGTTGAAGATTTGCGGTGCCAAAATGTCACCGCAAATATAAACTCCATGAGCCGTACTTTGCCTTATATGTTTACAGAGCAGGGAATATATATGCTTGCCACAGTTTTAAAGGGTGAGATGGCTATACAGCAGTCCATAGTGATCATGCGTGCTTTTAAAAACCTGAGGCACTATGTAATTGAGAATAGGCAGCTTGCGAGCAAGGAAGATCTTCAGAGAATTGCAATGTCAGTTGGAGAGTATCAAAAGAGAACGGACAAGGCTATTCAGTACATAGAGAAGCGTATTGAGAATTTAAGTGATAACTTTATTTCCGATACAGATTTAAAAAGTCTTGTTGTTTATAGGGGCCAGAAGTTTGAAGCTGATCTCGCGTACATAGACATATACAAAAAGGCGAAGAAGAGTATATATGTAATTGATGATTACGTTAATATCAAAACCCTCCATCTCTTGTCACACAAAAAGAAAGGGGTGCACGTAGTCCTATTTACCGAGAATGGTTTTGGGCGTCCCGGCTTTTTGACATCATCGGAAGTAACAGACTTTGAAAATGAATATCCAACATTGCAGATCAAACCTAATCAAGATTGTCATGACCGGTTCATAGTGCTTGATTATGGGACAAAGGATGAAAAGGTATTTCATTGCGGTGCTTCAAGTAAAGATGCCGGGAAAAAGGTATGTGCAATCAATGCTATCGAAGATACAGCACTTATCCATCCTGTCATAGACAATCTTATGTCTAGGCCGGATAAAACAATATAAAGTTTGAAGGTGTTTAGGATGCAGAATCATACAATGAACTTGACTCCTTCCCCTCTACATATGATTAGGGAAGGAAAAAAGACAATAGAACTTCGCTTATATGATGAGAAGCGGAAAGCTATATCGGTGGGAGACACAATAACTTTTTTGAACACGGAAGATGCTACAGATACTTTGACGGTAAAAGTAAAAGAACTGAACATTTTTGATTCGTTTGATGATTTGTATCAGAATCTGCCGTTGCTTGAATGTGGTTATACGGACGATGATATAGCAACAGCATCACCGACAGATATGGAAATGTATTATTCAAAGGAAAAGCAGACCCAATATGGTGTCGTGGGGATAAAGATTGCTTTGATTTAGAAGCGGATATTATAAAACTAAAAGAATGCTAATTTTGCAAGTCGGCTTGCACTTTTATACTCAGTGATTTGCGAGACTGTGTCCCGTAAATGCGAGGGAGGGATACTTATGGAATTGTGGGACGCCTACGATGAAAAATTAAATAAGATTGAGGGAATGACATTAGTACGTGGGGAAGAAGTCCCAAATGGAGTTTTTCACCTTGCATGCGAAATTATAGTAAGACATACCGATGGTACTTATTTGCTTATGCAAAGAGATCCCCAAAAGCATCTGGGAGGAATGTGGGAAGCCACAGCAGGAGGGTCTGCACTTCAGGGAGAAGATCCTATAACCTGCGCACTTAGGGAACTTTCAGAAGAAACTGGAATCAAAGCAGATAAGCTTACAGAAGTCGGCCGTGTGTTACATCGCCTACATAAATCAATATATGTGGACTATCTGTGCGAGACTGATGCTGATAAAGACAGCGTGGTATTGCAGGAAGGGGAAACTTCTGCTTATAAATGGGTCACAGTAGAAGAATTGCGCTCAATGTCCCGCGATGAGTTGGCGACGCAGCGGATGTTGAATTTTATTGAAGAATTAAAATGAGGGGAAAAAAGATCGATGGATGCTTATATTGCTAAAAACAAAAGTGGTTGGATACTTCATGAATATATAAGTATCCAGGAAGAACAAATATCTGAGTATCCGAATGTTACCGGTTCATATGCCATTGTAAAAGTCGGAGACCGATATCTGATCGGGTATAACGATTGGAGAAAACAGTGGGAATTTCCGGCTGGTGGCATTGAAAACGGTGAAACAGCAAGACAGGCAGCTTACAGGGAACTGCTTGAGGAAACTCATCAGGGAAATTTGGAA
>JAEEQG010000107.1 GCA_016285185.1 Spirochaetota bacterium
TACAGCGGCGGAAGAATCCGCAACGCATTTAGCCTGCTCTGCTATGCTGTCGTTCAGTTTCTTTACGCGCGTAATCATGCTGTTAACAGTTGACTGAGACTCTTCTACACCGGCGGAAAGGTCTACAACGTGATCTTTTACTGTATTTATGCCTTCCATAACGTGCATAATTGCGGCAGAAGATTCCGTCATGTTCTCTGCGAAAGAATCTGCTGAACTGATTGATGTATCCACAGAGTTTCTAATTGCCTGGATAAGATCGCCCGTTGTCTTGTAGAACTTGTTCAGCTCTCCAATCAAAATACCGAACTCATCGCGGCTACGTATTAGAAGTTTATCTTTAGAATAGTCACCATTAGCGATAGTTGCCGTAAATTCCGAAATCTCTTTTACCCTGGCAACAGTTCCGCTCATCTGCCTGTATACATCGAAAACCATGAAAACCATGCTTAAAAAACCGATTGGCAAAATAATTGAGGTTAAAAGCTTTGCCCTGTCCATTTCTAACAGTGCAGGAGCTAAAATCGGGCTTAACGTGACAAAAAGAATACCCATACAGCCGAATGTCGTTACAAGGATGCTACGCAGCTTTAAGCTGAGCGATTTATCTGCTGCGGTATAAGGAAGATTGCAAAGGTTTTTCTCGAAATTCTGCATGAAAAGGATATAAAAAAGCAGTGCGAAAAGGAAAGTCCAGCCACAGCAGGCGAAATAAACCGGGATTCCATACCAAGCAAGACCTAGCGATTTTGTCGCAAACATAAGGACTGTTCCGCCCAACGGACCGTTAAGGCTTCCAAGCACAAGGGAAACGTTCTCAAAAGTTTTTGCTGTTTTGTTGAATTTCCGGTCAGTTTCCGGAGAACCGTCGTAAGTATATAGCTTTTTAGTATGATATCTGTAATTAAATATAATTGTCAGTACATATAACGCAATCGGAATCACAAAAAGCGGATGCATCAAAACATGCAAAAGCTCAGTACCATATATATCCATGAATACAAGCCAGCTTAGGCTCGCAAGCGCTGGTGTCAAATACAGCAAAACATATATAAGCACAAGGTTTTTTGGGAATTTTCTGATGATTCTTTTCTTGTCCTCTGATGATTTCATAAGTTTCTCCCATTGTGTGACTGACTGTTTCCCCTAGTTGTACAATATTCACACGTAGCTGTAACTAGATTATAACACAATTGGAGATTTTTTACAATTTGTTTTGTTCAAATGGAGAAAAAAAATAAGAAAACATTAAGATTGTGCGATTGTTGACAAAATAACTCGTTGTAGTAAAATCATCTTTATGCCAGAAATCATAGTTATTGTTCTAATTCTCCTCGTTGTGGTTTTCTTTTTCCTTGTATTGCGGAAATCAAGCAAAACTAGAGAGTCTTCAAGCACATCCGAATATAACGAAAGACCGGTTGAAAAAGTTACGGTTATCAAAAAACGCAGTTTTTTTGGCGGTTTTCTTAGTTTTATCATAATAATCTGCCTGCTGGCTGCAGGTGGTATTTTCGCATTCAAAAAGCTTGTGGTAGATTACACCGGCACTTATGCAACGGACAGGCTCACTTACACCGATGAATACGGCATCTGTCTTTTGATTACGTATCATCCGCAGTACCAGAAGGGCAATGCAAAAGGCTACGCAATAACGCACATTTCGGTAGAAGACCTGATTTCTGGGAAATACAACTCAAACCACAGCAATGACACCGCCGATTCCGAAGATCTTATGTATTCATATCAGCTTTTGGCTTCTTATGCAGACAACGATCTGGTTAACAGCTTTTCAACTTTATTAACGAATAACAGTACAAAGAGCTTCGATATCGGGAACAACGGCAAATACTTCCTTCTTACGTCAAACAGCAAGTAAATGTTGCTAAGGATATATCGAAAAACTTCGTCTTCGGCGCTTTTTTCGAGTTTGCTACCGCTTTACCCCATACGCAATAAAAAGCCCCTGACGGTTTGAAGTACGTTTCAATTCTCCGTCAGGGGCGCTTTGTTTTATAGAACCGCAGGATTTCCGCAGATCTTTCGCTTCATGAGCGATTTTCAGTTGCCGGATTGCCCGGCACTATGCAAACTACAGGTTGTCAAAAAATCCTTTTGCTTTTAACAATTCCGCATTAAGGATTCCGCCGAGCGCCGCACCACGCTTTGTATTGTGGCTGAGCGCAACAAA
>JAEEQG010000108.1 GCA_016285185.1 Spirochaetota bacterium
ATGCTCAGAATCTTTATCAGATGGGTGGAGCCGCAGGTGGAGCACAGAATGCACAACCTGCACAGACAGCTCAGCCGGTACAGACTTCTTCTGCAGCTCAGTGGACCTGTAAATGCGGAACAGTAAATACCGGAAAATTCTGCAGTGAATGTGGAAACCCTCGTCCGGCTCCTGCTCAGTGGACCTGTTCATGTGGAACAGTAAATACAGGTAAGTTCTGTTCTGAATGCGGTAAACCTTATGGCGCAGGCAACTAATTATCAGTGTCCGGCCTGTGGTGGACCGTTACATTTTTCGGGAACAACTCAAAAGCTTGAATGTGACTACTGCGGAAGTTCGTATACCGTAGAAGAAATAGACAAAAAATATAAACACGAAGAAACTCAGGAAGGCATGTCGGGAATGGTTGAATATAGCTGCCCGTCATGTGGTGCCCAGCTTTTCTGTGATGAAACTACAGCAGCCGCAAGCTGTCCTTACTGTGGAAACAATCAGGTTATCCATACTCAGTTTAAGGGCGGCAAAATGCCTCAGAAAATCATTCCGTTCAGGTTTGAAAAACAGGCTGCAATCAACGCACTTAAAAATCATTATAAAGGTAAAAAACTTTTGCCAAAGGTTTTCTCTGCGCAGAATCATATAGAAGCAGTAAAGGGTATTTATGTTCCGTTCTGGCTTTTTGACGGTCATGCCGATGCAAATGTAGATTATACAGCAACAAAAATTGCAGTTCATTATACTTCAAAAGAAAAAGTAACAACTACATCTCACTATAACTTAAACCGCAGCGGGACTGTTGCCTTTGAAAAAATCAGCGTTGATGCTTCTAAAAAAATGGACGATGCCCTCATGGACAGTATAGAACCGTTTGATTATGACAGCCTGTATGATTTTTCTTCTTCGTATCTGCCCGGATTTTTTGCCGAAGTTTATGATGTTTCTACAGACGAATGTTTTGAACGAGCCCGTGTTCGTGCCGAAAATACAGCTCTGCAGGAAATGACAAACAGTATTGGCGGTTATGATACAGTTTCGGTAGCAAATAAAAAAATCCGCGTTGTAAACGACAAGGTAACTTATGCGTTTTTACCGGTATGGGTTTTGTCTACAAAATGGCGTGACAAAAATTACATCTTTGCTATGAACGGTCAGACAGGCAAAATGGTAGGCAACCTTCCTGTAGATAAGGGCCTGTTCTGGAAATATTTCTTTGGTATAACATTAGGCGTTGCCGCAGTTGTAGCCCCGCTTGTGTATTTCTTTTTTTAGGAGACGTGCATGAAAAAACATTTTCTTTTTCCAATTCTTTTTATTCTTGTAATGTCTCTTGCGTGGTCTGTTTCTTCTGTTGTTCACGACGACTGTGGTCTTTTAAGCAATCATGAAATTCAAGAACTTGAGGCCCACGCAGAACAGACAGCTCAAACTTATAATTGCGGTGTATACATTTATGTTGTAAAAGACATGGAATCATACACCTTTGACTACGAAATTTACTCTGATGCTTTTGGAATAGAAGCTTTTACACAGTATATTTTCTTTAATGAATTAAAAGGCTTTGGTTCAACAGGCAACGGAATCCTTCTTGTAATGAGCATGAAGGAACGTGACTTTGATATAATGGCCCACGGCGATTTTGGTAATTACGCTTTTACAGATTACGGTAAAAGACATCTTGCCGATTCTTTCCTTGACTATTTTGGCGACAATGAATGGTACAAAGGTTTTTCCGCATATTTGAACAGGGTAGAGCGATATATGAAAGCCGCAGCAGAAGGTAATCCTGTTGATAACGGTTCTCCCAGGCTCAAGGAGCATAACATTCCCTTATCAATTGCAGCCGGCCTGATTTTTGGCATGATTGTTGCATTAATTTCCTGCCTCAGCATGAAAAGCGGCATGAAATCAGTCCGCATAGCCAAAATTGCTTCAAATTTCATTGCAGAAAACGGCGTAAACATCCCGATTCAGCGCGATATGTTCACCCACAACACAGTTGTCCGCACCCCATTGCAAACGTCATCTTCATCCGGCGGAGGCGGCGGCACCCACATAAACTCCAGCGGCTCCTCACATCACAGCGGAAAGTTTTAATTTTTGCAAAAATAACACAA
>JAEEQG010000109.1 GCA_016285185.1 Spirochaetota bacterium
GTAATTGAACCTATGCGCAATATCCAAGGTATTTCCACTTATTTTGTGAGCGCACCAAGAATTAAAAGTAACTTCCAACATAGTTTCATTCTCCGTTGTGGTCTTTGATACTTTTAACTCTATCAGAGCGCACTATCATTTAGTGATATTAGGAAAAAAGATTTTTAATTCATTTTTTCTTTGATAGCATTTTCGTACATTCCGGCTATTTCTTCACGCCAGCTTTCGACAAGGGATTGCGGGGCAAGGGGTTCGGCTTCTGTTCCCCATTTTAGAACTTCCTTTAAAACTTTCAATTCTTGTGCGGAAGAGAATGTTACGATTAAAGAATCTTCGTCTTCTGATTCTATCTGCTGGTCGGCTGCCCATTTGTGATATTTCATCCAGTCCTTGGCGTAGCCTGTAAAGCGGATTTTGAAATTCTCAATCTTATCGTCCTTAAAAGCTCCGAGCTTTCCGCCACCACAGTAATTGTTAAAGTCAAAATCATCAGGCAGCGTAAACTCTTCATTTGTAACAACAATATCATCCATGAAATTCAAATCATACAAAATGATGTTGTCCGCATATTCGCTGTAGGCAAAGAGATAGACAGTCCCATCGTCCAAGATGAGCTGATAGGGACAGACTGTTCGGACGACATCTTTGTTGGCATAGGATTTTGTATATCGGAATTCAATTTTGCGGTTCTTTTGAATCGCCTCATTCACGGCATTCCAGTTCTTGCAGTTGACATCATATTCCATTTGTGGTGCAACAATGACGCGACCGGAAGATAACAGGGAATCGCCCTTTGCCACTTTTGGTTCAAGAAAATATATGAGCTTTGCAACATTTTCAAAAAGCGGTGTCTTTTCAAACTTTTGCAAAAGACCTCTAAGGTTTGCAACAAGCGCAATTTGCTTTTCCGTATTCGGACTATAAATTTGTTCCACAGTTTCTTTGATTGCATAACTTCCATCTATTAGATCGTCTTCAAGAAGATCCATGGCTCTTAGTTTATTAACCATACGAAATATCGTAGGTTCTGAAACATCAAAATAATCCGCAAAAAACTCTACGTTATATTTTATTTTAGGGTCACTCGGGGGAGTACGCAAAATGCGGAGCATGTCATAGTCTCGGTCGTTAAGTTCAGGATTTAAATCCTTATCTCGCTGCTTTGCTTCACGCCTCAACTTACGGTTCAGTTTTTCTTCTTTCGAAAGTGCTTTGCTCATTTGCTGTTTCTCCCAATCAAATTTCCAAGTTCTTCCACAGTCCTTAAAATACTGTCATCCCTACCGGAAATCATTTCCTTAATGGCAATTGATTTAAATTTCTGATACCTATCCTTGTATTCGGCTTCATCCATGCTAGCATTTCTAAAGTCGATTGAAAATGAAAGCCCTCCAAACGGACCTCTCAGAATCCAGTCTGTTTCATTCAGTTTATCCTTCTTAGGTATCAACCAACCTTCAGGAACATATTTGTTTTTTATTTCTTCGTATTTCAAACTTATTAATTTCTTTGCTTCCTCAGAAACTGGATGAATGTATACGTAAAAAGTCCTTGCATCCCCACAGAGATATAACTTTGCATCAAAATCGTTATTCACATTAACCTTATAACCAATCGCTCCTTGACGTAATCTATCAAGTAACCAATCTGCAATTATCTCAGGAGAGGTTTCTTTATCTTTCCATCTTCCCCAATAGGTGTCGTCACCGCCATTACCATCTCGCTCGATGGCATTAACTCCAAACTCATCTAGTAGTTGCTTTTTCATTTCTTTCAGGCAGTCTGCAATGCAATCAACTCTAAAGTCCATAGATTTTTCTTTTGAAAAACAATCATTTTTTATGTCTTTTCTCTGTGACTTCCAAGTATTTATAACTTTTAGAATTTCTGACGCATAGTTATCTTGCATTTCCTCACTTTGAAAATAACGATAACCAGGGTGACAGGCTGAGATTAAAAGAGAATCATTTCTCAAAAAACCTTTTGCCATTCCAAATTTGTAGTTTAGTTCAGGATAATTACCATCAAATAAGTCCAATGCAAAGTAATCATAAAATGTACCGCCAAAAATGATTATATCAGGCGAATATGATTCTATCTGTTTCAGAAGAACAGGCTTCCAAATCTGATATTTTTCATAAAGGGATGCATCATTTGTTGAAGTTCTGGCTGGCATTTTATTGATATTAACATATGCAATGTTTTGAAGAGAGTCTGCGATATTCGGTACACCGTTAATACATTTTGATTCTGAAAACTTTTTATCGTTTAGAATACAGTAAGAAAGTCTTGTTACAATTTTGGCAGTGAGCTTCCCTTTTGAATAATAGTCATATTCAGGTTCCTTGAATAAATGTTTTGGAATTGACCATCCACCACCACCTGTAACTCCATCTTCATCAATTTCATCATACGGCTCTTTTAAAATCCACATAATGCGTAACGATGCAGAAAGATATTTTTCAGAAGAATATATCCCATCAAAGATTGGTTCATAATTATCTCTGAAAAGATTATGCTTTTCTGCGACATCTTTAATTTCCCTTTGGATTTCTTCTTCTTTTGATGTAAGTTCTTGAATTGTCATTTAGTTTCACCTCGAACGATTAATATGTTTAGCTACTAGTGGTTGTAGGCAATAAAAAGCTCAGAATTATTCTCTTTTTGCATAAATTACCATACATAATCCAGCAAAACATTAACTTACCACTCCACCCAACGATAACCACGCTAATAACTTGGAATGAAGAATTTAAAGTCCTTGAATTCTGTAATAGACTTCAAGCAAATATTTTCACTCATACCCATATTCCTTTATCTCACCATTATATCATGCAAATTCTAGTTCAGCTTAACCTTCAATACTTTTCCGCAAGTTGCTGCACAGCTTTCATAAGCAATTCCTGATTCTGCAAAGCTGCGCACCATTCCGACGGAATTTTCTTTTCATCAGAAGACGCATAATAAAGCCCTGCCATTGCTCCGGCAACAGCCCCGATGGTGTCTGTGTCTTTGCCCAGAGGCAGAATTTTCAAGATACATTCGCGGTATGAGACTGTGCCGAGAAAGCACCATAAGGCCGCTTCAAGCGTATCTACAACATAGCCGCTGCTTGAGATTTTCTCTTCCGGCAAATTGCGGAAAGAAGCGTCTGCAATGCGGCCGTATTCTGCAAATGCTTCTTTATATTTTGGATTCTTTTCTGTAAAAGCTGATACCTGTTCCATGCCGTGCTGAACAGCGCAAGTTTTTTCTTCATCGTTCAGAAGGGCAAGCAGCACTGCAAGAAAAATGTCGCAGCCTATAAGCGCAATCGGGTGAGCATGTGTAAGCCGGGAAACATTGTGAACAATATCGAAAACATCAGCGTTGTCAAATGCGCTGCTGCCATATTTTTTGAGAATGTAAAAGGCGAGCGGAGAAATGCGCATGAGCGAGCCGTTACCGTTTTCGGTCTTTAACTGCCCGCCACATTCAAGCGGCTCAACGCCGTTTTTGTATTTTATCAACGCCTTAAAGCAAGTTTTGCCGACATCAAAGGCTTTTCCGTTAGGCGTGTATGCACCTTTTCTAAGCCAGTCGCTGAACCGTTGCATTATGTCGTCATAGTTAATCTCATCCTTCTCGCAGAGGCTTGCTGTAAGCGCAAGCGTCATGCTTGTGTCATCGCTCCAGCTTCCTGCCGGAAACGCCCCGGAATTGTGTGCGACCATGCTTGTAATGTTGAGCTTTTTTGCCTGCTCACGCATATAGAACTGCACAGGAAAGCCCATAGCATCGCCCACGGCAACCCCAAAAATCAGATTATATGCACGCAAAAAAGCAGCGTCTGTATTTTTCATATTGTTTTCCTTCTATAATAATAATGCGGTAATAGTTTGCAATCTCAAAATCAATCGAAATGTAATTAAGCTTTGATATGTCAAAGTTGCTGCCCGTCATGCATGGCTTTCCATTATCGGCGTGATTTTCCCGAGTACTTCAGGCATATGGAAAGCTGCCACGTAAAATCCTCAGCTTTCATCTTCACTGCATCCTGCATGGTATAGGTGCAATTGTGAGTGAAGATGTCGTGCATGAAGTAATAGACGTAGTTTCCTTCAAACTCCTTTGTGTTGAAGGGAGGTTCGTTACGGGAGTCCCAGTCTTTGTCATTGATGTGCAAGGCTTTTTCAAACGGTTCGATTCCAAGCCCATAGCCACGTTCTGCCGATCTGGCGCGCAAATGCGGTCCCCAGAAATTGCTTACATCACGCATTTTTTCCCACAAATCATTCTCTTCCTTATCTTGGCTTTCTGGAGCATCGTACCAGAAATCAACGTCTATCGTATAATCTTTGTAATTGCTGTCACCAGAGCGGAATCTCTCCTCGTATTCAGCAGAGACTCGGACAAGCTCATCGTAGACTTCCCTGTAACGCTCAAGCAAGCCATTATTCAACTCAATGACTTTCCTCGCGTTTTCGGAAGTCCAGACAAAACTTTCGTTCAGACGATACCAGCGTTCCGCCAACATTTCACTAAGCTCATATTCTTCATCAATGTGCATACGCTTCTCCATATAATTGCAATGCAAGCCAGTACATTCTAGTCATTTTCTCGCGACAGCACGAAAGCTTTTGACATTCCGGCTTCGTCGGTCGTAATGCCGATCATTCCGTCTGCCTGTGTTGCAATTCCCTTATCGCTGTTTGCTACGATAATTTTTGTGCTTCCAAAGATAAGGCTTTTTTCGCCGTCTGCTAGCAGATGTTTTTGCAAGCGGGAAATTTCTTCCTGGCTTGCATCTGTAATGTACTCTTCACCTTTTTCGTTAGAAAATCTGCTTGTTATAGAAAGTTCTTTTCCATATTCGTCTGCGATTGTCAGCTTTACTTCAGCAGGGGCGGTATCGGACAGAATTCCCGTTCCGTGCATCTGTTTTGCCCTGAACGCCCAGCGGATTGCATCAAAAAAATCCCACATTCCGCTCGGAACTGGATATTTTGTGGTTGCCAGAACAACATTCAGCCCTTGTGCAAATTCAATGTGAGTTGGTTCAACAAAAGTCTTGAAGCCGCAGATGTCCAGGCTTTTTAGAGAAGGTACTTTGTCTTTCTGCATGTTATTTTCGTAGTTTGTCATAATGCTCATCCTTTGTATTTAGTTTCTATAAATCTTACGCTTATTTGCGGCGCTTATCAGCTTCTTTTAATACAGTGTCTAAAAGCAAGTCGTAGTTTTTCTGAAGTTCCTTATCTGTCGAAGAAAGAAGAAAATCGCAGAACAGCCTTGTATACTTGCAAAAAGGAAACTCATAATAATCATCAGTCTCCAACAAATCCGTACATTTTTCCTTGTCAAGAATGTCTTTGTGGATACCGAGGGCAATCGAATACTCTCCGCCCAAAATAAGTCTATGATCGTCATCAGAAAGCATCTTGATTAAAAAAATAACCTCATTGCTGCTATAGCAGGCATCAAGTCTACTGAGTTTTGAACGAAGACGCGGCATTATATGAAAGGTCTTCTCAAAAGTCCTTGAGATGACAACATTCTTTTTCTTCAAGAACTTGCGCAAATCTGTCAAGACTTCTTCATCGCCTTCCACACAGTCACTATCCTCAATAGGAACATAATAGTAGCCGTCCTCATAATAGAGTTTGCCATCATTATCAGTATTTGCGCTTTCTTTAATGCAGAGCGCAAAGAACGGCGCATCTTTGCTACGATTGAAACCGATGAAAAGATCGTTTCCATCATAATTATAGTTATAGCCTTTACCATGCGGTTCAAGTGAATATTTGCCAAACTCAAACTCACGCCCATGCTTCTTAAGGATTTGCTCGACTTCTTCAAGAATCAAATTTTCTGTCTGATGCATCTCTTTCATCAAAGACGGAACGGTAAGCAGGGCAACTTCCTCTTTTGAAAAAGGCGCGTCTTCTTCAAAAATATCTATGTAACGCTCTATCTGCTCTGCAAAACATGTATTGTCATATTCCCAGGCAACACCGAGTATATCATTCCAGTCTAATATCCCTGCTCTGGCAGGAATTTTATCTCTTTGAGTGTAGGAAGACGGTATGATATAAAGCAGAGGAATCCCATGCTTCTTTGATGTGATGTCATATGCTCCGTCTTCCATCTGTGATTCGTGAAGAGGCTCCCAATAGTCAGTTTTAAGTTCAATCATAAGAACAGGCGTACGCTTGCCAGGAACAAGAGCAATAATACCCATCTCAAGTCCATTCAGCTCCTCATACATAAGGGATTGGTAAACGTAGAACTCTACATCAGTCGGAAAACTCGTTTCAAAAAGACATCCGAAGCGATTCAACATCCAATTTCTGAAATTGCCCTTTCTGTTGTTCAGTGCTGCAACCAACAATTCCGTCATTCTGTTTGTGCTCTTTCTTACCATGTTCAAATCCTCCGCATCGATTCTTCGCAAGGTCTGCTCCTCGCGTTTTATGCTTTGGATTTTACTATGGTGCACTATCATTTTGTGATAGTGGAAGAAAAAAAGTATATATTTTTTTAATATATAGGCTACACTGATGTATAACGAGTTACGCGCTCTACTCTTCTTGCGTTATATGAGACTCTTTCTATTCTTCTTATTTCTGCCATGATTATTGTCCCCTTTGCTGATAATCAAAAGGTTTCAAATCTTTGAATCTTTCGTTGAATATGAAATCATCATAAGGAAGTTCATACTCGTCGAAAATTTTACCCTTATATAATTCCGTGAAATTTTTCAAGAGTTCCAAAATCCTATAGAAGTTCCAGGGCATTTCCTCGCATAGGCTTAGTAAGAAGAAGCTGAAACCATCATTGCCTCTTCCAACTCCTGTTTCATAATATCCACCCATTATCTTATAAAGCTTCTTAAATAATCTGACTGCGCTTTTTTCGTTTATTGGCTTTGTTAGTAAGGCTTTTATCTGTTTTTGAGTATGAGTAGAAATTGAATATACCGTTCTTACAGACCTTAACGGTTTTCTGTAATGCTGTAAGATTTGAGCACACCTTGGAAGATATTCAACCAATGAATTGCTAAAATCATAGAGAATCATAGTAGATGCAAATAAAGGGTAACTATGCAGAGTCTTTTGTATGACAGTCTCAATTACAAAATCTATTTTTATCTTTGAACCAAGTGAGCGAATAATCGATTCAAACTGAAAACGTATGTAATCATAGCTATAAGCTTCTTCTGGAGCATAGAGAATGTTCTGCGGACATGAAAGTTTTTTGCATTTGTATTTCTCAGCAATTTCCAGGGCTTCTGCAATACGACCAGCATTTATTTCTGTCCTGTTCTCAGAGTAAAAATCAACACAAACAAAAAGGATTCCCCGATATTTCAATTTCCTGCACGGAAGAAAAGCGACATGCTCTGAACCAATCCATTTTGTATTGTCTGAGGAATATAGGTTCTTGATTTCTTTATCCAGCCATTTTCCTTCCCCCTTTATAATGCTTCTTGAAAGCGAATTGCTTGGCTTAAAACCTTCAGATAACGGACATAATAATATATCGCCAGAATCTTTCAGCAGATTGCCATAACGGATTTTAAAGATAAAATCTTGGTCGATACGAGTCCACTGAGGATTTCCTGTTAAACCAGAAGCTTTATCATATACAAGCGTAATTAATGTTTTTATAAAAGGGAAACGCAATAAATCTGTCATTCTTATTTCTCCTACAAACAAAATTCCACATTATTGATGACACAGGGTTCTATCATTTCACGATATTAGAGAAAACTTTTTTTGATTTGTTGTACAGAACATAATTAGCTTACAAAGTTTTAATTTGCCCAACTGAATTAGTTCTTATTGATATTGCCATCCCTACAATTATATAAGGCACAGTAATCAAAATGATTTTCATACAAAAACTGGGAATGGTTGCTTTTAGGGAATCATAAAAATTTAAATTGCTTTTAAAAATTCCCATAAGGATTCCTATGCTTATGTTTATACAAGTCACGAAGATTGTAAGTCTAATACTTCCAGACAGGAATTTTGTTACTCCATCGAGTTTTTCTCTTTCGTTTATATCTGTTTGAATAAGTTCCTTTAATTTATTTGCTTTATCTGAAGAAATCTCATTCTCTGTTAAACGGTTCTCTATATCCAAAAACTTTGAATGTTCGGTGTCTTTTGCAAAACGGGCAGATACTTCTGCAATTCTTGATACACCTTTTGAAACAAAAAGAGTGATTACAAGCAATGGTAATGCAAGCGGTAATCCAAAAAGGTATTTATCACAGAACTTTTTTAGGTTAAAAACACGTAGTATTGAACTATCTTCAATTTGTTGTAGCGGAGACAAGAGATTAATGTTCATTAATAGTGAAAACAGCGCAAAACACAAAATTAGTGTAGAAAATTCCGTTTTCCATTTGTTTACGAAACTACTTAATAAAATAAAAAATGCAAACAAAAATTCTATTACCAAAATGATTTTAATACCAATATTTGGCATCTGACTAAAAAATGTGTCCCAAAATATCACAACTAACAAAAACTCCACAAGAATTGTTATTACTGCTATTACATACATAATATGAAGTAATTCTTTTTTCATCTTTTCCTCCCGAACACAATTTGCATCTGTGTATTTTCAAGCACAAATATATCGCTGGAGACTATCATTTCACGATAGTGGAAGAAAATTTTGAAAAACTTTTTCTTGATGACAATTTAATCTTTTTTTATCTTGTCTATCTTGATTTGATAGTTTTATGCCGTATAAGAATTACTGTATAATCAGGAATATATTATGATTGCAAAAAAGCCAATAAACAAAGCACCTGCAACTTCAAAGAAAAAGAGCACATCAAAAACAAGTGCGGCAAAGCCGAAGGTTCAAAAACTTGCGGAATCCATAAAGCAAAAACAGATATCTGAGCCAGAGTTTCAATATATTGCCAACGAAGCTCATTATGAACAGGTTATTGAACGGATAAAAACCGTGAAGAAAACCTTATGGATTGGTACCGCGGATATCAAAGATCTTTACGTAAAAGATGGACGTGGTACCAAACCGTTACTCGAAGTTCTTTCTGACTTAGCAAAACGCGGAGTTGAAATCCGATTGATTCATGCCAAAGAACCTGGCCCTGCTTTCCGCCAGGATTTTGACAAATACCCTGCCTTAATTGATGGCATGGAGCGTGTCCTATGCCCTCGCGTTCATTTCAAAATCATTGTTTTTGATTTAAAAACAGCTTATGTA
>JAEEQG010000110.1 GCA_016285185.1 Spirochaetota bacterium
ATTGGATTTTTGTTTGTTTATTTAGTATGTTTTTAAATATAAATGGAGGCTGCTATTTATGAAACAAAAATCCAAAAACTTTCTATTTTTTATTATTGCAGTAGTTTTTGCCATTACATCTTTTTCTATTTCATGTACCGGCACAAATTCAGACAAGCAGACAAATGCCCATACCGCTTTTGCAGAAACAAAATCAAACGTAAAGATTCCTACAGATGCTCTTTCAGTAGTAGAATCTTTGCAAACCGTTTTCAGGTCAATATCAAAGGGCGTTCTGCCGTCCGTCGTTGAACTTGACGTTGTAGAGAAAAAAACAGTCCAGTCAAATCCAATGCAGGGTTTCCCGTTCTTTTTCTTTAACGAAGACGAAAAATCACAGGAAAGAGAATACACCCAGCAGGGACTTGGTTCCGGTGTAATCGTAAGACGTTCAGGCAAAACCTTGTATGTTCTGACAAACAATCATGTTGTAGGTTCTGCTTCAGAAATTTCGGTAAAACTTAATGATGAAAGAACCTTTACAGGCAAGCTTGTCGGCAAAGACGAACGAAAAGACATTGCCCTCGTTTCATTCGAAAGTGATGACATGAACATCCCTGTAGCAATCCTCGGTGATTCTGACAAAGTTGAGCGTGGTGACATCTGTTTTGCAATGGGTACTCCGCTTGGATACGGCTCTTCCGTAACACAGGGAATTATCAGCGCAACCGGACGCTCCGGCAGCGGTGTAAACAACATCAGCGATTTTATCCAGACAGATGCCGCAATCAACCAGGGTAATTCAGGCGGTCCGCTTATAAACATTTACGGCGAAATAATCGGTATTAACACATGGATTGCATCACAGTCCGGCGGTTCACAGGGACTTGGTTTTGCAATTCCTATCAATAACGTTAAAAAAGCGATTGATGACTTTATCACAGGCGGTAAGGTTACATACGGCTGGCTTGGTGTAAGTATCGGAACAATCGAAGAAGAATACAAAAAGGAAATGGGACTTTCCGGCAAAGACGGCGGTTTTGCATTCCAGGTATTCTTAGGTTCACCGGCCGCAAAAGGCGGAATTCAGCCTGGTGACTTTATAACTGCACTCAACGGAAAACCGACAAAAGACGCTAACCAGCTTACACGCGAAATCGGAGATTTGGGCGTTGGCGAAACAGCAACATTTTCAATCATCCGAGGCGGAAAGCAGATGGAAGTACGAATCAAGATTGAAGAAAGACTTGATACTACAGTTGCCGACAGTTCAAAACTTTGGCCTGGTTTTATTGCCACACCGCTTACAGAGTCAGCAAGACAGCAGCTCAAACTGGATGCAAAAACAGACGGAATTCTCGTTGCAAACGTAGAAGCAAAATCACCCGCTTCTGTTATCAGCCTTCAGCCTGGCGACATCATAACAGCAGTATGCGACAAAGAAGTAAAAACCATTCAGGATTTTTACAAAGCTCTTTCGTCAAATCAAAAAGAAATCTGGTTCGATGTAATCCGCAGCGGACACAAGATTTCCACAATGCGCTATAAGATGTAAATCCGGCGCAGATATAAAAAAAGCGGCTTTAGGGCAAAACCTAAGCCGCTTTTTTTGTTTAAAAGTTCCAATCTATTCAAGAACCTGAGAACCACGCTGCATTGCAGTAAGTCCGGTTCTAACCAGTTCCATAATACCGTAGGGCTGCAAAAGCCTGATAAGACTTGCTATTTTATCTTCACTTCCGGTTGCTTCAATAACCAAAGATTCTGAACCCACGTCTACTATATGTACACGGAAGATGTTGCAGGTTTCTATTACAGTAGCACGCGTTTCGACCGTAACATGTACTTTTATGAGTGCAAGTTCGCGCACAACCGTTGTGGACAAATCGCAGTGTACAATCGAAATAACTTCTACCAGCTTTGAAAGCTGCTTTTCAATCTGCTCAAGAATATATTCGTCGCCGCGAACAACGATAGTCATTCTGGACTGCTCGGGATTGTTCGTTTCACCAACGGTAAGGCTGTCAATATTGTAGCCCCTGCGGCTGAACAAACCCGAAACACGGCTCAAAACACCGGCGTGGTTTTCTACCAATACGGACAGAACAAAACGTTTTGTATTTTCCATAATATAACCTCTTTTTATATGCCAAAATAATTCAAATTACGGATTCCACGAAACTGTGCGGAGAACATCACCGAATACACCGGCAGCTGTAACACCCGCACCGGCACCGTAACCTCTTACAGTCATAGGAATAGGTGTATAACGGGCAGTATGGAAAACAAAGGCATTTTCACCGCCCTTGATTACATACAGAGGATGCGTTGAATCTACTTCCATCATACCTACACTGCATTTACCGTTTTCAATCTGCGCCGCCATGCGGAGAACTTTTCCCTGTTTTTTGAGTGCTTCAACCTTCTTTGTAAAATAATCATCAAGCTGAGGCAGCTTTTTGAGGAATTCTTCCGTTGTACCGGTATCATCAAAATCTTCGGGGAAAACCTTATTGATTACGATATCTTCAAGCTCAAGCTCAAAGCCAGCTTCGCGCGCAATAATTAGAGCCTTTCTAGCAACATCAAGTCCGCCCAAATCATCACGCGGGTCAGGCTCGGTAAAACGTTTTTCTTTGGCTTCAAGCACAGCCTGACTGAATGTGGCACCTTCGTCCAAACGACCAAATATGTACGAAAGAGAACCGGACATAATTCCGTAAAAGCCCGTGAGCTTGTCACCAGATTTGAAAAGATTCTGCAACGTGTCGATAATCGGGAGCCCTGCACCAACGTTAGTTTCGTAAAGGAACCGGCGGCGCATTTTATTAGCGGTTGCACGAAGCTGTTTGTAAAAATCCATGCTCATAGAATTTGCGCGCTTGTTCGGTGTTGCAATATGCATACCTGCGTTCAAAATGTCCAGATAACGTTCCGGCAAGTCATAGGATGCGGTACAGTCTACAAAAATAGGATTAAGCGGCTTTATTCTGCGCACAAACTCCAGAATCTCATCCAGATTTGTGGGCTTGCCGTTCTTTTTAACATCATCACGCCAGTTGCGCAAATCAAGACCTGTTTCGCTCATAATCATGCCGTCTATGTTGGCAATCGCCATAACACGGATATCAACGCCCTGTGAGAGCAGTTCCTTTTGCTGTGAATGAATCTGGTCAAGCAGTGTTCCGCCGATGTTACCAGCGCCAAATGCAAATACTTCGATAGTCTGCGCCGTATTAAAGCAGAAGCGGTGTGCAATTCTTACAGCGGTATCGCCGTTGTCACCGTTGATAACAACACTGATTGAACGTTCTGAAGACCCCTGGGCAATCGCAAGAATGCTGATGTCCTGTGAAGCGAGCGCGTCAAAGAACTTGCCTGCAATACCGCGCTTGTGCTTCATACCGTCACCGATAATCGAGACAATTGCGCAGTGTTCCTGAGTTTCAATAAGGTTAATTATGTTTTCACGCAGTTCAAGTTCAAACTCGGCTCCGAGCACTTCCTGAACCTTCATTGCATCGCTCTGGTTGACGCAGAAACTGATTGTGTATTCGGAACTGGACTGTGTAATCAAAAGCATAGAGATTCCGGCGCGGGAAACAGCCGCAAAAATGCGTGCCGCCATACCGGTTTTTCCTTTCATACCGGAACCTGATACGCTGATAATAGCTGTATCTTTGAGGCACGAAATACCGCGGATTGAACCGTTTGATTCAAAGTGACCGGATGTAATCCTTGTTCCGCGCGAAGACGGATTCATCGTATTAAGACTCCAGGCTTCTATACCTTTTGCGGCAAGAGGCGCAAGTGTTTTAGGATGCAGAACCTTTGAGCCGAAGAACGAAAGTTCCATCGCTTCTTCAAAGCTCATGTCGTTAATCATAATAGCGTCCGAAACAATGCGCGGATCGGCTGTAAAGATACCGTCAACATCGGTCCAGAATTCTACCTTGGAAGCACCAAGACCGACACCAATCAAAGCAGCTGAAAAATCGGAACCATTACGTCCCAAAAGCCCCATTGAAGAGTTTTTCCAAGTGCAGATAAAGCCCGGGAAAAGCAGAATACGCGCATCCCTGCCGGTTTTGCCGTCACGTACTGCGGCAAGAGCTTCCATAGTGCGAGGCATATCGGGATCGCCCTCTTTCTGGTTGCCGTTTGTGTAAATGTAATTGCGTGAATCCAACAAGCATACTTTCTGCTTTTTGGCAGTAAGAACAGCCGCCACAATCGGTGCGGAAAGCCTCTCACCTATTCCCATAATGCGGCAGTGTACAGAAACCGGACACTCACCGAATGCGGAGACCGCATTAAGCAGTCTTTCGTATTCATCAAAAACAGGTTCTATTTCTTTAAGAACAGCTTTTTCGTCAAAAGCTGAAATTTTTTGCTTAAGTTCTTTACAGATTGATTCATGTACCGTCTTAACTTTTTTTACAAAGTCGGATGGTGTTGTACCTGTGATTGTTTTTTCGATACTTTCCTGAAGCTTGTCCGAAATTCCTGCTACAGCAGATACAACAACACTGATACGGTCTTTTTCAGCCCTGCCCTTCATTATTTCAGCAGAGTCAATAATGCGGTCGGCACTTCCCATCGAAGTTCCGCCGAATTTTAGCGTAATCATGAATAACCCCTGAATATTAAATTAGCTTTATTTTATAGCATTGAAAGAAAATATTCCAGTAGTGTTTCAGTTTAATAAAATGTATTTCAGTGATTCTCAGGCGTTCGGGCAAAAAAAAACGCAATCGGAAATAAAGGAGGGAAAACCGATTGCGTGCTTAAAAAATATTTATATGTCTTAGTTGCTGCACAATATACTTATACAACAGCTGACAAAAAATATGGTTACAAAAAAAATGGAGATTTTTTAAGTTTTTTTTCTTAATATCAAAGTTGAGAATTTTTTTATCCAGTGTTAGAATTATTCCATGGACTTTCAAACAATCGTTGACGGTTTTAAAACAATGACCTGTATTATTTCGGTCGAAAAACTCCCCAATAATTCTTACGGGAAAATCCGTATTGTCACAGGAAACAAAGCTTACATCGATTCTATTGAAAAAGCAGACAACGGACCCCAAATGCTGGTAAACAAATTCATTCCCAATAGTGAATATCAGATATATTTTCCGAAGGATTTGAATTTTGAAGACTTTTGCTACCGCTGCGCCGTCCTGAAACAACCGCTGCACACCTATGTTCATCCGGAACGCTTTGATTTTTATTTTAACATTTTTATGCTGCCGCTTGAATCCGACGACGACAAGCTTTGTTACTGCACATACACGCAGGAGTTAACAAAAGAAGCGGATGCCGCCAAAATGTCGAACATTTCGCAGGAAGTTGCCGCCGATGTTCTTGCTGCGTGCATAAAGCTGCACGACACTGACAGTTTTGAAAAAAACATGTACAATGTAATAAAGGACATCCGCCGGCAGTGCAAGGCAGTTTACAGCTGTATTCTGCTTATGGATTCCAATGCGCACAAATGCTCAATTTTGTGTGAAGATTTTGAAGGCGGCAACCGGAAGCCCGCTCCAAAGGCTTGGTTTTCCGATGACTTTTATGACCTTGCCGTTACATGGAAAGACACAATAGGCGGAAGCAACTGCCTTATCATTAAAAATGAAAATGACATGGAATACGTAAAAGAGAAGAACCCGGTATGGTACGAATCCATGAAAGCATCCCATATTGACAATATTGTAATGTTTCCCATAAAAATACACGATGAATTTTTGGGCTACATCTGGGCAACCAATTTTGACGCTTCAGAAACAGTCCGCATAAAAAGAACTCTTGAACTTACCACGTTCTTTCTTGCGTCCGAAATTTCAAACCATCAGCTTTTTCACCGCATGAAGGTATTGAGTACAACCGATATGCTCACCGGTGTACTTAACCGCAACGAAATGAATAACAGGGTTGATTACTACTGCAATCCTGATAACGGGAAAAACACTTCCATAGGCATTATTTTTGCCGATCTTAACGGCCTCAAAATGATAAACGACACAAAAGGTCATGAGGCCGGCGACATCCTTCTAAAGAGCGCAGCAAAGATTCTTAAACGTGTTTTTAAAGGCTATGAGATTTTCAGAGCCGGAGGTGACGAGTTTATGATTATGCTGCCGGACACTCCGCCTGTAGACATTGAAAACCTGGTTAAAAAGCTTAAAAAAGAAACCGACAAAAACGGCAAGGTCAGCTTTGCGACAGGCTTTAGCATGGAAAGCGACTGCAAAAACATCCGTTCCGCGCTCAAGCATGCGGATGAGCTTATGTATGCGGATAAAAAGCGCTTTTACGACGAATTTCCCGAGAAAAAGCTGCACTAAAAATCTTTTA
The DNA here is from genome assembly GCA_016285185.1 of Spirochaetota bacterium. GTDB lineage: Bacteria > Spirochaetota > Spirochaetia > Treponematales > Treponemataceae > UBA1240. The sequence continues at coordinate 6,337 of JAEEQG010000110.1, forward strand.
ACAATTAAATAGTCGCATATAAAGAATTGATTGCGCTAGATAACTATCGTGAGCGGGTTCCAGCTAAAATTTGAATATCCCAATCTGCTCTCGACGTTTTTCGTGCCACAAAACGGCTTCGACCTTCGGTCTGCAGAATGTTTTGTGTCCCAAAAAACGTCTGCGCAGATTGTACATATTCACATTGAGTTGTTTTCATAAGACTTGTATTAATGTATAAAGCTATGCCAATTATCTTTTATGTACTACTTTAGAGTTAAAATAGTCTATTTTAATTTTAAAAATAGTCTATTAAAACTTTTAAAATAGTCTAATTTAATTTTTATAATAGTCTATTTTAACTTTTAAATTAATCTAATTTAACATTTAAAATAGACTAATTATATTTTAAAATTAGTCTATTTTCATTCGAAAAACAGATTATTATAATTCTAATCTGTTATTTGGAAGATGATTGTGTAAGTAACAAATGAGACTGTTGAATTATTAAATGTTTCATGTTATAGTAACAAATATCTATATAAAAAACGGAGAGTACTAATGAAAAAAGTATTATTCTTTCTTATTATCGTATGTATGTTATTTGTTTCCTGCAAGGATAAGGGAAACGAAAGTGCATCAAACCCGGCGGCTGCTGCTACAACACCGTTGGAAGGAAGCTGGAAAAATACTACTACAAACACAACGATTAATACAACAACAGAATCAATTCTTGCATTTGCTGGAGCAAATTTTACTTATACGTTATCTATAAAAGATGCTAGCAATAATCCAGCAACACTTATTTGGACTCTGGTTTATACAGGAACTTTCAGATTGGATAACACAAATCTTTATGCTAAATTTAATGCTGTATCCTATACAGATGCCACAAATACAACACCTATCACAGATCCAACTGCTATTATTAATGCTATGTCAACTACTTCTATTCCTTTAACTTCTCTTCCTCTGAATCCAGATAATACAGAACATCTTTATGGTACTTTTGCCATAAACGGCAATACACTGACAATAGCTGACCCTTCTGATCCTTCTGATACTGAGGAATATCAAAAACTGTAACATCCACTTGTCTAATTTACCTTGAACAATGAAACCTCTTTTCGCAGCGAATTGAGGTTTTCAAGGTTTTCGGTACTTGAACGCTGGCACAATTCTACGGACTTTGTAATCTGGCTGGAACCTGCCGCCATCTCATTCATGGAGTTGGTAATTTCGCTCGTTACATCGGCGATAATCTGCATTTCTTCTCCAATCTGTCTGCCGCCGTCAAGAAGAATAGCGGAATTCGTTTTTACAAGCTCGGTAGAATTCTGAATATCGCTTATTGAATGAAGAACCTGCGCACTTCCTGCGTTCTGTTCATCCATTGCGTTCTTTATTACGGATTCCTGCTGCTGAACCTTGTTTGTAAGGTTAAAAATAACCTCAAACTGTTTTTGTACGGACTTTGTATTTTCAGATACGTTCTGGATTATGCCCTGGAGCTCATTCAGCTGCGAACTGATTGCCTTACCCTGTGTATTGGACTGTTCGGCAAGTTTACGGATTTCATCGGCAACAACGGAAAATCCTTTGCCTGACTCACCTGCATGTGCAGCTTCTATCGCCGCATTCATCGCAAGCAGGTTTGTCTGGCTTGCAATATTCTGTATTACAGAAGATGCTTCCATTAGTCCGGCGGATTTTTCAAGAATTGTTCCCGCAAGATCAGCCGACTCATTAATCCGCTGGCGACCTTTTTCCGACTCTGAACCAAGCTCGGCTACTGTCATTGAATTGCTCTCAAGTATCTGCGTTACGGAGCGGATGTTTGCAACCATCTCTTCTACAGCACTAGAAGAATTTGAAACACCCTCACTCTGAGCGTTTACGCTGCTATTTAGTTCATTAATTCTCGAAACCATGTTCTGAACAGTTTCATCACTCTTTACAACAGCTGCCGACTGGTTTTCCACACGGGTTTTAACACTGTTGATATTTGCCATAATCTGTTCAACCGCCGAGGATGTCTCCGTCATATTGGAACTTACATCATCAGCTGTCTGCAACGAAAGTTCAACGGACTTGTCGATATTCTCAAGTAAGTTTCTTGTGTCCGCGCGGAAAGCGTTCAGGTCGTTTATCAAAAGGCCGTATTCATCGCGGCTTTCTACTTCAACCTTATTGCCTGTATAATCTTTTTGTGCAACCTGTCTTGTAAAATCCGTAACAAGCTTAAGACGGGTACTCGTTCCTCTCATCTGCAAAAAGGAAGACAAAATTATGCATGTAACTCCGACAACACCTTCGGGCATAATATAACGCCAGAAAAGTACATTAATCGGAGTATCCTTAAGAACTGTTACCAATGCCGGAGTTATCGTTACAAGCAGAGACCCGAGAGCCCCGAATCCGCTTACAAAAATACTGCGTATTGTAAGCGAAAGTGATTTGAATTCTTCCCGGAACGGAACACGATGCAAGGCTTTTTCAAAACTTTGGATAAAAAGTATATAAAACAGGAGCGCAAACAAAAAGGAATTGCCGACACAGGACGCATAAAGAGGCGGAACATCAACTCTTATGTGTTTTACTAAAAAGGACGTTTGAACGACCATTGCAGAAAAAAATCCGTTTGTAGCGGCAAAGACAAGAGCCACTGTAGTGAATCGTTTTGCAAGCTTATTTGTCTTTGTAACGGATTCAGGATCGGCAGGATTAAATTGTTTTATCTGCCCTGTCTGTGTAAACCACCACATAAGGATAAAGGCTGTGGCACCTCCAAGTCCCAATACACCGGGGATCGAAACAAAACCTACAATAGTCTCTTCAAAAGTAAAAACATGCTGCCAAACCAGCGTTGCCCAGCTGGCGATTATAGGAGCATAAATCTGACCTAAATAGACCAGAAATACTCTTAAATCAAATTTTACAACACCCTCAGTCTTTTCTGCCATAGTACAAAATCTCCAGTAAAAAAAATTAACAAATTTGACATTCAGGACTTTTTGTAAGCAAAAATGATTTTAGATATTTTTATTATAATTCATATTCTTGTAGATTTCAACCATAGAATTATTAATCAGTCAGTCTCAAGTTCCTGCAGTATGAGCTTACCGTCTTTTTCAACAGTCACATCGTACAGGTGAAGTTCCAAGGGAGGATTCTTTTCCCACGGACGGCGGTATTCAAAGCGCAGTACTGTATTGCCGGGTTTGAGGGAACGTATTGTATAACAAAATTGCGAAGGTGCGCCTACTACGCCGTCCGCGCCCAAATACTCGGAAGATTCTTCGATTTCTACTATTGAAGAGTCTTGTATCTGCAAAATCCAACTAAAGCCGGTTGTAGGGTTTCCCTTGAGATAAAGCTTGGTTTCGTCACTTTTAAAACCATTTACAGTTGTACAACCTGTAAGAATCATAAGCGCAAGTCCTGCAATTAATGTGTTTTTCATTTTTCCTCCATAAAAAAAACCGCCAGTTTTTGGCGGTTTATAGATTGCTCGTCTTCATCAGTATGAAGGGCATTTTATCAGATCCTGTATCAACACAGGTGGATAAGTGTCTAATTATTGACCTTCAAGAGGTCAGCTGTCTTTGTCGGAAATTGCATAACGCCTCCTCTACGTGCAGCCGGTGTAAGCCTCCCAACTCTTTCCTTGCTACAATTAAATAATAGCACACATCCGTAAAAATGCAAGAAAAAAAATAATTTTTTTTACACCGGAAACTAATCACTTTCAACCATGGACTGACAGACTCTAAACCCCAGATTACTGCTCTTTCCGCCGGGAGCGCTTCCGCTGCGGTAAAATACCGTGCACTGCTGAGGATCATCCAGCCAGCTGCCGCCGCGCTTGATATGCATCGTACCCATCTGCGGTCCGTGAGGATTTGTCTGAGGAACAACAGACATAGTATCCATATAATCCCAACACCACTCCGCCACATTGCCGCACATGTCATATAAACCGAGACTGTTCGGCTTTTTGCAGCCTACGTCATGGGTGCGGACTTCGCTGTTTTCGCCGTACCAGGCTACCTTTTCTATATTATCGCTTCCCGCATACATCATGGGGTTGCTTTTTACAGCACCACGCGCGGCATATTCCCATTCAGCTTCTGTAGGCAACCGGTAACCGTCCGCCCTGTAATCACATACAACACGTTTCCAGACCGGGCTTGAACTCTCAAATGTCGTAAGGTCCTTAATATTACCGATGCTGTAACACGGAACAAGATTCTGCATCATACTCAACCTGTTGCAATAAATCAAAGCGTCGCACCAATTGACGCATTCAACAGGACGATTTTCACCGACAAGCTTTGAGGGGTTCTTTCCCATAACAAACTTATACTGCTTTTGTGTTACGGGTGCTTCTGCAATAAAAAATGGATCCAGCAATACATTATGGACAACTTCTCCGGTTCCCATTATAAATGTACCGCCCGGAACAGTAATCATATGCGGAGAGTCATCATTGAAGACTGCCATGGATTCGGCATTATCTGCAGCCTTGTTGGTTTCTTCATGATGGACTGGCTGACCACAATGAGGGCAGAATTTAAAATCACCGGCAAGTTCAGTATCACAATTTGAGCATTTCATTTTATTCTCCATCGTTCAAGTGTAATGATTATATCATGCTTTTTTAAACTAAAAAAGAAATAGATTGACTTTTTTTATGATTAGACCAAAAATATATGTAAGAATACAGGATTTACATAATCGGAGATAAAATGACAATTAATGAAAACCTTAATGGTATAACACTGGAGCTTAGTGTAGAAGGAAGACTGGACACAACCACCGCGCCGCAGCTTGAATCAAGGCTTAAGGAATGTCCGAACGAATGCAAATCACTCATACTTGACCTGAAAGATGTCAACTATATTTCCAGTGCAGGACTTCGTGTTGTTCTTCTGGCACACAAACTTATGACTGGAACAGGCGGCAAAATGTCCATAAGAAATCCGTCGGAATTTTGCAGGCAGGTCTTTCAGGCTACAGGAATGGAAGGCGTTCTTTCAATCATCTGACATACGCTAAAAAATCTTTTTTTGTATTGAAATTACGTTCTGATTTTTAACATATTTATAATCTACAGAATCCATAAATTGCTTTGTAAGGAAAATCCCCAAACCTCCTATTTCCCTCTCGTCAAGTGAAAGGCTTATATCCGGGTCCAAATGTGTCAGGGGATTGAATTGTTTACCTGAATCACTGAAAACAATTGTCAGAGTATCTTTTTCAAAACCACAGCTGACAGCTGCATCACCCTTATCCGGTGTATAGGCGTAGTGCGCTATATTTATGAAGATTTCCTCTACGGCAAGGTCTATCTTGTTCAACATGTCCAAAGGACAGTCTTGAGGTATCTGACCGTGGACAAAATCAAACACGGCCTGCATACTTTCGTCTACAGCAGGAATTATTTTGGTAATCATGCAAGCCTCCTCAGTTTTTCAGTGAAAGTTCCAGCATTGTAATGTCATCAAACTGCGGAACTCCGTCAACAAAAGCATCTATATCAGCCCGGATTTTGTTCAGACGTTCCTGTATGTCGGAAGAAGTCATTCCACGGATATAATTGATAAGCCGTTCTTCACCGTAAAGTTCGTTTTTGGCATTGGTAGCTTCGGTAACACCGTCCGTGTAAACAAAAAGGCGGTCTCCTTTGGTAAGCGTTACCGAATGTTCGGTATAAGCGGTTCCTTCCATTCCTGAAAGCATGAGATTGGGCTTTGATTCCAAAAAGTCAGCCTTGTTATCATGGCAAAGGACCGGGAATGTATGACCGGCGTTGACAAATACCAGTTTTCCTGTACTTAGCGACAGAATACCCATCCAGCATGTTACAAAAAGACCCGCATCATTACCCTCGCAAAGTTCGTTGTTGACGCGCTCAAAAACTGCTGCAGGTCCCAATCCCTGCAAAATGCTGTTCTTGATGAGCGTTTTTGCGATAACCATAAACAGTGCGGCGGGAACGCCCTTGCCGCTTACATCACCAACAACAAGAGCAAAATGGTCGTCATCAACCATAAAAAAGTCGTAAAAATCGCCGCCTACTTCCTTTGCGGGTTCCATAGTCGCAAAAAGTTCCAGTTCAGGATGGTCCTTGTACGGCGGGAAAATACGCGGCAGCATGTTTGCCTGAATCTGCGTCGCAACGTCTAGCTCAGCGGAAAGCCGTTCTTTTTCGGCGGTTGTGTGCGTCAGATCTTCGATATACTTATTCATGTCCACACTCATCTTTTCAACGGCGCGGGCAAGAACACCAAGTTCGTCTTTTCCTTTTATTTTTTTCAGCATATCAGAAATATGCCCTTTGTGTTCCGCAAAATGAGAGGTTTCGTTTGTAATAAGCGAAACAGGTTTTACAAATCTTGCCATCAAAAGACCAATAAACAAAACAACAAACAAAAGCGTAATCAGGGCAGAAGATACGGCAACGATAATTCTGTAGCTTTTCTTGAACTCCCGTATCTCGCTCATGGGCTTAACAACACTCATAATGGCAACGTTTTTGCCCGTGCTGTCCTTAACCGGAATAGATGTTGTTACGTGTCCGCCCGTAGAATTATACACAAAGCGTATGTAAGGCTCACCGTCCAGCATTACGTTTTTAAGGTTTTGTATATATTCTTCATCATACTTTTTAAGAGAAGAAACTGTTCCCAATTCAATTTTTTTGCCGTTCGTTACGTCGGGATGTACTGTATCATATATGTAAACACGGTTTTCAAATTTTTCGTCAGGAACCGTTACATAGATATATGCAAGCTCTGTTGTTCTGGTAAGCACATCAAGCTTTTCATCCGTTGACTGCCATTCTTTGTCGGCAGGAGCACCGGCAGTATAGAGACTGATTCGTTCGACATCAATATAAGAAAGTGCAGTTTCCGCAATCTGCTCGGTAATATCACGGTACTGGCGTTCAAAAAGCGATTTGAAGACCCTGTAGCCGATAATTCCGTTTGCGGCACTAAGAATAATACAAATAAGCGCAAGATACAGCGGAAGTCTTACCGACAAACTTGCGAAAGTTATCTTTTTTTTGTTCATAAAGACAGTATAAAACAGATTCCGTGTAAAATCCATTTTTTTATGATATAATCAATTTTATGACAAAGCTGCCAAAAATCTCTTTTTTCCTTAATCTGCTTATACTTTTAATGACCATTTTCGCAACATGGGCAATGCTTACAGGTTTCCATTTTATGACCGAGCCGGGAAAACCCGCAGCCCTTTCGGCGGCAAATGCAAAAGCATTCAAGTATTTTACCGTGGATTCAAATGTATTTGCCGGAATTATCTCGCTTGTCATGATGTTTGTACAGATTCTTATCGCCAAAGGCAGACTGAACAGTATTCCCAAACCGGTACAGTTCTTAAAACTGGCAGCCACAACAGGTGTATCGCTTACAATGCTTGTTACGGTATTGTTTCTTGCTCCGTTTCAATTCGGTTTTTTTGCACTTTTTACTGATTCAAACTTTTTTTTGCACCTGATAATTCCGCTGGTCTGCATAATTACTTTCGTGTTCTTTGAACCGGCTGAAATTCCGATGCTACAGACATTCGCGGGTACAATACCAATGCTGATTTACGGGGTGTTTTACGGAACCAACATAATTCTGCATCTTGAAAACGGGCAGACTTCGCAGACTTATGACTGGTATGGTTTTCTTGCCGGCGGTTTTAACACAATCTGGCTTGTTGCGCTTATAATATTCGGTTTTACATGGCTTATCGCATTTTTGCTGACAGCTGCCAACAAAAAAATCGCAAAACTCCGTTAAAAGCCTGACTATTATTTGCTTTCTTCGTGATATTCTTTTTCTGTATTTACATTCCAGACGTTTGCTTTGTCGGTGCTTCCGCTTACGATATTCTTGACAGCCTCAAACGAAGTCATCATTGAATGGTCAATGTTGTTGTAGCGGTGCTGACCATTGCGGCCTACACAGTAAAGGTTAGGAATCGTATTCAACCATGATGTGAGAGTATCTATCTCAGCGTATGTATCAAAGTATGCGGGATAGGCTTTTTTTACCTTTTCCATGTGCGTATCGATAACCTGATCAGCGCTGTCTATAAGCTTGAGCTTGACCATTTCATCAACACCGAACTTTGAGAACTCTTCTTCGGTCATGTTCCAATACTCGTCACCCTCAGTCACAAAGTATTCGAGTCCGATCCATACCGTGTTTTCAAGATCTTTTACCATATAAGGAGACCAGTTGTTGTAAATCTGGAAACGTCCCATCTTTACACGTCTGTCCTGAACGTATACCCAGCAGTCGGGAACAATATTGGATACAGTTTTAAGTTCTGTCTTGTTTTTAAGGTTAAGTCTTGGGACGAGAACACCCAGTGTCATATAATCCCTGTACGGCAGACCGTTTGCGATACGGGCGGGTTCAGCCGGTACGTCGTTCATACCTCCGACGAGGTCTTTTATAGGCATGGAAGAAATGAATACATCGCCTTTTACTTCCACAGTCTTACCGTCTTTTTCGTAGACAAGAGAATCCAGTACACCGTCTGCGTTCTTATGAAGTTTTACGACCTTTGCATTTTGTATTATCTTTCCACCGAGTTTTTCAACTTCGGCAGCTGTTACATCCCACAGTTGTCCCGGACCAAGTTTTGGATATTTGAATTCTTCGATAAGCGAAGTGTTTACTTTGCGGTTCTTTACTTTGAACACTTTTCCAAAATAATCCTTGATTATACCGAATATCGAAAGGCCTTTTGTACGTTGTTTTCCCCATGAAGCGTCAATTTCCGAAGGATGACGTCCCCAAAGGTTCTCCGTATAATACTCAAAGAACATGCTGTAAAGCTTGCGACCAAAGGAATTTACATACAGGTTTTCAAGATTATCCTCTGGCAGCTTGTGGAATATTGATTTCAGGTATGAAAAACCTACTTTCATCGTTGTCATAAAGCCAAAGTTTTTGAAAGTTTCGGGCTTTAACGAAATAGGATAATCGTAAAATTTGTCGTCAAAAAAGATTCTTGAAACACGGTGTCTTGTAAGCATGACACGGTCTTCTTTTTCGGGGTCAGGTCCACCTTCTTTTATATACGAATCCCTTTTGAGGAGTATGTCGTCAAAAGACTTTGACCCCTGCATAGGGAGCATGTGATCCCACCATTCGTTTACTTCGGGAACTTTTGAAAAAAAACGGTGACCGCCCATGTCCATGCGGTTTCCCTTGTAGTTTACAGTTCTTGAGATTCCCCCGAAAACGGAAGTTTCTTCAAAAACGGTAACTTCATAATCATTGTTTTTTTTCAGCAGCTCGTATGCGGCTGTAAGCCCCGCAGGACCCGCACCAATAATCAGAATCTTTTTCATTTCTACTCACAAAACCTATGTATTTATTTCTGATAAGTATAATACTAAAAATCATATTTTACCAGTATCTGTTACTTGTCGTCAAAACGCCTTATGGTGGCCGTTACAGGTAAAATCAATATAAAACAGCCTTCTTGTATGCGAATTTTTACACTTTTCTGTGCGGTAAAAAACTCGTGACTTATCCGGTTACTAAGGCTGGGCATTCCTTCTTTGCGGAAAAGCCCATATTCCCATTCAAGACCTTCGGAAGTAATAGAGCCGCCTGTTCTAGACTGCGTTGTCCGCGCGACTGAAATTATGTCGTTTTGTGCAAGTCCACCTATTTCAAAGCTTGTCCCGGATGGCGCATACCAAAACGCCTGTTTGCCGCATATCCACACATCGGGTTTCAAATCAGTTGCAAACAGGTCAAATACGGCAATAAAGTGATCCGCACGCTCACCGCCGCCTGCGCCGACAAGCGTAATCCGGCCGTCTTTGCCGCCAATTCCGGCAAGTTCCCTGTATGCAAGTTCAAGCGCAAGCTCCGTATCCGAAAAATCTTTGTATGCGCTGCAAGGATGAATGCGGTCTTTCGGGTATTTGGACAAAAGCGTCTTGTCTGTAAGGCTGTCCATGTCACCGATAATGGCGGAAGGCTCAAAGATTCCACCGTAGAAATTGTTGTACAGTTCAAGGGCTTGTAGCCCTGAATCTGCGGCTATAACATAATCCGCCTTATGCTGCGAAAAATATGCTTTTGTTAGTTCGGGCGCGGGATAATCCCCGCCGGTAAAAATGACCACGTGCATTCTGTATTTATTTACTGAGCCGAATACTGTTTTCGTTCCTTAACTTTACCGTTTTCCCAGTATGTGTACGAATACCAGATATCGCTGTCATAATTTGAATGTTCGTGGAACAATTTACCGTCCTTATCATATTCATAATAAGTTATGTACTTGTTATTGTCCTCGGATTTTTTTACAAGCCTGTTTTGTGAATCATATTCGTATACGATTTTAAAGCCGTCCATAGTCCGGTAAAGTGTCTGATTTCCGTTGGAATCGTATTCGGCCCAATAAGAGATAGTTCCGTTGGTACCGTGGAGCTTGTTCCAGTTTGAATCGCAGTCGTACTTCCAGCTGCTGTCCGTATTGCTATATTCGGTAATGGTATGTGCTTTGGGGTCGTATTCGTAACGGGATTCGCCGCCGGTGTACTTTTGATAAACTAATCTGCCTTGTGAATCATATTCGCTCCAGGTTTCGCGTTCTTCCCACTCATCCTGTATCCACGAGTGGATAACTTTGCCGTCGGAATTGTATTCGTACCAGTATTCGCCTTCCTGAGTTTTTTCGTGTATCAGGTTTTCGTTTGAATCATATTCGCAAGTACCGATTAGAGTCAGATTATCAGGGATTTTCTGCGCCATAAGAGATGACAGCATGGTAATTGAAAAAACAGCTGCCAGTATGAGTGATAAATTTGTTTTAAAGTTCATACAGCGATTTTAAGAGCGGTAACCTTATTGTGTCAAGAAGCCGTTTACACGAGAACAAGCCCGTCTTTCTGCTGTTGTTCAATCCGCTTGAGGCGCTTGTCGTCAAGCGTAACAAACAGGTTCTTTTCGTTGGACGGCAGAACCGTTCCCCTCGGCGCATTCTTTGCACGTCGCAGATACTTTGCCTGTGTATAATACAAGTCGCCCTTCCCTGCTTTGCGGCCTTTTGAATAAAACAGCGCAAGGTTTCCGGCATCAAGGAGTATTTCCAGAGGTACGGACTTTCCATTCTGATTTTTTATAAAAACATAGCCGCCCGGCCAGTCGCGCGTGTGCAGCCACCAGTCGGAACCTTTTACATAGTGCCTCAACAGCTCGTCGTTTTCCGCCGCGGTTCGGCCAACTATAATCTTCCAGCCGTCTATAAAAAAATCCAGACCGGGATGTTCTTTTTTTATCTGCTGGCGCGGTCTGTTCTGTTTACGGAGCTTCTGCTGTATGGCGATAGGGTTTGTTTCCTTGAGCAGCGATTCATAATCAGCGGTAAGCTTTGCAAGTTCACTTTTGGAACTTTTGATGTCGTATTCCAAATCTTCTATACCCGAAACAGCCTTTTTATACCTGTCGTAATAATCAGCGGCGTTTTCCTGTACGTTCTTTTTGGGATCAATTTCTATGCAGATTTTTGAGCCGGTTTCGTAGTCATCACATTCCACATTCCGCTGGTTTTTGGCTATTGCTTCGCCAACTGCCTGTCCCCAGGTCAAAATCAAGTCACCGAAATGCTTCCAGCGTTCAGCATGTAAAAAGGTCTTGCGCTTTGCTTCCAGCCGTTCAATGGCGGCTTCGAGTCTGGATTTGCGCGACTGGTACTGCTTTTCGGCTTGTTCAAGCAAAGCGGTGCGCGAGAGGGCGGCGGCGTTTTCCGAATACCATTTTTCAACCTTTTCGTTAAACGAAAGATTTGCGGAATCAGGCAGTTCGTCAAAAGTTCTGACCGTCCACTGTTTTGCAGGCACAGATTCCGTTCTTATCTGAGGTTTGTAATACCCGCCCGAAACTTCGTTTTTGTTGGGTCTTCGGTAAAAAACATCCAGAATAAGTTCTTCTCCGGCGTCATTACGAACATCGGGATCCGTTACTATTATGTTTGCAGCGTTACTCCACAAACGGATATACATATTAAACTGTTTTTCGCCGTGATTAAGTTCCGCCTTTATAATGCGTTCCTGCGCAATCTGCGCGAATGAGTCAATCCTGCAACCCTTTATCCTTGAACGCAGAAATTCCATAAAGCGGAGAGGTTTGTCGTTTTTGGGGACAGCCTTATGTGTTTCATGAATACGGCATGCACCGGCAGCAAGACAAACAAGAACCGTTTTAGCACCGCCTGTTTTATACAAATGAAAAGCAATGCTGTCAAAAGTGGGCTGAACAATCTGCTGTATAAAGGAGCCCTCGGGAGAAAGTTCATCTATAATAACATCAATTTCTTTGCAATTGAGCGACATAATTCAAGAGTACACTATTTTAAGGCTTTTGCATATTGAAGAGTTAAAAAAAGTGTAGTAGTATACAGGTATGAGAATCATTAACAAACGTTTTATTACAACAGCATGTTTTTTTGCATTTGCAGCATGCGGTATTTTTTCTTTTGGACTTAAAGAAATTCTTCAGAACAATGGATCAAATGTTCCTTCTACCCCGACAAATTCACAGGACAAAGTAATAATAATCGAAGAATCCCCCGAAGATTACGGACAGAATACGTCTTCACAGTCTTCTTCTTCCAGCAGTTCATCATCTTCGTCATCAAAGACTTCTTCTTATTCCCAGAACTACACAAACAATGAAGCTATCCAGGCATTAAAAGATTTGCTTTTGGAATGCGCAATTACCTCAACAGAATCTCTGGCAAAACAGGATGCATATTATAAAAATCCTTTGTATTTTATTGACCTGCCGGCTGATGCGGCAGAAGTTACCGATACAGTTCGAAAGGCTCCCGGTGGAAAATCACTGTTGAATGATGTTGTTCTCCGCATTAACAGAGCTGCAGAAACAACAGCACAGGATGTTCTGCCAATGCTTAAATATGCAATCAGCGACTTGAGTATACGTGACGGTGTTTCTATCGTTACAGGCGGAAAAGATGCGGCAACAAAGTATCTTAAGGAAAAAGCGCATGAACAGATTATGGAGCTTTATTTACCTAAAATTTCAAAAACTCTTTCCGAACCGCTTGTTGGCAAAATGTCCGCTGACGAAGCCTGGAAGAAAGTTATAAACACTTATAACAAGACAGGTTCTTTCTTTAACAAAATTGGAAACATTTTCGGTAAAGACGACGAGATGCAAGACGAAGCCACTTCGGATCTTTCACAATACACAACGGAAAAAGCCCTTGAAGCCATCTTCCTCAAAATGGCCGAAGAAGAAGGCAAAATCAGAGCCAATCCACGCGGAACCAATTCAGACAACATCAAAAAGGTTTTCGGTTCAAGATAAGCGTAAAAACATCCGGTATAAGCTTACTCAACTGTAAAATTGATTTTCAGTCGATATTTTTGCACTTTTTCGTAATTTAATAGAGTTGCCGAAGATGTGTTCTGACAAAAAAATATTTCCTCGATTTATAATATCCATGTTATAATTATTCTATGAAGGAAAACGAAGAGGGATTTAGTCAGGTTGCTATTACTCTGATTGAGCATTATGACTGCGTTTATTATGTTGATATAAACACAGGGCATTATACATGCCTCGTACCTATGAAAGTGATGGAAAGAGTAGGCGCTCCTTTTCATGGGGATGATTTTTTTTCTGATTTAAAAAATTGTGCGGAAAAATTTATTCATCAAAATGATTTGGATAGTTTTAACCAGACATTCGATAAAGAATTAACGCAAGAACAAATATCTAAAAGCAAATCATTTTCAGTAATTTATCGAGTGTTGATAGACGGAAGACTCATTCATATGCGGCATTCTGTATTCCTTTGCCATGATAAAGAGCATGTACTTTGTTGTCTTGAAAATATTGAAGAAGAATTCCAAAAGAATGAAATTCTAAGAAAAAATCTTGAATCTGCAAAACGAATGGCAAGATTTGATGAGTTGACTGGCGTTCGCAACAAAAATGCATTTAAGGAGTTTTCAAAATCCATAGACCTAAAGTTGAAAGAAAAAAAAGATTATCGCTTCGGAATTATCATGTGCGATATGAACGACCTCAAACTCATAAACGATACACGTGGTCATAATTTTGGTGATGAAGCCATTCAGCAAACCAGCCGAATGATTTGCAATATTTTTGTTCACAGTCCGGTTTTCAGAATCGGCGGTGATGAATTTGTCATAATTCTGACATACAGTGATTATGAGAACAGGGAATCCCTTCTTGAAAATCTGAAAGAAGAATCTTTTATGAATAAGCAGTCCCGTTCTGGTCCGGTTGTTGCATGTGGAATGGCAGTTTATGAGCCTGATACAAATGATGATTTTGCAAAGGTTTTTGAGCGTGCCGATAAATCCATGTATGAAAACAAAAAAGAAGTTAAGTCCATGAATTTGAAACAGGTTTTCAGAGATATGGATAAAATTGAAAAACAAATAAGCCCTGAACGGAAACGCTTACTTGATGGACTTTTTGGAGCATTGTGCACTGTTAGCGGTGGCGGTTATGTCTACCTGAATGACATGCGTTATGATTTTTCAAGATGGTCTCTTCCTTTGGTGGACGATTTTAACATGCAATCGGAATATATGTACCATGCCGAAAATCTGTGGCAGGAAAAAGTTCATCCAGACGATCTGATAGCATACAGAAATGCTGTTGATGCTGTTTTGTGCGGCACAACAGATATGATGATGCCTCTTACTTACCGAGCTCGCAAAGGAGATGGAACTTATGCCCTTCTGACCACAAGAGGCTTTATCCTAAGCGACAACAAAGGGAACGCTGACTATTTCGGTGGAATTATAATCCCGGTGTAATTTTTTACAGGAAAAAGTATGAAATCAACGAGTGCCAAGCTTTTACTAGCAGCAGTTTTTATGGCAAGGGGAACTTCGTTTTTGTTTTCCAAAAACTTATTGCAAAGCCTTGAGCCGATGAGCATTCTTGCAATCCGATTTATGCTGGCTTTTGCCGTTCTTGCCATAATTTTCTGCAAAAAGCTGATACCCTTTGACCGTAAAAGCCTGAAGGGCGGTTTTATTCTCGGCGTTTTGTATACAATTTGCATGATGTTCGAAATGTATGGTCTGCGTCTCGTTGATTCGGGAGTAAGTGCGCTTATAGAAAATATGGCGATTCTTTTTGTTCCGATTTATGTAGCAGTACTCACCAAAACCCTTCCCAAATTAAAAACGATTTTTTGTGCAATACTTGCCCTGATTGGAGTTGGTTTTCTTTCTGTCACACAACTGGATAAGGGCAACGGACTTTTGGGAATTGTTTTGGTTATTTGCGCCGCCCTCACTTATGCGGCCTGCATTCTTGTTACTGAAAAAGTTTCAAAAGATTGCGATGCCCTTGCTGTAGGCGTTTTCCAGATTGGAACTATGGGAATTTTGAGTTTTATTATTTCTCTTGCAGGCAGTAACTTTACTATGCCACAGACTCAGAATGAATGGATTCTCCTCCTGATTCTTGTTCTGGTATGCACATGTTTTGGCTTTGCCTTCCAACCGGTGGGTCAAAAATATCTTCCTGCCGAAGCGGCAGCCGTTTTAACGGTAATCAATCCTTTAACCGCAAGCGTAATGGGAATTGTCTTTGCACATGAAGCACTAACACCTCTAAAAATCGCAGGATACGTTATAATTCTTTTTACACTTTTTATTTATAACAGCTCCAAAAAGCATAAAAGCGCGAGATGATTGCCGCTGTTGAACAACAAAGCCAGTTACAAAAAACGTTTCTCAGGATTGATTCATTTAAACTTTTCCAATGCACTGTTCATTTTGTCATCATCTTTCTGTTCTAAAATAGTGGTAATGATAATGGCAGATGAAAAGCTTAAAACAAAGGCAATAGCAGTCAAAAGCCATGGTAGTTTTGAATTTGTCGCAAACCATCCGCAGACTAAAATCATAATCACCAGAAGAATAAAACAAAGAACAAATAGAATTATCTGGCGCAACACACGAGGAAGTTTTTTAATCATATAATTTGAATACATACCGTTCTTCAATAATGTAGTCAGAAAAGAAAGAACAAAAAACTGAAAAACTGATTTCACGGGAATTGCAAGATTTCCGCTTTCAAATAAAGAAGAAACGCTTTTCGCTTCTTCTCCGACAAAAACAGTAAGTATTGCAAAAATGGCAGTCAATATTCCAAAAGTTATTAAAGTTTCATTCATGATTTTTTGAATTGTTCTCATTTTCATACTCCAAGTTTTTTTCTGAGGTCGTCAGCATACATTCGAGAGGCAATAATCTGATAGCCGTTTTCCATTGTGATTTTGATTTTTCGGTCAACTTCTGATTTTAGTGATTTGATTTTTCGAAGAGAACAGATTGTATTTTTACTCACGCGGACAAAATCATATTGGGCTAAAGCCGCTTCAAGTTCATAGAGCTTCATCTCGGAATCAAAAACATCTTTATCGGTATAAATGAAGGTACGGCGCTCCAATGCTTCTATATAAAATATATCTGCAAGGTCAATCAGAAAAACAGCATCCTCTTTTTTTGCGGTAATCTGTTTATCCAAAATCCTGATTGCAGCCAGAAGCTTCTCTACCTGTGGTGTAAGTTCTTTACAAGTTACAAGCAGAGAAGTTTCTGCTGCTGAGGGTTCAACATTAATCGTTATTTTCATTACTTAAAGTAAATTGCGAAATCCCGAAACATGTCAAGCCAATACCAAGCATAATAAAAGCACTTGATGGTTCAACTTCACCAATAATACTTAACACTGTAACAGCCACTCCCATCGCAAGTCCTACAGCCTTAAATACCAGATTGATCAAAGCTTTAAAATTCATTTTCATTTGATTACTCCTTGCACTTTCAGTGCGTTTTGTTTGATGAGTCAAATATAAATCAGCTTTATTTCAAAAGAAATACTAAAAAACGTAAGTTGCCGGAATCAGAACACAAGTTTCCAAAACATAGATAACTACTTGGAAAAGATTTGGAAAAAATGACAGCCGTCAAAGATAAATCCGTAAATCTCTAAATTCCCAACAGTATGAATCTGACGGCGTCGACAATCCCATGGCTAAGCATGGCTGTGGTGATGTCACGTTTTCTCTGAAGAATGGCGAATGGAAAGCCAAAGAGAACACAGAGCATTAGCGTTGGAATAAGCTCATAACCGTGGATAACAGTGTGTGGAACTATCATCATAAAATACATTGTGATGATGTCGAAGAGGTTCATTTTTTCTTTTGCACAATAAACGCAAAAAGCCATGAAAATTGCGCGGCAGGCCATCTCTTCGTAAATGGCAGGATTAAAGCAGATTAAAAGCTTCAGAAGGCTGAATTGAAAATTTATCTCCTGACCGGAAATCAGTATGTTTATTACAGAAAGAATGGCTCCGGACAAAATTGCAATAAGAATGCTGATTAGAGGAGACATCCGTGTTTCGTGCGAAAGAAGTTTATAATCAGACTGTTTTTCCATGACAGAAAATACTACAAAAGATGAAAGAAGTGTCGGAATACCAGCTCTGAGTCCGTAAATCAGGATGAAAGGATTCTGCTGGTAGCCGAGGTATGCAACCATTGAAAGAATTGCAAAAACAACAGAGATGATTATATATTTTCTGGACGGCAGCTTGTTTTTTAAAAGAAGGAAAATCGAAAGCCCTGAAGAGATGAGTGCAAGAACCAGCCAGTAGGGAGAATTGTCACCTTTTAATATAAGCCTGAATGCCAGTAGGATAATAAAGCAAATCCATAAAATGATATTGTGTTTTTTCATCTTCTTTTATAACGCTATAAAATCATTTACACCAACAATTTCTTCTTGAAATTCTGGTTCCATAAATTCAGATTAACATATAAGATTAAAACTATCAAAATATTCTAAACATTTATCTTAAGACAATGTGATAGTAGAGGTTTACAAGAAAACTAAGAATTTTTTTGGTGAATGAGCGAGGGTGAAATGAAACAATACATTGTTGATGCATTTACTGATAAGCTTTTCAGCGGAAACCAGGCGGCAGTCTGCATTATGGAACAGTGGCTTTCTGACGAACTTATGCAGAATATCGCAAAAGAAAACAATTTTTCTGAAACAGCTTTTGCCGTAAAAGAAGATGAAAAGTATCATATGCGCTGGTTCACACCTGCCGCTGAGATTGATTTTTGTGGCCATGCCACGCTTGGTACAGCTTTTGTTCTTCTCAACTTTTACGAGAAAGATTCACCAAAAGTTGTTTTTAAAACTCAAGTCGGAGAGCTGACTGTTGAAAAGCAAGGCGATTTCTTCAAAATGGATTTTCCTGCTTATCGCTGCAACAAAATAGAAGTGACCGATAAAATGGCAGAAGCAATCGGTGTAAGACCGCAAGAAGCATACATCGACCGCGACCTTATGCTTGTACTTGAAAGTGCTGAACAAGTAAAAACACTTAGCCCTGATCAGAACAAGCTGAAAGAATTAGAAGGCTTATGCAAAATAGTAACAGCTCCATCAGATAATGATGAATATGATTGCATCAGCCGAGTTTTTGTACCGGAATTAGCTATAACAGAAGACCCGGTAACAGGCAGTTCACATTGTATGATTGCACCGTACTGGTGTAACCGTCTGAAAAAAGAAAAGCTTGTCTGCTTTCAAGCTTCAGCACGAACAGGTGTATTGTATGCAGAACGCAAAAACGACAGAATCCTCTTATCCGGCAAAGCCGTATTATTTTCAGAAAGCAATATATTGTAAGGTTGCCAATGATAAATATAATTAAAACTTCCTGAGACTGTTTTATTAACAAATTCAAAAGATGATTGGAGAAACTATGAAAAAGAGGTTTTTTATTTACTGTTTCATCTGTTTAATTCTCAATCTTTTTATGAAGACAACAAATTTCAGTATTATGAAGGTGTATTAAGCAGTTATATAGGATATGGGACTTGGAAGATAAAAAACAACATCATAACTTTACAAGATGAAGATCCACATTTTTATAACAACTTTATTCTCAAAGGAAATAAGCTTATATGGCAGGAAAAAAATTCCAGCAACTTTCTATATTTGAAAATTTCTGATGGAGATGCTTTTTTTGAAGCAGATGAAAATTATATGAGTACGCAAATCCCATTAATACTTAATGGGATACGTTAAAATTCTTCATCTCGTTTTTTCCTTTAACCAGCGAACTGATTTCTTCAACGCTTCAATAGTCTTAGTTTCAAGAACACATCTTGCATTTCTTTTTTCAGCCAAACTCAGCCTTTCTTTTAAATCAATTTCTCCGTCTCCAAGAGCCAGATGATTCTTTGGTGGTACTTCCGAACCATCATGTATATGAAAATGGATCAGCTTTTCGCTATGCTGCATGATAAACGGAACATCTTTTTCTCCAACAGCCTTTGAATGGCCTATATCCCATGTAAGCCCAAACTTTGGACTCTCCAGCAAAAACTCTATTGCCTTCTTCTCATATTCCCGGTATCCATCTGTATTTTCTACAGCGATCATGACTTCGCTGTCTCCAATCCACTCCTCACATTTAGAGCGGAAAAGAGCAAATGAATTCATATACGTATCAAAGTCCCTGTCATACATCTGAACCTTACGATCAGGCAAAGTTATGTAAATTCCGTGATGCATGTGCATATTAAGCGTAAGTGGCTGACTGCTATTTCCATATACATTACGCAAAGGAAGTAACTTCTTTGCCACCTCAATGGACCGTCTCACAGTTTCCAGATATGCCTCCGAAACCAGACTATTAAAATCCGCGATGTTCAGATTCTCGTCCAGATGGATAGTGTAGTAAATTCCAGCTTTCCCGGCCAATTCAGATAAATGATCTGTCTGTTCCAGACACTGAACCTGGTACTCCGGAAAGTTCATATTAAGCTCTATGAAATTTAGTCCCAAACTACTGCAAAGAGTTATATTTTCCTCCAAAGTCCGGTTCTCAATTAGTGTTGGCATACCAAACTGCATCATGTTTGACCCCTTTTACATCGAAGTTCTTTAACAAAACATACACTAACCACTACCATCATTACTGCCAATACATCTGAAGCAACTAACTGTCCAATCGCAGCTGCCGGGATTGGCTGCAACGGCCATGGTTCAATAAAGCTGGCAAGACAAGCTCTAAATATCCAAACCACAGTAAGGAAAAAATAGAAATAAACCACTTCACGATTCATCGCTAATGCTTTTTTACCTAAAAATGTAAGCATAAGGCTTAATCCAAAGAGCAACAATGAAAAGCAATAGTTTGTATAATCTATCCCCACTATAAGATTCTCATATTGTGTCGGGAGATAATCATACCATTGAAACATCCATGGCACAAAGAAATGCCATAGTCCAACCAAAGCACTAATTATAACCGTAATATAATATAAAACACGTATTCCTTTTCTCAAAATGATTCTCCCGACAAACTTCCGCCCACATCCATTGTTCAATTCATTATCTCATTATCCAAACGAGAATTCAATAATGAATCATAAACAACAAAGCCTGTCCCAAAAATCATGACAAAAAGTGCGAATAGATATTGGACAGACAGTTTTTCGTTTAATAATATAAAAGCAAGGAAAGAGCTGATGAAGGGAGCTACGGCATAAAAGGCGCTTGTCTTTGCCGCTCCCAGATTTCTTTGAGCACGTACGTATGTAAACACACTTAAACCGTAAGCAACAAAACCAAGCAGCAAAGCAAATGGAATGTATTTTGCTGTAAAGTTGATTTCCCCAGTGACAATAGAAATAATAACAGAACCAAGTCCTGAGCCTAATCCTTTTATCATTACAATCTGATATGTGCTTTTATCTGATATTTTACGGGTACAGTTATTTTCCAGTCCCCAGCAGATTGTGGCCCCGATTACAAAAAGTGAGCCTATGGAAAAATCAAAGCCCTCGCAGCTTTCAAAGGAAAGAATTATACTGGCAGCTGTTATAAACAGGATTGCAAGCCATAATCGCCAGCTTATCTTTTCTTTAAAGATGAATAATGCGATTAAGCTTGTCGCTACAATTTCAAAATTTCCGAGAAGTGATGCATTGCTTGAATTTCCGTATTTTATACCAAGCATAAGCAGGATAGGTGCAAATACATCAAGCAAAACCATACCGATTGTATAGGGCAAATCTTTTTTGCAAAGCCGCACATCTTTGCTTTCATTATTTTTGCGAAACAGGTAAATTGTTCCTATGCCAATTCCTGCTCCCAGATAAAGCAAACCTGCCATAAAAACAGGAGAGATATATAAAAGCAGGATTTTAGAAAATGGAACATTTATTGCATAAAATACCGCCGCCATTAAAGCGTAGCAGATTGGAATTATAGTATTTCTAAACATATAATCTGGGCATAACAGTCTGATTTGGAAAATACTCGGGTAAATCCGTAACCAGAGAAAAAAGTAATGAATTCTTTTTCGGTGAAAAATCTTCCGCAGATTTTTAAGAGCTTTAGTATCTCATGCAAAAAGTTTCGTATAATGAATGGCAGCTTTGGATCTGCGATGTAAAGCTTTCCACCTTTCTTTAAAAGTCTTGCACATTCTTTGGCAAAACCTTCTTTATTCGGAAAATGATGAAATGCCATACAGGCTACAATTGCATCAAATGAGTCTGATTCAAACGGTGTATTGTCGCAGGAACAATTTATAATCTGCATTTCAGGACATTTTTTCCTTGCGACTTCCAGCATTTTTTCTTCTACATCAATACCAAAGCCGTTTATAGCACATTTACCAGAAAGGCGTTTTAATATGGTTCCAGTTCCGCAGCCAACATCAAGCAGTTTCATTCCTTCGGTTAAAGAGACATTTTCTGTTACCAGGGCATAAAACTTTTCTGAAGTTTTTCCTTCAAAGCCTTCGTCGTAATATTCTGCGCGCTTATCAAATTTAAAATCTTTTTCCTTTTCCATACCTGTCTCCTTATATTGAAACAAATAACCATTTAGCATATGCTTAATAAGATAACGAACAGTTTGTTCTGTATTTATAATATTAGACAAATTGCTGGTTTTCAATAATCAGTTTTTACCGTTTGTAAGATACTGAACAAAAAAATGAATTTGTCCAGATTATACGGATAATGGAAGAGACAAAATGGATAGAAGACAACGCAAAACACGCAATGCCATCTTTGAAGCTTTTTCATCTTTGCTGGAACGAAAGCATTATTCCTCGATTACAATACAGGACATCATAGACGAGGCGGACATTGGCAGAAGTACTTTTTACGCTCACTTTAATACAAAAGAGGAGCTTTTAAAGGAAATGTGTACCGAAATTTTTGAACACGTTTTTTCTAGTGATGTCACTTCAGAAAAAAAGCACGATTTTTCTCACGATAAAAGTTTTTTTGCAAGGCTTACACATATTCTTTATCATCTGCAGGAAAAGCAACAGCACATACGGGGTTTACTAAAAGGAGAGTGCGGAGAAGTTTTTATGCGCAATTTGAACACCCAACTTTCTGAAATTTTTGAATTTCGAATCACTCCCGATAAATCGATTCCCCGAAGTTTTAGTCTGGATTTTACAGTTCACAGTTTTGCCGAAACAATAAGATGGTGGCTACAAGAACACACTGAGTATACTCCTGAACAAATTGTAAAGTTTTTTTCAGGATGTATTAATACATTTGATTTTTCGTTAGAATAATTCCCATGATAAATACAATCATGAAAAAAAGCGGTGAAAAAGCCTATCAAAAAGACTTGCAAAGGCTTGATTATTCCCTGCTTTCTTCCCAAATAACAGAAAAACTCAATATCAGTTATATTCAGGACAATTCTCCTGAACACACCCTCGATGTTTATTATAAAGATGATGGTCAATCCAAACCGATTTTTATTGACATACACGGAGGCGGATTTATCTCACATGATAAAGAAGTAAACAGATTATTCGGAAACTATATGGCACAGAAAGGTTTTGTAGTCTTTAATTTGAACTACAAACTTGCATTTCCAGTTTATAATGTTTTTGATCAGATAAAAGATGTTGCTGATGCGGTTGATTTTATACTGGAAAATGCATGTGAATACAATGGTAATCTTGAAAAACTGTATATAGCCGGTCATTCGTCTTCAGGAGTTCTGGCTGTAGCAGAAGCTCTTTTATGTGTCAGTCCAAAGATGAGGGCAGATTTCAACATTCCTGAAAGAAGCTTTAAATACAGCGGGGTTTTGCTTGAGTGTGGTTTAATGCATTTTTATAAGAAAAGCATTGCATATTGGGGAATGCGGAATATGGTTTTCCCGACCGGCTATAAAAATGAGAGCAGATATAAAGATTTGATTTTTGAGAATAATCCTGATATATCAAAACTTCCTAAAACTGTTTTATTAACAAATTCAAAAGATGAATTGAACGCTATGACATATCATTTTAAGCAGGTATTATCAAACTATAATGTCGAAAACAAACTCATAGATAAAGGTTCTGACGGACATATGGGCATTATTTTTAAACCATATACCAAAGAAAATATACGAATTATTGATGAGATAACCAATTTTTTAGGCTTACCATTTTCACAAATATAGCAAACAATTCAAAGATTTTGTACTATGGGAAAAAGGGAAAGAGTAACTTTTGAGGTCTGATTGACCTGCAATTTTTGGGGAGTACTTCAATGGGAAAATTCGTTTACAAAAATCAGGAAAGTCTGAACAAGATGCTTGCCTTTTACGACAAAACTCTTGCCGCACTTGGAGTTCCTTATTCTGAAGATTATTTCGAAACCTCTTTCGGTAAAACTCACTGCCTTCTTGTCGGCGATAAAGCAAAGCCTCGAATCTGTACAATCCATGGCGGAAACGGAATCACAACGCTTAATCTCAGACTCTTTTTGCCGCTGCTCAAAGACTTCTGCATTCTTGCGCCGGATGTTATCGGGATGCCGGGGAAGAGTGCTCCTTACAGAAATATCAGCAGCAAAAAAGACCAATACGGGCTGTGGATGAATGAAGTGCTGAATCACTATAATGAAGAAAAAATCTCATTTGTTGTGTCGTCGTATAGTGCTGCGATGTTTCGTTCGTGTGCAAAATAGGA
>JAEEQG010000111.1 GCA_016285185.1 Spirochaetota bacterium
CATTGCGGGAAGAAGCGTATTATCATCTTGAGCAGGGACACACGTCGTATACCTCAAACTGGGGACTCGCCGAACTGCGGGAAGAAATTGCCGCATACCTTACAAAATATGGTCTTAATTACAACCCAAAAAACGAAATACTTGTTACTATCGGTGCTTCCGAGGCGGTGGATGCTGTTCTGCGTGCAATTCTAAATCCCGGTGACGAGATAATTGTTTGTGTGCCTTGCTACGTATCCTATCAGCCACTTGCAGAACTGTGCAATGTAAATCTTGTAAGTCTTGATACCAGCAAGACGAATTTTTATCCGACTGCGGAAGCTGTAAAAGAACTTATCACGGACAAAACAAAGGCAATTATGTTTTGTTCGCCCAATAATCCCACGGGACGAATGATACCGGCTTTTGAACTTGAAAAAATTGCTAAAGTTATAAAAGAACATCAGATATGGGTTATTTCAGACGAGATTTATTGCGAACTTGTATATGACGGGAAAAGGCACTGTTCTATAGGTTCCTTCCCCGGAATGAAAGATTATTCTATTATCCTTAACGGTTTTTCAAAAGCATTTGCAATGACCGGTTGGCGTATAGGCTATGTATGCTGTCCTAAGGATCTTATGGAGCAGGTTCATAAACTTCACCAGTATTCGACAATTTGTGCCCCGATAATGAGTCAATATGCGGCATTGGAAGGTTTGAAAACCGGAGCTCACGAAGTTGAGAGAATGCGGTTGTCATATCAGCAGCGAAGAAACCTTATGAGTAAAAGACTTGAAGAAATCGGGCTGCCGGCATGTGAGCCGGAAGGCGCATTCTATTTTTTTGTAGATATTCGCAAAACAGGTCTTTCTTCCGAAGAATTTGCGCTCAAACTTATTAATGATTACAAAGTTGCCGTAGTTCCCGGAAATGTTTTTGGTGATGGAGGCGAGGGATTTATCCGGTGCTGTTATGCGACAGATATTGAAAAGATCAAGGAAGCGCTGAATCGGATAGAGAAGATGGTTCGGGCTTGCGAAGCATAGGATATGAGTTTCCTTTCCATTAAAAACCTTTCTTTTTCCTATAAAGACGACGACGGAAAACTTATGGCACGTGCGCTTGATTCTGTTTCGCTGGAAATACAAAAAGGCGAATACGTTGTTATAGTCGGTGCGAACGGTTCGGGTAAAAGTACGCTTTCACGTTTGATTTGTGGTTTTTTACCAATTCAGGAAGGAAGCATTACAGGTGAAGCCTATATACCGGAAGAAGCAGTCAGCCGAATTGATTATTTGCGGACAGACGGCTCCGTTCCACAGGGTATAGTCTTTCAGAATCCGCAGACTCAGATTGTGGCGGGAACAGTATTCCGGGATGCGTGTTTTGGTCCTGAAAATCTTAATCTGTCTGAATCCGAAATAAACAACAGGGTTCAAAAAGTTTTGTCATTGACAGAACTTGATTCGATTATTAATCAGAGTACTGAAACTCTTTCTTCAGGTCAAAAACAAAAACTGGTACTTGCCGGAATCCTTGCACTGCAGCCGGATTTGCTGGTACTGGATGAAGCTGTTTCTATGGTTGATCCCGACTGCCGTGAAAAAATCCTTGAGTTTGTATCGGGATGGCATAAATCGGGTAAAACCGTTATAAGTGTAACGCATGATTTTGAAGAAGTTCAGAAAGCAGAACGTGTTGTTTTTCTTGAAAAGGGAAGAATAGCCTTTGACGGTGACTGTACTGATTTTATCAGAGAAAGCACATTCTTTTCCTATTTTCTTCCGTTGGAAAAACCTAACAACAACAATGATTTTCCGCTTTCTCTTGCAGTTAAGTCTGTTACATTTGCTTACGGAACCAAGCAGATATTTGAAAAACTCACACTCGGTTTTAAGTCCGGCACTTTAACGGCGGTAGTTGGAAAATCCGGTACAGGAAAAACGACCTTGTTTGAATTGTGTGCAGGTGTGCAAATTCCAAAAGAGGGTAGTATTTATTCGCAAAAACGTCCCGTACTTGCGCGGCAAAACTGCGAAGATGCAATATTTGAGATTTTTGCCGCCGACGATGTTGCATACGGCGCAATGATGCAGGGATTTTCGGGGAAAGAATTGAAAACGCGTGTAAAAAACGCGATGAATCAAGTAGGACTTCCGTTTGATGAATTTGCCGACCGACCTGTTACATCTCTTTCCGGCGGTGAAAAGCGCAAGCTTTCTATTGCCGGAATCCTTGTTCTTGATGCTGATGTTATCTTTTTTGACGAACCTTCATCCGGTCTTGATCCACAAAGTCGTAAAGAACTTTTCACACTTTTTCAGAAACTGTGCGAAGTTGGTAAAACAATTGTGTTTTCCACTCATCGCAG
>JAEEQG010000112.1 GCA_016285185.1 Spirochaetota bacterium
CACAGTTTGCTTTTACTGCCGGAAAAATGTAGTCCGTTATATATTCTTCACGTGCATCTACAACATAGCATGCGGATGCACCTGTCTTTAAGGCACGGTCTTTGATTTTTTTCCAGTCATCACCCTGTCCAACGTCGATACAAACGGCGATAACGTCATAATCATAGTTTTCTTTTAACCACGGAATGATAACTGTAGTATCAAGTCCGCCTGAATAAGCCAAAATAACTTTGTCTTTCTTTGCCATATTTACCTCTGTACATATTTCTGCTTTTTGCATAAATATGTAATTATTTTAATATTTTGCTAAAGTTTATTCAACAGCAAACAGTTTTTCAATCTGCTCCTTGTAAAGTTCACAGATTTTGTAGCGGATCATTTCCTGTTTTGCACTAAGTTCTCTGCCAGGCTTAAAGCTTTCAGGAAGAAGAACAAATTTGAAAATATGTTCGCAGGAACGGAATCCTGTTTTTGCGGAAACAAGACGGTCAATCTCAGAACGGATGAGCGTCTGAATCTCAGGGGTTTCAAGCAATTCCTCATAACTTGTATAAGTAATATTATTTTCGTTGGCAAAAGCAATTACAAAGTCCTTTGCAGGAACAATCAGCGCACCGAGATACTTTTTATCCTGTCCGAGAAGCATTGAACATTCAATATAATCGCTTGCATTTACAGCCTGCTCAATTACAAGAGGTTCAATGTTTTCACCACCCAAAAGAACGATTGTATCTTTTGCACGACCGGTAATCTTAATCTCGTTGTCTATTGTCAGCATACCAATGTCACAGGTATTGAGCCAACCGTCCTTATCTATAACCTGGTCGGTCAAATCCTGACGTTTGTAATAGCCTTTCATTATCTGGCGCTTAGTTTTTCCACGGGCAAGAACAAGTCCTGTCTTTCCGGGTGGCAGCGGTTCATCCGAAAGAATTGTACCGTGATCTGTAGCAACAATCTTTACATCAACTGATGGATATACCTCGCCTACACAACCGGACTTTGGCTTTACCAGTCCCCTGAAGGCAAGAACAGGTGCAGCTTCTGTTATACCATAGCCCTCTATAAGATTGATACCTACCGCATGATAAAAATCTTCCACATGTTTTTGCAGAGAACCGCCGCCCGAAATAACCGCGCTCAGTCTGCCGCCGAACTTTTCTTTTATTTTACCGAAAACGAGCGCATTACCAAGAGCGTATACAGGGCTAAGCAGAATATAAGGCAGAATACCTCTAAGCCATTCGAGCATTCTTGAGGTTTTTCTGAAATGACAAATCTGACCGCGTACCAAATCCTTTGAATGGGAATATGTTTTTCCGACAGCAACAAAGAATGAGAACAAAGCATATTTGATACCACCAGCCTTTTTCATTGTGCGGATTATACCGTTTCCAAGGCCGTCCCAAAGACGCGGAACACCGCAAATCCATTGCGGTTTTATTTCTGCCATATCGGCAAGCAATATCGGAGCTACAGGTTTTGAATAAGCAATACCTGTAGAAAGAGTAAGCACGATGTACTGTACAACACGTTCAAAACTGTGCCATACAGGAAGCACACTCAGCCACATATCACCGGGTTTTGCGGGAAGAACCTGTCCTACAACCTCAAGCTGTGCCATATAGTTTTCGTGTGTAAGCATTACACCTTTTGGAGTTCCTGTAGTTCCCGAAGTAAAAATGATGGTCGCAAGATCTTCAGTCTGTGTTTTATCCATTTCAGCTTCGATATCACTTACGTAAGGCTGCGGATCAGTACCGATTTCTTCCATAAGTTCCTTGAAGTAATGTGTTTTTATGCCTTCCTTTTCTGCTTTTACAAGAGTTTCCTTTTTAGGTTCCTCAAAAAGGATTGCGTTCTTAAGCTTTGTTTTTTCTGCTCCCGGCTCAAGAACTTTTTCCAGCTGTGCGGAATTTTCAAAAATACCCCAGTTACAGTCCGCGTAATTTATAATAAACTGAACCTCTGCAGCCATTGAATCTTTTCCGCGCGGGACATCAACAGCTCCGAGCGAAAGAATTGCAAGGTCTGAAATAAGCCACTCACGCCGGTTGTCAGAAATAAATGCTATGTGGTCGTCTCTTTTTATGCCGAGTTTTTTTAAAGAGGATGCAAACAATATCACATCATCGTAGAGTCTTTTATAAGTAAAATAATCGAATGCGCCCTTTTCATTTTTTGCAGCCTGTGCAATAATATCCGGGTTTGATAAGACTCTTGCCTTAAACATCAAAGGTATTGTCTTTTCTATACTCATGGCTTTCTCCATAAAAATATTATGACATAATTTCAATATATGTCATAAACACTATACATTATTTCATTCGGGGTTGCAATATGTCACAGGTAACTTATTTGGTAAAACTTGGAGAACTTACCTTAAAAGGAAGTAATCTCAAGGAATTTGAAAAAAGACTTGTAAACAATGTGCAGCTTTATCTGGAGGCTGTTCCTGCAAGAGTAACCCTGCGTGCAGGAAGAATGTACATAGAAGGTCCCGAAACTTCCTGCCCTGCTATAGAGTTTACATTGCGCCATCTTATAGGAATAACGGGTTGGGCAAAAACCGTTATCTGCGAAAAAACAATAGACGGAATGAAAGCGGCTGTCATGCAGCTTGCACTTGAGGCAAAAGAAAAAGGAGCCAAAACTTTTAAGGTTGATGTTCGCCGGGCAGAAAAAAGTTTTCCGTACAATTCCTACGAAATAGCGGCCGAAACCGCCGCTGATGTATTCGACAAACAGATACTAAAAGTAGATGTACACAAGCCCGATGTAAAAATCTGCATAGAAGTACGGGAAAAATGCTTTGTTTACAGCGATGCAAACAAGGGTTGCCGCGGTCTGCCGGTAGGCGTAAGCGGCAAAGGTCTGCTGCTGCTTTCCGGTGGTTTTGATTCTCCTGTAGCAGGCTACAGAATGTGCCGGCGCGGTATGAAAGTTGAATGTGTTTACTTTCATGCATATCCCTATACTTCGGCAGAGGCGCAAAAAAAAGTTGAAGATTTGGCGCAGGTATTGTCATTTTACGAGATAGACACGCACATAAACACAATCCCGTTTACCGCAGTCCAAATGCGTATTAAGGAAAAATCACCCGAAGAATACAGTACTCTTTTGCTGCGGTACTGCATGATGAAGGTTGCAAACCTTCTTGCCGACAGGCTCGGCTGTCAATGTATAATTACCGGCGAAAGCCTTGGACAGGTTGCAAGCCAGACTATCGAAAACATGCAGGTAACGGAAGCTGCTTCCGAATACCCGCTTGTCCGTCCGCTTATCGGGCTCGACAAAGAGGAGATAATCAGCACCGCGATAGAAATAGGTACACATGATATTTCTGTTCTGCCTTATGAAGACTGCTGTGTTCTTTTTTCACCACGGCACCCTGTTTTGCGTGCAAAAGTTGAAGAAGTGCAAAAACTGTACGAAAGCCTCGAAATCGATGAACTTATCAGGGAAGCATACGAAAAACGCGAAATCCGAAGGTTTTCAGCACGTGATTATATAGAAGAAAACTTTTCAGAAAAATAACCTTCCGGCAGGGCTTAGCGTTTTTTGACAATCAGGCTGTTACCAGTGCGGCTTTGATTTCTTCCAGAATCTGCAAATCTTCGACAGCCGCAGACAGCGGACTTTTAAGGTCTGCTGCGCCGTCCAAATAATCGACTGCATTTTGTATCATATTTGAAAAATAACCTGTTTTTTTTGGGAGATGAACGCTTTTATCCCTGCTGAGTGAATAGAATCCTGTATAGAGCTTTGATTCTTTTCTGCGGTAGAATTTGGCATAACCGTTACCGAGACAGATTCTGCCTTCTGTTCCCAGAATATCAAGACCAAAGCTGAAAAAACGGCTGCGACCGCTCATGCTGATTGTTACTTCGGCGCAGGAGGATGAGTTAAAATGGGCGCTAAAGTTACGGACATCGCCTTTGTCGTCTTTGAAAATGCCGGTAACTACGGGATTTGTCAGTTTTTCGTCCAAAAGCCAGCTTATTATGTCGACAAGATGTGTTCCGTCATGGAGCAGACTGTAGGCGCCGTCTTTTTCATATTCTTTGCCGTATATGCGCAGTCCCGAATAAAGCTCTCCCCTGACAGTCTGCAATGTACCGATTTTTTTTAAATAATCCTTTGCTGCATTATAGTCCGTTGCAAAACGCCTTTCATGATTAACCATTACCGGAACACCGGCTTTTTCAGCGGCTGAGGCGATTTCCGCCGCCTGTTTACTGTTCAACGCAACGGGTTTTTCCAATATTATAAGGCGCGGTTTTGCCGCAATGGCAGCCAGACATTCCTGCATATGTGAATCTTCGTTTACAGCGACTGTTATGATGTCCGGAGTCGGGATTGCCTTATACATCATGGTACTGGATGAAAAAGTTTTTGCGCCTTTTACATACTTTCCCCATTCCGATAGTCTTTCGGAATCGGTGTCGGCACCTGCGACAAGTTTTATGCGTTTGTTGCCTGATAATGCCATTGTATGCGAAGCCGGCTGTTCGCGCTTTTTATCAAAGCCGAGTGAAAAGCCTATACGGCCTGTACCTACGAGAGCAGCGGTATAAACATTCTTTTTCTGATTCAAATGATTCAACATGCTTATGCCCTCTGTTACCGGCTGCGGCAGATTCTGAAACCGGTATATGAGGAGCGGATTTCGGGCTTCTGGCTGTCGCGGAATGTGGCTGTACATTGTTCCGGATTGGAATTCCAGTTTCCGCCTCTTATTATCCTTTGTGTGCCTGTTTCGGAACCTTTGGGGTTAGTCTGTTCGGCAGTTCTGTAAACTCCGTAATAATCCCAGCACCATTCGGAAACATTGCCGCACATATCATAAAGATTTGCAGTGTTAGCTTCAAGTTTGCCGCAATCATGGCTTTGACCGGATGAGTTTTTGTTGTTCCAGACTCTTTCCGCTGCGCTAACTGCCTGTTTTCCGTCAGCAGTACCGGAACCCGCGGCAAGCTCCCATTCCGCTTCGGTCGGCAGTCTGTAACCGTTTGCCTTTGTGTTCCATGTTACGTTTTTACCGCTTATGCTGTAAGCGGGTGTGAGATTTTCCATCATGCTGAGCCTGTTGCAGAATTCAACGGCCTCAAACCATGTAACCTGTTCGGCGGGCAAATCGGGATTTTGGTAATAACTAGGGTTGGAACCCATAACACTTTCAAACTGTGCCTGAGTGATCTCAGTCTGTGATATGAGAAAACTGCTTATCTGCACAGTGTGAGCTGGTTTTTCGCTGTTTGTACCGTTGTTGTTACCCATGAGGTATGAGGCTGCAGGAATCTGTACCATAGGAATCTGCAGTGATTCCGTTTTTTTGTCAGGAATTATGTACATCGTGTATACATCTGAGGTAAATGTACCGCAACTCATGCGCCAGTAATAAAAACCGCTGTCGGGCTTTGTATTCACTTTGAACGAAGTACCCTGAAGAGTTTCGTCCGCGACAATCTGTGTAAATTGTGAATCAGTTGCTATCTCAAGCCTGTTAGGTAGAGGAAGGTTCGTATCGACCGTAAAGAGTGCGGACATGAACTGTGTCTGCGTAAAACTGCTGTCCGGGGCAGGTGAAGTAACCTTGTAATAAGGTGCTTTGTCTATCGTATAAAGCGAAGAAACATCGGAATCCGGCGCATCTTTGCCGTTTGTGTCTTTGTAGCTGATACCCCAGTACCATTTTTTGCCGCCTGTGAGACCTGCTTTGCTTGGTGTGATTGAATAATAGTTCTGTTCCGTTTCTGCTGAAAAAACAGGATTAGTAAGATTGGGATTGTCGGCGATGTAAAGAGTATATGTTTTTGCGTCAGTTCCTGCTGACCAGTTGAAAAGAACCGGCTGTCGTCCGTTTGCCGTAAAGATTACGTCTTCGCTGACCGGTTTGAGTAGTTTGACTGCTTTGAGCGCGATTCCGCCTTTTACTGCAAAGCACGCGGGTTCAGTTTCGTCTATCATGTACAGCATCGTATCCGAATAGCACGGTTTTACCTGCCAGTACCAGAGTCCTTCTTCAAAGCCTGATAGATTTGCGTATGTGTCCTGTGTCTTGTGCGAAATGAGCGGGTTCTTCATTTCGGGGTTGTCGGCAATGGTCAGTTCGTAGCCGTCTGCCAGTTCGTCCTGCGTCCATGAAAAGCGTAAAGTGGCTTTTGAGGACTTGAGACTGTATGTTACATTGTTGAGAGGTTGCAACTTGCGGACAGGCATTGCCGTCTGAACCTGGATTGTGCCGCTTACAGTGTGCGTATCAAGCGGAATACCGTTTTTGTCCGCAGGAGAAGCTCTCCAGTAGAGTACTCTTGTGGGCAGCTCGAACACGGTTGATTCTGTACCGGAAACAACCCGCTCGTCATAACGGTAAATAAAATTCTTGTCATAAGCCAGTTCTATTTTTGTTGTCGTGTCGTTTGCATAGTTATAGTTCTTCCAGACAAATTCTATCCGGGCGTTTTCGTCTGTTTTTTTCGCTATTTTTTGTACAGGTAGCGGTGAAAGCATTATCAAGGCCGGGTCTTTGGTAGGATTGCCGTCCGCACCCATTACCAGCTGTGAACCTGCGTTTACCTGAACGATTGTGCCGTCTATTTTGTTTTGTCTTACGGTACCTTCCTGAACAGAAAGGCTGATTTTTTTTACGGTTGCAGGAGCGGATTCCGTTTTGCGGTTTTTGGAAACAACCTTAATTGTAGGAGCGACGGCTTCTACGTTCATTGAAACTACCGAGCCTTTCTCGATTTCCAAAACTTCGGTACCTGCTGTGAGCGTGATTTTTTCGGTTGCCTTGAGCGAAACATTACCGGATGTGATTTTTAAGGTCATGTTCTTTTCTTCAGGTAAAATCTCGATAAAGCTGTCCTGCGACATGTTGAGCACTGCACCTGAATTGAACGTGATAACTGCCTCGGAATAAGCGGCTGTTCTTACAAAGTCGCCTGCATAAAGCGGCGAAGAAGGGCGGAGCATATCCCAGACAAGCCTGTCGCGAAAACGTCTTTGTACTGATTTTACCTTGCTTGTAAGTTCAGCTACCGGTTGAATATCGTTGCGTTTGTTTACCCTGTATACGTCCAAAAAATAGCCTGCAAGACATGAAAAGATTCCGACAAGGCAGATGCAGATTACGATAATATCTTTTTTATTCAATATGGTACTTTTTTTCTTCTTCATCGATATCCACTCCTGATAAGTCAGGCTCTTTCATGCCGAGCATTTTTCGCAGTTCTTTGAGTGTTTTATACTGAACTGTTCCTTCCGGCAGACTGTACGGTGAGTCTTTAAGGGCTACAGGCGCATAAAGCTTTACGGCTTTTTTCTTGCCTTTTACCTTGAAAGACGGCATTTTTTCGGCGACCAAATATTCCTTTACAAGTTTGTATGTGTTTTCGGTAATGAGAATGTCTGTAGAAAGCTGCTTGTTGATTGATTCGATACGGGATGCGAGGTTTACGGTATCGCCGATGACTGTGTATTCCATTCTTTCGTGGGAACCGACCTGGCCCGCAACAACATCGCCGCTGTTGATACCGCAACCTGTATGAATCGGAGAAAGACCTTTTTCGACACGTTTTTTGTTGTATTCGATGAGCGCACTGCGCATCAGGAATGCGGAAGAAACAGCGGCAAGCGCATCGTCTTTGGAAGAAGCCGATCCGTTCGGTGCGCCCCATACCGCCATAATAGCGTCGCCGATAAATTTGTCTACGCATCCGCCTGTTCTTGTTATGCACTCAACCATGATTTCCAGAAAGTCATTGAGGAAAGTAACAACTTCATCCGGTTGGAGCTTTTCGGAATATTCCGTAAAATTGCGTATGTCCGTAAAAAATATCGTGACAAAGCGGTTTTCACCACCGAGCTGAAGTTCACCGCGCATTGCTTTTTCGGCAATCTGTGAGTTTGTAAACCGGCCGAAAGATTCTTTGAGCCGTTCGCGTTCTTTAAGCCCCTGACTCATTTTTACGATGCTGTCAGAGAGAACTTCAAGTTCGTCGTGTGTATGAACATCGGGCTGAACATCATATTCTCCCTGTTCAATTTCGTGTACTGTGTTCTCAAGCCGCGAAACCGGCAGACTGATTGTTTTTGAAAAGAACCAGACAAAAAGAACAGCAAACCACATAACCGTAAGACCGAGCCAGATATTGCGCCTTGTAGCGGTTCTGAGCGCTTCAAAAACAATCTCATCGGTGATTTGTGTTATGACTATGGCTTCACCACCCAAAAGTCTGCAGAATGAGGCAAAAATCTCGGAGCCGTTTTCGGTGTAGACAAGCTGACGTTGTCTGCTGGAACCTTCAGAAACTATATCAAAAATTGCGCTTCCACTGATTGATTCACCGTTACGGATTGCGTCTATGTCGGAAGAAACAAGTATGTCTCCACGGCTGTTTACAAGAACCGCTTTGTTTGTACCGCTTCCAAAAGAGTCAGTAAGTGCGCCGGAGTCAAAAAGTATCATTACGGCAGTGTTTGTATTGTTGAGCTGCAGTGGAACAAAAAGCGCCAAAAGCTGTGTGCCGAAGAACGGATAGGCGTTGAGCAGAACTGATTCGCCGTTTTCTGCCTTTTGCAGAGCCTCTTCGTTTTGTTTTTCGTATTCCTTTATGTGTTCAAGGTCAAAACCGTCAGAATAAAAAAAGTTGTTGTTTACAAGCTCAAGAGTACCGGGAGCAAGAATCGCCGCTATGGTGCGGTCTGTCTCAAATACGGATTCAGACACTGTGGCTGAGTTCTCTGAATTATTGATAAGATTGATGATAAAAGTAGTATTTGTGATGATTGAGTTGAGAAAAATCTCGGCTTCGGATGCGGAATGAGTGTTAAGTGAAAAATTGTTGTTCTCTGCTGTTATTCGTACATCATTACGGATTACGGCGGTTATAAGGAATGTTGTTATGGCAAGAGATATAAGGATGATTGCCGTTATTATTGAGATGAGTTTGACTGCAATAGGAAAAAAGTTTTTCTTGTCCATATCGCCATTGACCCGCCGGCCACAAAAAAAATAAAGTACGATCTATAAACAGACCGTACTTTAAGCTAGTCGGAACGACAGGATTTGAACCTGCGACATTCTGCTCCCAAAGCAGACGCGCTACCAGCTGCGCTACGTTCCGAAAGATGCTTTTATATTATCGGAACAGTGCTATTTAGTCAAGACATTACTTTCGGCGACCGTTGCGCAGGTATTCTATTTCTTCCCAGTGAAAGTCGAGATCCCAAAGTTTGAACCACGGCTTTATAGGAAAATGTCTTAATGAATTGTGAGCGGTTATTTCTGCAGGAAGGTCTGCAACTTTTGATTTTGTCAAATACGGCTCAGAAAGTGAGAGCAGACTGCCGTTATGCGAAACATAAAGCGGAAATACAACGTCATCTTCCTGCTTTTTTATTGTTATGGTGTCTCCGCTTATGATGTACGGGTATTTTTCAAAATACCTCACTTTTGTTCCCCTGCCGGTGACACATGTATAAACAGTGTCGCCAATCATTAAGAGTTTGTCTATGTCAAAAGAAAAATCGCCGTCAGTTACGGTTGCGGCAATTTTATCATACGGAATATCCGCCCGCCAGTAACGCAAAAAATATACATGCGAATCAGTAAAATAATAGCAGGTAACTTCGCGCTGGTTTTGCGGAACGGCGAGTTCAATCGCATTGACATTGCCGCCTGCACGCCAGTAACCATACAGAGGTGAAGTTTTATGCAGCTCATCGGTTTCGGGAGATTCCAAAAATGCGCTGCCGTAGCAGAAAAAGTCCAGAAACAGTTTATCGTTGATTACGCAGATAGGGTGGGGCAGTGTCTTTTTTTGATTTGAATACTTGACTCTCAAAACGGTTTCGCCTGTTTCACCGGTGGTAAGTCCTGCTCTTAAAGTATCTGTCTCGTCATAATAAAAACGGTAAAAAGGTTTTAGAACAAAAGAAATTGTATCGGTATTGAAAACAAGAAAACGGCTGTCGTTTTCCCAAATGCCGTTCAGGTCGGAGAGTTTCATCAATTCTTCGTTTTCGATTCTTATTGTTTCTTCCGCTGAGCAAAAAAAGACACAGAGAATAACAAAAAACAAATAAAAAACTGCTTTTTTCATCGTTTATATTTTCGGTAAAAAAAGTAGTTTCGCGCACTGTTTGGTGTGTATATCCTATCAGGATAAGCGGTTTGGAAAAGATTAACAAAGAAAGTTCGCTCTTTTTCATTATGTAAGTGTAGTGATACTTAAGGCTCTTAAAATACTCTAAAATAAAAAAAATTATAAAAATCTCTACTTTTCTCTTGATATTATAAACAGAATGCCTTAATATTTATCTATTGGAGTTATTAAATGTTAAAAAGAAACACTATACAATTGACAAGGGGGGGGGTATTCTCAACTCCTAAAAAATTAGTAAAAGTAATTTATTTTATTGCTTTGATTTCGTTTATTTTGAGCCTGACAGCATGTGGAGGCAGCAGTGGTGGAGGCGGCGAAGCATTAATAATACCTAGACCTCAATCTACCAGCAGTACCAGTTCCAACGGTGGAAGTTCTGGAGGCGGCTCATCCGGTGGAGGAAGCGGCGGTGGTTCGTCCGGCGGAAGCTCTGGCGGTTCATCCGGTGGTTCTGGCGGCGGCGGTGGCGGAGCTACAGGCAATACCGTTAACCTTGCGACAGCAGCGGGTTCTTATTCTTATACAGCACAAAATAATGACATTCTTACAGGTACTCTCCCTAGTGGAAAATATGTTAGTATTCCCAATGGTGTAACAGCAATTACCCTTAACGGTGTGACAATTACTAATAGTTCTTTAGATAGTATATATTGTAGTGGTAATGTTACGATAACTCTCGTTGGTACAAATTCTGTTTCAGGATCTGCTGATAATGCAGGAATTTATATTTCCAGCGGTAAAACACTTACAATTACCGGTACTGGTTCTCTTACAGCTACAGGTGGTAGTAACGCGGCTGGAATTGGATGTGGTTCTGGAGGTATGACCTGTGGAAACATTATAATCAACGGTGGAACTATTACTGCCAATGGTACAGGTACAGCGCCCGGCATAGGACGTGGTAACGGAAGTACTTGTGGTAATATTACTATCAATGGTGGAACTGTTACCGCAACAAAAGGTACTGGCGCAGGCAGCTCAGTATATGATATTGATAATGGAACCGGTGGTAGCACTATAACCATAGGTGCAGGAGCAAGTGTAACAGGATCACGTCGTCCATAACACTTGATTAATTCAAATCGTACAAACGGCGTATCACATATACGCCGTTTTTTTGTTTGCACCGCTTATTTACCGTGGGTAAATCGGTTTGGAAAAGATTAACAAAGAAAGTTCGCTCTTTTTCATTATGTAAGTGTAGTGATACTTAAGGCTCTTAAAATACTCTAAAATAAAAAAAATTATAAAAATCTCTACTTTTCTCTTGATATTATAAACAGAAGGCCTTAATATTTATTTATTGGAGTAATTTAATGTTAGATAGAAACACTA
>JAEEQG010000113.1 GCA_016285185.1 Spirochaetota bacterium
GCTGTAAATACGATGGCTTCTGCGCCGCCGAGGGCTGCCATATATGCGCCGAAGTATTTTTTGAGACGGTAGCTTTCCATTTCAACGGCAAGTATTGCTTTTGGATCACCGTTTTCCATTGCAGTTACAACATCGCGGCGGTCTGTGTATTTGCCTGTAATACCGAGCAAACCAGATTTTTTGTTCATTGCGGTATCCATTTCCGCAGGTGTCATGCCTGTTTTACGCATAATGTAAAATGGAAGTGCAGGATCCATATCGCCTGTACGTGTTCCCATTACAAGACCTTCAAGAGGCGTAATACCCATTGTTGTATCAAAGCACTGTCCGTTCTTTACTGCGCACATTGAAGCACCATTACCGATGTGGGCAATGATAACATTTGTATCTTTTGGTTGTTTGTGCAAAAGAACAGAAGCACGTTTTGCAGTGTATAAAAATGATGTACCATGAAAACCATATCGTCTTGCAGCGTATTTTTCATACCATTCGTGCGGAATAGCATACATGAATGAAGCAGGCGGCATTGTCTGATGCCAGGCTGTGTCCATAACCGCACAGTGTGGAACATTCGGCAGAACTTTTTGTGCTGCCTCTATACCCATGATGTTAGCGGGATTGTGAAGAGGTCCAAGATCCTGAACAGAACGGAAAGTTTCTATAATTTCCGGCGTACAAATTACAGACTTTGTAAATTTATCGCCGCCGTGAAGAACGCGGTGACCAACAGCTTTAATAACATTCATGTCGCTGATTACACCGTGTTCTTTATCAGTGATTGCTGAAATAATAAGCTCGATAGCTTCTTTATGTGTCGGACACGGACTTTCTTTTACATATTTGTCTTTACCTTTTGCTTTGTGGGTAATTACCGAACCCGGCTGTGTAACACGTTCTACAACACCACTTGCCAAAACGTCCTTATTGTCCCAGTCATAAACCTGATATTTTGCGGATGAACTTCCGCAGTTCAATGTGAGAATAACCATAATCAACCCTCAATAATAAGTGTATGAAATCTTATTTTAATTATAAAGCAAATGAAAAAACTTTGAAAGTAGATAATTCACCTAAACTTTCCGACAAAATTAGTCAAAACTGTTGCGGGAAAGCGGTGAACCTATCCAGATTCCCTCGTTTCCCAAGAACTCAAGTTTTTGGCTGTCAATTAATATCTGTACTCTGTCAACAGTCGGGTATTCGGTCGCCGTGTAAACAATCTGCATCAACTGACCAAAATAGCCCTGAGAGCCGTATTTGTTCCACTGAAAATCATCGTTGAAGTTCAAAAAGGCCACTTTGTCTTTTATAGTTGCAGAAATCAGCCTTGTTCCTTCCGGTATGAGAGAAACATAGTTTTTTTCTTCTTCTTCAGCATTTGTACCGTTCAGCAAAGTTTTGAGAGTTGTTGTTAGCGGCGATGTTGATTTAGGAACTTCCCGTACAACTTCTTTTCTTAGCAGAGAACCTGTACCGTCAATATACATAAAATACAACGTGGTTTTTGTCATCTCCGTATTAGGAGAAACAACTTCGGAAACAACTTCATTCTCACTTTTTATAATGTGTTCTTCCGGCTCATCTCCGGTATCTTCCGTTACGGAAGTAATATCTACAGGTGCTTCCGTGTTTGTTTGCAGAGGAATTGTTATAACTTCGGATTCATTGCCGGTCTTTGTGTCAAATTCAACAGGCTCCACTATTACTTCATCATCAACCTGAATCGTCGTATTTGTTTTTCCAAAAACTGAATCAAAGAATTTTGTTTCGTCAAGAACATTTTTTATTTTGTTAGCATTAAGTAAAAAAAGTGCAACGATTATTGTTCCAAAAACAATACAAAACAAAATGACAGGTGAATTTGATTTTTTTTGTGCCATAACAAATGAATTATAATACAACAAAAAAAGATTGTCATCACAATAAACACGTAACTGCCGTCGTATTTGACAGCTAGCGCGCTCACTGATATTATATTTTTATGAAAATTGTAAATGGTATTCCGATTTCAAAGGGCTGTTGCAAAGGTAGGATTTTTATAATCCGCGCAGAAAATGAATCAACAATAATAAAAAGCACAATAAAACCCGAAGAAATTGAACCACAGTGGAATCAATTTTTTAATGCCGTTTCACAAGTTAAGAATGATTTAGCATCTTTATCAAATTCCAAAAACCCAGACGAAAAAAAGATTTTTGAAAGTTATATGCTTATGCTGGATGACCAGATTTTTATAAACGAAATCAAGCAGGAATTCAGCACCAAACTTTTTAATATAGCTTACATTGTTTTTACAAAGTATCAGCAGGCGGCGGAACAGCTCAGAGCAACAAATGACGATTATCTTAAGCAACGGGCTGACGACATTTGCGATATTTATGGTCGTGTAACACGTATTTTGAATGGTACTGCAAGACACAGTTTTGACGAAGTTCCACAAAACGCTGTAATTCTTGCCAAAAATCTGCAACCAACC
>JAEEQG010000114.1 GCA_016285185.1 Spirochaetota bacterium
AACCTCGAGTCGGCCGGTGAGCTGGAAGATAAACACAACTGTAAGAGCAATGAAAATTGCAAGATAGCCGAGTGCTACAAAAAGTTCATGCCACTTTTTCATCTTAAAAAATTTAACAAAAAAAGCGATGGAGAGCATTCCAAAGAAAATCATCCAACACTGAACACTGATGCGTTTTGTAAAAATCCAGTTGAGAATGGAAACAAAGACGCATAGACCGAGTGAAGAGAAATATGCGGCTATGGCAGCCGTCTTCTGTACCTCGAGGTCGAAAATGTCTTTATCATTGTTTTCTTTTCGGCTTTGTTCCAGAATTTCTTCTTTTGTCATTTATTCACTCCTATTTGTTTGTTATTTTATATTTCAAAATGTTCTTTGGACAAGCTGAAATACACTCACCGCAGAGAATACATTCAGCAGTACGAAGTTCGTTATATTTACCAGTAGAAACAATATTTTTCACATCCACGCTCATCGGACAAACCTTGCTGCAGGCTCCACAGCTGATGCATGAGTCACGTTGTGCTTTAATTTTTAATTGCGGCAGGTGTATCAGCCGGCCAAACTTGTAGCCCATAATCATAAAGGGTGCCATCCAACAGATATAGTGACAGTTTGCACGTTTACCGTGAATAATTGCCGGAATCAAAAACAAAATTACAATTCCATAATAAATCACATAACTGTATATATCAGAAATAGAAATGCCATGGTCAGTCATGAAAAACGGCTGTATAGTATAATCACCTTTCCCCAAAAAATGACACACGATCACACCTGAAAGCCAAATGCCCCAGATTCCATACTTGAGACAATTCCGCCAACCCTGTTTAGGATTCTTAGGGGAAAAACGTTCAAAGCATTCACTCATGCCACCAGTCGGACACAGGAAACCGCACCATAATCTTCCGAAAAAAATTCCAAAAATAAACATCAGTGTGAAAACGATAAAACTTCCGTTTATCACATGCTGCAATGCCGCCACAATTATGAGGTATGGTGAAAAATAATAAATCGTAATCGGAAACAACAGCATCGAAAAAGTAAGCAAAAACCTTCGGATTGTTTGTATTTTCATAAAATCTCCTTGCCAAGTATACTATGCAATATCTTTGTTTATATCATTGCCAAGTAAACTTGTCAATAAGTTTTTATTGCAACACCGATGAATGTGTGATAGGTTTTCAGAAATTAAAACGAATATGGTTGTTAACAGCCCTGCACAGGAGGTTTGATATGGTACGAGCCAATGAATATCCGGTTCTTGAATTTGATACAGACAACGATTCTGTTGTTAATCCATATAAATGGAATCTTGAAAAGTTTAAGACAGACAAACTGATTATTACTTTTTTTCCTGATGTCATGGATTCTCTGAAAAAAGACGGACTTATTGAGCTTGAGCGGCATATTTCCGGTGAAAATCCTGTTGAGGTTTACCGCTTTACAGACGCTCCTGAAATTCTTATTACACTCGGCTATGTCGGCTGTCCTGCATGTGCCGGAAATCTTGAGTTTCTTGCAGCCTGTGGCCTTACAAAAGTTATGTTCTGCGGCGGTGGCGGTGTTCTAGATAAAAACATCAAGGTAGGCGAACTGCTGGTTGTAGAAGGCGCAATCCGGGATGAAGGTTTTTCATACCGCTACATTGAGCCGTCCCGCTATATCTATACTGATAAAGCGGTTACAAAAAAGGTGACAGATTACCTTGATGAACATAATATTGCATACCTCACCGGTATTACATGGACAACTGATGCAATGTTCCGAGAAACAAAAGCTCTCATTGAACAGCGCAAGGCTGAGGGAGCAAAAATCGTTGAGATGGAGCAGGCAGGCTGTATTGCAGTTTCTCAGTTCCGTAAGTTTGATTACGCCGCAATCATCTACGGTGGTGACGATGTTTCGCAGGA
Source organism: Spirochaetota bacterium (assembly GCA_016285185.1). Taxonomy (GTDB): domain Bacteria; phylum Spirochaetota; class Spirochaetia; order Treponematales; family Treponemataceae; genus UBA1240. The sequence goes on from JAEEQG010000114.1 coordinate 1,914, forward strand.
TGAATGGGATACCCGTTCCTGGGATAAAAGAAGAGGCATTCGTTATAACCTCGTGATGTTATGCAGAGATCTGGTAAAAAAACTGTAAGAATCAGATAAGGCTTTTTGCACCATTGTAGACTTTCATATATTCGTTTACTATATATAAGTATGAATTATAAGAAAACCCTCATTGCATGTTATCTGGGCTTTATAACTCAGGCTATTGCTGCAAATTTCGCGCCGCTTTTATTTTTGACTTTTCACAATAGTTATGATATTCCACTTGGAAAAATTGCGCTTATTCCGGCTGTATTTTTTATGACTCAGTTGATTGTAGATATCATTTGTGCTCAGGTAGTTGATAAAATCGGCTATAGGAAATGTGTGGTTACTTCCGAAGTTACTTCTGCAGCGGGGCTGGTACTTCTTGGTTTTTTACCAGACCTCATGCCGGATCCTTTTATTGGAATTATAATCAGTGTTGTTGTTTATGCAATTGGAAGCGGTTTGATTGAAGTACTTGTAAGTCCGATTGTTGAGGCTTGTCCGTTCGAACACAAGGAAGCAACAATGAGTCTTTTGCATTCGTTTTACTGTTGGGGTTCTGTTGGTGTAATTCTACTTTCGACTTTGTTTTTTAGGTTTGTAGGAATTCAAAACTGGAAGATACTAACGTGTATATGGGCGATTGTACCTGTTGTCAATGTTTTTAATTTTGCATCTTGTCCGATTGAACACCCGACCGGCGGTGAAAAAGGAATGGGAATTATAGCCTTATTCCGTCTACCGCTTTTTTATGTAGCAGTGGTTCTTATGGTTTGCGCAGGAGCTTCTGAGCTTTCTATGGCGCAATGGGCATCAGCCTTTGCAGAGGCAGCTCTCGGACTTTCCAAGACTGCCGGTGACCTTGCAGGCCCTTGCCTCTTTGCTGTAGCTATGGGAATCTGCCGAGCACTTTTTGGTAAGTTTGGCGACCGTATAAATCTTATCAAGTTTATGATTTGTTCCGGTATAACATGTGTAATAAGTTACCTTTTGGCATCATTGTCACCATTACCGATAGTTAGTTTGGCAGGCTGTCTGATTTGCGGCTTCTCGGTCGCAATAATGTGGCCAGGAACAATCAGTGTGTGTTCACCAAGAATTCCTAAGGGCGGTACTGCATTCTTCGCAATGCTCGCCATGGCTGGAGATCTCGGTGGTTCAGCTGGTCCAGTGCTTGTAGGAAACATCAGTCAGGCAGCAGGTGATAATCTGCAGCGCGGACTTCTTGCCGGAGGCATTTTCCCGATAGTGCTGGTAGCAGCATTAATAGGTCTTACTCTTTCAGAAAAGAAAGCGAAATCTTAGACATTACAGCAACAATCAATTACTCAGTTATTCGGTTTTGTCCGGGCCTTTCAGCAAATCGAGTAATTCTTTGTATCGTTCAAGTATATTGTAAATACCATCCTCTGAAAGAACCCCTCGCTTTACTTCTTCAGGGAACATACCAGCTTCGTCCATTTCAAAATCTTTTTTCCAAAGAGGGCTTTCGTAATATTCTTCAAGTTTTTGTATTTCCAGTTGGAAAGCCTCAAATTCTGAAATCTTTTCTTCCAGTGAATTCAACAGATACTGTGCTTTGTCAAAAATGGTTTCCATTCGATAAATATGCTGTGGTAAATCCATCATTTCTCCGTTCACAAAATATATCTAATCCAGTTCTTCAAACAGTTCTACCTGTTCACCAAGAGGTCCGTAAAAAAATGATATGCGCGCATGCAATTCAGGTTCACACGGAATCACAATATTCTTGGGCTTTATAAAAACTTCATAACCAGCTGCTTCAATTTTCACAGCCAATTCATCAACTTTATCAGTAGCAAGTGCAAAATGACGTATCGCACCAAGTTCGCGGATGCCGGTATCATTCGTAAAAATCTCGATACAAGCTGTTCCTGACTGTAACAATACTCCATCTGCCCATTTTCGTTTTACTGAAAAACCGAGAATATCAGTATAAAATACTATTGTCTTCTCAAAAACCAGGGGATCATCACATTTCATCGAAACATGATGAAGTGCAGAAATTATAAGTTCATCCATTTTTTCTCTCTAATTTTTCTTCAAGATATTTTTCATTCATCATTTCGACTCCAAGGAATTTACTAAAACGAGTAAAAGCATCTTTTAGTGTGGTAATCATCCGGTCAGTAATTTTTACGCCCGGCTCCCACCACCAATTTTTGATTTGCAATGGAGATTTGCCTCTGCAAGGTTCCGGTTCAAAGCGTGCAATAAAGCGGTTTTTATACAGCACAGGAAGAACATAATAGCCGAACTTACGTTTTGCAGCCGGTGTATAGACTTCCCATGAATATTCAAAATCAAATAGTTCCTGAATCATGCCTCTATCCCATATAAGATTATCAAGCGGGGCAATGAATTGAGCTGTATTATTTTTAGCGGGTTTTCCAAGGAGAGGCTCGTCTTCTTTTCTGATATAGAATGCTTCCTTTGAGCCTTCGATCTGGACTTCAAGAATCTGCCCTTCTTCTACCAATTCATTAAGAACCTGAGTACGCAGTTTTGAATCTGAAACATAAAAACCAAGCCATGTACCACCATTCTTATTCCATACAAGCCCCACCGCTCCAATTCTTCTCTTGATATACCATTTTGCAAAATCGATCTCGGTTTTAAACGGATCTTCAGTATTCAAAACCTCAGGGGGAAACAAGTTTTCACTCAAGTCGTAGACTTTATGGGTTTTGATTTTTGAGCTTATTCCGAGCTCTCCAGAATGATAAAGATAATCCAGAGCTGCACTTGAAAGTTTTTTGTGACCCCATTTACCCGAATCCACATTTTCACCTATGTTAATTTTAGTTGCAGGCTGTGCTCCGTTTACGCGAATCAACTCTTTTATTTCATCGAGTAAGTCAAGCGCACCAAGAGATTTTCGCCATGTAAGAATATCTTTTAACTGATCAACGGTTTTTTGCCGGATACGTGCCATCTTAGGATAATCTTCTGTCGGGATGATAGAAATCATCTTGTCGGGGGCATCGTATAAACAACGTTCTTTGTATAACAAATCGAACAAAACTTCGGGTTTATAGCCTTTTATGCGCGACTGCATCACCAAATCCGGATTACACCCCACAACATTGAGCGGGTCGAACTGAACGCAGCGCACCTTCTGCATAAACTCCATTACTCCGTTGCTGCCTTTGAGCCCACTGTTACCATTGAGGTTTTGATAATTCACTAGAAAGCTTCTTGCAGCTTCGTTTGTTATTGTTATCATTTTATTACCAAGGACGTTTTGTTCCACAAAAAATCCTTTTTTACAAAATCTTTTCCATTAAGAGGAATTTTCCTTTCCGCCAATCTGCAGTTCCTGTCTTATGGTAACCAGCTTTTTCATAAAGCTTGAGCGCATAAGGATTTTCAGTAAAAACATCCAGCCGGATTGCTTTTGTTCCGGTATTACGCAATTGCTTTTCAAGATGTGCCAGTGTTTTTTTTGCAACTCCCTGATTCTGAAAATTTGTATTTACACAAAGCCTGTGAAGTACACAAAAGTCATCTCCCGTGTAACTCCAATTTGCAAAAGAATATGCCTCATCCTGCCATTTGTTCAAAACATAAATCACCGCAATCTGATTATCAATAATACCTTTGTACAAATGACTACCGCATATGTCATCAAGAAATTCTTCCTTTGTAGGATAGATTTCATCCCACTGAGGAATGCCGTTCTGATTCATCACCGTTATCGCCTTTTTTACCATAAGACAGATTTCTTCGATATCATTTTCTGTTGCCTTTCTAAATTCCATACAAGCCTCAAAGAACCGAAAGCATTTTCTGACTTATAACTGCAATCTTTTCGTCATTGTTGTCGTACAGTTCAAAGTTAAGCTCCATAATAATCTCCTTTTCAGAATGTCATTTTCCTCAGTACTGAAACATCGATTTCTGCCACAGTTTTAAACCCTGTTGAACTCATAATGAATCGCAGTTCATCGTTCACACTTTGTAAGAACTTGGTAACACCCTGTACCCCTTCTTTTTCCAAAGACGGAAGCATCGAACGTCCAACAGCTGCTGCATCAGCACCAAGAGCAAGGGCTTTGAAAACATCTGCACCGGTTGCTATTCCACAATCGACAAAAATTCTAACTCCACGCCCCACAAGTGCTTTTTTAATTTCCGGCAGAATCATCATTGGCGGCACTGCATAAGGCAGCCGGCCATGATGATGGCTCACTATAATCGCCTTAGCACCGGCATCTGCACACTTTACCGCATCCGCCACACTTAAAACCCCTTTTACGACAAACGGCAGTTTTGTAGACGAAATGTAAGACTGCAGCATATCAAAAGTTTGTGCAGCCATATTTTCACCAACTACAACATCATAACCACCAGTACCAAAGATGTGGTCTATATCCATTCCAATACCAAAGGCACCGTTGTCTTCAGCCGATTTAAACTGGTCTCTCACTTTTTCATTATCCGCATACGGCTTTACAATTCGAACAGTTTTTGCTCCAGTAGCAATGATTTTTTTGAATTGTTCATTTTCCATCATACCAACAAAATTGAGAACATTGCACTCTTTTGCCGCAAAAGAATATTCTTCGAGACCGGTATATTTTCGACCATCATAGTTGCCTAGGTGCGAAAAAGCCGGGGTCAGAACAGGCATGTCAAAAACTTCGCCCAAAAGTCTGGTTGAAGTATCTGCAACTACTGAATCAATCAGGCGTTCCTCAATTAAAATGGAATCCATATAGCGTGCGGTTATTTCATTTGCATCAGAGAGTCTTGTATAAGCCATCGAGCTGCTCCTTTAAGTACTTCATATATTTAAAATATTGTTTGTCAGTACTTAGATGTTCAAGAATAACGGGCATTTCGGAATCCAACTCATTCATTTTTTCAACATAATATCTGAGAGGAAACTCTCCGTCACCGGGACCACATTCTTCCAATCTGACTGTGTAGCGTTCATCCAAATGAACATCCTTAATATGACAACTTCTGATTTGTTTGCCAAAAAGGTTTGCGCATTCATCGACAAATTCCTCAGCCTTAAAATATCTGTCAGCCGAGTTTATCATATTGATTATATCCATATGAATTGCAAAACGATCCCTGTCAACCGCATCAAGAATGCGCAGATACTCTTGAGGGCCAGTCGGAATCATCCACGGCATAGGCTCAAGTGTAAAATACGTATTCTTTACATTTGCACGATCTATGATTTCTTTAACCATTGCAACTGTTTTTTCCCAAGCCTCGTCTGTAAAGTTGGCCTTATAACCACCATCCCAACGCGGACCAAAGGCACCCGCAACATTTACAGCACAACGTGCACCCAGAAAATCAGCAAGCCGCAGTTGATTAACACAGTAATCCACATTGGCTTTTCGTTCATCCGGGTCACCAGCTAAAGCGTTCCGCCAGATTCCGACTTCGGCAATTGTGAGCCCGGCTTTTTCGGCAGCGTCTTTATATGCGATTATTTTCTTTTCATCATCGTTGCATGAAAGCGGGAAGACAACAGTACCACAGCCGAGTTTAACCTGTTTTTCGACCCATTCCTGAGGGGATTTGTGTTTTAACGGGGAAGAAGTTCCTAGTCTCATAATCAGATTTCTCCTTTTGCTTTTTCAAGTGCTGTAATTACACGGTCACACCACTGGTCAAATTCTATTCCACCTGAGGTACAGTAAAACCGATAAACAAAGCCTTTTTTTTTTCATATTAATATCCTATTTCCTTAAAAATCTTATCCATCAGTTCGGCATTTTTGATTGAAAACTCCGGTGTAACATGAGGTGTCTCTCCGTTAAGAATGCAGCGGTTCAGCTGTTCAAGCTCGAGTGAATAATTTTGTGGAACAAAAATCTTGCGTTCAGTTATACCGGTGTTTGTAAAAACCTTATAGCTGACATTTCCTTCCTGATTGTATTCAACTTCAGAACGGATAGAGCCTTTAGTTCCATGAACATAAAGCCTGTCAAAACGGGCGTTTGTATTTTGTCCGAGAATCATTCCCACATTGAAAGAGGCGCGAGTTCCATTTTTAAAACGAATAATAGCAGTTGTATTTACATCAACACCTTCATCAGAAAACTCAGCATCAGCTTTTACAAAATCAGGATCTGAACCAACCAGAGACAGAATCATCGTTGTACAATAGCAACCCAAATCATAAAGCGCTCCGCCGCCTAATTCTTTGTGCAAACGGAAATCTTCCTTATACCCCTGAGTAATAAATGCAGACTCAATATAATCAATATTACCAATCACACCATCTGCCACATCCTTTTTAAGGCTTTCAACATAAGGGCTGTGAAGATATGCATATGCTTCCATCAGATATACACCGTTTTTACGGGCAGTCTCATACATTTCACGAGCATCTCCCGCATTCAAGGCAAGCGGCTTTTCGCAAAGGACGTGCTTGCCTTTTTGGAGTGCAGCTTTTACCCACTTAAGGTGAAGATTGTTCGGAAGGGGAATATAAACAGCCTGAACATCTTTATCAGCAATCAGTTCGTCGTAGCTGCCGTATGCTTTTGCAAAACCATATTCCTTTTTGAACGCATCTGCCTTTTCTGCACTTCTACCGGCGATTGCGTACAGTTCACAATGTTCTGCAAGTTTCAAGCCGGGAATTGTTGCGTATCTTGCGATATTGGCAGTACCGAGTACACCCCATTTAATCTTTTCCATAAATAATACCTTTAAATATAGTAAACGTAATTATCTTTTCTCGGGGCAGGATTCTTGGCAGGTTCTGCAGCATAACCGAGAGCACAGTGTCCGATTCCTTCAACATCTTCTGTGATTCCGAGTTTTTTAAGAATACTCTTTCCAAAGTCGGATTCAAATTCCTCTTTGGCTCGGTGAATCCAGATGTTTGCAACTCCAAGGCTTTCTGCCGCATTCATAAGATTACCCATAACAAGAGAACCGTCATAAACATGAGTCGGAACTTCTTTTTTTGCAAGCACAATCAAAATAACGGGAGCCCCGTAAAAAGGATCAAAGTCTTTACCCCAGCCACCGATTTTTCTGTTTTCCTCCGAAATATCATCTCGCAGTTTTTTGTCCGTCACTGCAATAATAATCGGACTCTGTTTGCCCATTCCAGTTGCCGCAAAGGTTCCCGCCCTGATAATCGCTTTAAGATCCTCTTCTTTGACCATATCCGGTTTAAAATTTCTACAGCTTCTTCTTGTTTCCAATACCTTTAATGTTTCGTTCATATTATTTAATCCTCCTGTTTGTTTTATCTTATAAAATGTGTCGGCTGCCATGTCTCTTTTTGTGGCAGTCCGTATTTTTCTTTACCAAGTGCAATGCTCTTCATAAGAAAAGTCATATTTCTTGCAAGAGTTCTCATTGTCTGCAAACCCTCTGCATCCTGTACAGCTTCGCCCTTCGAGTTGCCATGAACACTGTTCCAATACTGACTGGAAGCAACCGGCATTCCGCATATAGTAAAATACTTGTTCAACTCATCAAACGTAGCGGAACAACCTCCACGCCGGGCAACAACAACACTTGCTCCTACCTTCATGGTCTTATCAAAGTGGGAACTGTAGAACAGCCTGTCAAGACAGGCTATAAGCGTAGCATTTGCTGATGCATAGTAAACAGGCGATGCGAGAACAAGACCATCGGCAGCCTCCAGTTTTTTCGCAAGCACATTTACTTCATCCTCAAACACGCATTTTCCTGTGCTTCCGCAAGAACCGCAGGAAACACAGCCCCTTATGACTTTGTTCCCGATTTGAACCACTTCGGTTTCAATTTCTTCATCTTTGAACACGCTAATCATCTCGTTCAGTGCAATTGTAGTGTTTCCATCCGGTTTTGGACTTCCGTTAATAATCAGTACTTTCATTTAATACAGCTCCTATATATTGGCAGGATTGCTTTTCCTGTCCGGAATTACAAAATCGGGATGCTCACCGAGCCATGCAGTCTGCGGCATATACGATAGCATGGATACATCATCTTCCGAAAGCTCAAAATCAAAAACATCAAGATTTGCTTTCATATGTTCCACAGAAGATGCCTTTGGTATGGGGAGAATACCTTTTTGCAGCAAAAAGCGGAGATTAACCTGCTGTATGCTTTTGCCGTATTTTTTTGCAAGCCGAACAAGAATAGAGTTGCCTATTGTCGCATTTTCCCTTCCCCTGCCTAACGGGCTCCATGCCATAGGCAGGACATCGTTTTGAGCACAAAAAGTTACAGCAGCCTCCTGCGAATAACCGGGATGAAGTTCCAACTGGTCAACCACAGGTTTAATAGTGCAGTTTTCGAGAATATTCTTAAGGTGATGCGGCAAAAAGTTGCTCAGACCAAGCCGTTTTACTTTTCCCTGTCTTACAAAATCTTCCATCGCCTTCCAGGTCTCTGTATCCAGTTGCTTCCAGTTTTCACTGTCGGCTCCAGTCTGCCGGGGCCAGTGCATCATATAAATATCGATATAGTCGGTCTGGAGGCGGTTCAACGATTTGTCCAAGGCCTTACCCACATTGTCCGCACCCATCTCATCTATCCAAAGCTTTGTCTCGATTATTACGTCTTTTCTTGCGATTCCGCTTTCTTTAAGCGCATTGCCAAGCGACCTTTCTGTCTCATACAGTGATGCGGTATCAAAGAACCGATAGCCGCATTCAATCGCCTGCAAAATCGTTTCCTTGTTGTCCGCAAATTCTTCATTATATGTACCGAAACCTATTTTAGGAATTTTAAACCCGTCATTTAACGTATAAAAATCGTTCATACCGGCTTTCATGTAACTATCCTCCATTCTGCATACCTGCCATGGTCAATTATACCGTCTTTTTCCGGCAGACGCATAAGTCCAAAGCCCAGCTTCGGCATAGTTTTTAAATCAATGCTCATAGACCTTCTCCTATAACAGAGTAGTCCTCACCGGATGTAATCTTTTTTTGTATTTGGATTCCCTGTTAAAATGAAAACTTTAGTTATCATAATTCTATAGCGTTATGCTGTTTTTTCTTGTATGAATATCATTGTTTGTTGTAAGAAAATAGTTAATGGCATTTTTCATGTTTTCGTATCACAGAGCAAACTTCAACTGCGTCTGCAAAATCAGATTCACAAATACCATCTGTCAGGATATCCGGTAAAACAATCTGCTTGTACAATTCCAAAGCTTCTTTTGAAAACTCGTCAAAAATCACATATGTGCGTGCATAGTCAAAAACAGGCGGTGCAATCCGCGCGTTCATCCAATCGATTATTGTGTATCCAAGCATCTCGCTAATCGGCTTTTTGTACGAAAGCATAAGGTTCAAAAAATGCATATCAAGATGGCAAATACAGTTTTTCAGTTTGGCTGAAAGTCGTTCAATAATCGGAAGGATTTTTTCTGTATCTTCTTCATTTAAACCAAATGCTGCAGTATCACGAAGATGAGGAATTTCAAGTCCATCTACAGCTGCCGCATGTACAAACCGGAACGCACGTCCAAGAAGCTTGTAGCCTCCAATTATTTCATGAACTTTATTATCTTTAACAGATCGGTTCATTTTGACTTCGAGGGTTTCGCCGTCAACCAAATCCATTTTTATAATGTGACTGTCATCGGTATCATAATAGCGCACAGGACAAAGCCCCGCCTTGTTTATCTGCTTTTGCTGCTGTTTTTCAAAACTGATCCATTCTGCAGGATAGGTTGGCTTGTATACTTTGTATGCAAATCCGTGATAAAGAAAAACCTCTGCCTGTGCGCCGCGACCGATAATCTTTTGTGTTCCGTCGAATGTCATAAGAACCTCACGGATTTATTATAACACGATTTTTCTGTAAATGGCTTTTGTGTTTAAGTAAAATGCTTATATGTTCCCGATGGACTTTTCTAAAATAATATATTTCATTTCTTTATATTCACACGGTGAATCTTCAAATCCAAGCTTTTTATACAACGGATAACCATCGGCAGTAGCTTTGAGTTCAATAAAATCCAAGCCCAATTTTGATCCATAGTCAATCATCATTTTCATAAGTTTGCCCGCAATTCCCTGACGGCGTTTTTCCGGCACAGTATACACATTCAGCACATCGCCGATTTTACCATGCAAGAAATGCGGATTTGCAGGTTTTTCTACAATCATCAAAAAAGCCGTAGCAACAATAGTCTCATTTTCTTTTGCCGCAAAAACAAAACAGTCTTTACCAAGATGAATCCTAAAATAGTCTTTAAGCTGATTTTCTATTGTTTTTTCAGTTTCCGGAGTTTGCGGGCCAAAATCATCACGTATATATGCAAGTCTCATTCTAATAATTTGTTCGACATCAGAGAGAACTGCTTGTAAATATTCCACTTCCATACTCGACACTCTTAACCGATCTGCTGTAGTAATACCCCTTGAACCAGCTTATTTTTTAGCACCTTTACCGGCAATGGTATCAAAAGCATTTTTGAGATTAAGCAGCAAGGATCGCTTTTCTGCCACAGAAAGCTTTTTGATATCAATCGAATCATTATTCACAATAAGTTCATCGTTATCTGTAATTCTGACGATTTCTTTTTTTGCCGTATTATTGATAAGACGAAGAGGCTTGTAACCGGTAACGGGTTCAGGAATTCCTTTCATATTGTAAGTACCTGCAACGACACATTCAATATCGTCCTTAACAAGCATATATGTATCTTCACTTATCAGTATGGAATCCGGCTCACAGGCAGCTTCGTAACGGGCTGCAAGGTTTACGTTGTTACCGATTATCGTGTAGTCCATTTTCATTTCCGAGCCAAAGTTACCTATAGTACAATAACCAGTATTTATACCCATACGGACGTGGAATGGATTTGCAATACCTTTGTGTTTCCACTGGTCACGGAACTCAATCATTGCATGCTGCATCTCCATAGCCATCATCACCGCACGCATAGCATGATCTTTATCCGATGTGTATTCCGGATCACCAAAGAAGACCATAACCGCATCACCAACGTACTTATCGATTGTTCCCCGATATTTTTCAGCAATCTGTGCCATGCGGTCGAGATACGAATTAAGCAGCGAAGAAATATCTTCAGGTTCAAGAGAATCAGTTGTTGCAGTAAAATTCTTAACATCAGAAAAGAAAACCGTAAGCTTTTTACGATAATGAGTATCAATACTTGCATCACGCTCACCACCGGCAATGGATGCATACAACTGAGGTGAAAGATAATGTTTCATCTTTTCGTTCAGGGTATTAATCTGTTCGGTACGTTCGGCAACTGTCTGTTCAAGAGAACTGTTCATTGTCTCAATAGTAGAAATTTTGTTGCTCAATTCGTTGCGAAGTTCGTTGAAAGCATCACCCAAACGTCCTATTTCATCGTTTATACTAAGTTTTACATCTTCTTCCAGATTTCCCGACCTGAAATTATTTACACCTGTCAAAAGCTGACCAAGTGGATTAAGTATAGAATCAGAAACTTTTAGAACAACAACCGAAACAATAGCAATAACAATTATTGCAAGAAGTACATACATAATTACGGCTGTTATAAAAATCCTCAGATAAGAAAACGCCGAAACATAAACATGGAGGATCCCAACCAGTCCGTCTTTATTGTCTTTAAGAATACGGTATTCATTCAATCCTGTTTCGCTAAAGCTGACATCTTCCATATTCTTTTTGAGATGTGCAACTTCATTGTAACGCTCAAGTGATATTTCAAGTGCAGCAGTTTTTATAACCGGCTCGCCGTCCACGTAGATAGCAATATCGGCTGCTATATCCTTTGACAGTTTGGTAAAAAATTCAGTGTTGTCCTCAAACACAAAACGTACCATAACAACACCTATGACCTCGTCGTTTCGGATAACCGGAACTGTAGCAATATAGCATGGGAACGGATCCTGCAAGCCATTCATAATCGAGATTGTATCTATACTGCTTGTGCCACTGAGCCCTTCACGCAATAAAAGCTGTTCATTAGAAGAAAGTTCCTTACGGTTTGTAAACACAGATGATTTGGTCTTTCCGACATCGGATACGGTTTTTCCCTCTGAGTCAAAAATCGTAACATAATAGCTGCTGTTTTTTTCAAGCAAATTATACAGATAACTCGAAATACGAGCGGAACTTTTCATGTCAAGCCCGATCTGCAGAGACTTGTCGTTTGCAATACTCTTTGCAAAGTCATAAGTTACCGATTTTTGATTTTCCATAAAAATCTCAGCAATTTGAACTTTATTTCTTATCAAATTTATTGCATCCTTGCGGTTTGTAAAATAAAAATATACAACCGAAAAAACGCATATTAAAAGTATAATGCCAATCGAAAGCAGAATGAACACCTTGCGAAGTCTGTTTTTAATAGAATTTCTTTTTTCGACAGCATCATTCTGGTCAAAACCAGTGACAATTTCTGGATTTTTTGAATCACTCATTCCGTACTCCTCGTAATAGTGTTCTGAATATTGATTTATCAAGCAACGCTAATAAGGCTGCAAGTTTCGGGCCTTTATCGGTACCGAACAAGAGCCTGTACATAGCAGTAAATACTTCTTTCTGCAGGACAGCAAGAGAACCTTCTTCTATTTTACCGTTTGCAAGCGCCAGCACGTCTTTGGGCGCACGATACAAAAGTTCATTGATTTGGGCTTCGGTATCAAGCGAAAAGATTTCACGATTGATTATATCAATCGCTTTACGGCAGTCCTCTGACAAAGAATCCCATGCCGTCTGATTGAACTCTTTTAAAAGCTGTGTTTCGTTCTTAATGTTGTTATACGTATACAACCAGTTATATGCCGCATCAAGACGCTGATAGATATTCATTTCAAGTTCTTCTACGGAACCTTCAAATCCCGTAATCTTGTATAGCAGACGGACTGCAAATTTTTTATCACCGTTTGCAATCTCAAGCGCCATGGTAATAATCTTAAACGGAATAACAACATCCGGCGTAGCTACATGTCTTGTTGCAATTTCCCAGATACGTTTTTCTGTATCGTTTGCCTCACCATTGCGAACTTTTTTGCAGAACATGTCCCACTCATGATAAATACGGAAAATACCACCTTCAATATCAATTGTAATCGGCTTGTTCGGTGGTGTTTTTACCAAAAGCCAGCGTATAACAGGCGGTTCAAGAACATCGCAAAAACGCGACGCCAAAGCACGCTCTCCTAGTGCACGCGATACCTTTGAAACTCCCGGAATACCTATAAACCTGTATAAAAGCGAAAAAGGTGTTTTGCCTCCAAAAATGTCGGCCGCTATACGTGTTGCAACAGAATAGCTACCGGTATCAGTAAGCTGGTTTTCACCGGAGCTTTCAAAATTGACAGAATCGTCTGACCATCGCAATGCCCAGTTTGCCTTCCAGATGAGTTTCCCTTTAAAACCGGAAAGAATGTTATATGTTCCTTCGTAACCACATTTTTGGCAAACATACGAAATAGTAGTGTCTGCCTTATTGTAGGATGTGGTTTTTGCGCTATCGCGACCGCATTTTTCGCAATAGACTTCCAACGGATAATATGCTTCACGCTGCTTTAGTATTTCTGCCGAATAGGGTTGTTTTGCTGAATTTATAATGTCAAATATTTCAAAACGTTTTTCAATCGCATGCTGAATATATTTTTTATAATAACCGGAACGATATTTTATTGCCTGATAATCATAATCGGGAGTAAAACCAGCACGGTGCAGACAAAGTTCAAACGTATGCATATAGTGTTCGCCATAGGAATTGTAACTACCGGAAAAATCAGGAACTTCACGCAACGTTTTTCCAAGATAGGACTCTACTTTATCCTTTGTCGTATAAAACGGGATTTTGCAAAAATGGTCATAATCATCCCAATAATATACAAGACGTACACGGTAACCCCTTGAACGCAGTTCATCAGCAACAAAAGAACTTACAGCAATTTCGCGCAGAATGCCAAAATGAATCGGACACGACGGCGTCATACCAGCCGCACAGGTTATGAGACCCTCTGTATCCATATCCTGCTCTTTCATATATTCAAGTAAACTTTCTACTACTTCATCAATCCAAAATGTTTTATTTTTTAATTCGTAAATCATTTTAGTTCCATTACCAATACAATATATCTATGGATGACAACGTTTCCAGCGGAATATCCAGTCCAATTTTTTCGGCAGTTGTCATATTGAATACTATTGACGGCATTCCTGTGAATACTTGTTCAAGAGCACGCGGTTTTTCACCCGAGAAGATTGCCGCTATTTTGTCAGCATTATACAAACCGATTTTTTCAGTTTCCAACGAAGATACGCCCATCAGAATTCCATCTTTTACACGAATCTGACCTTCCAGTGCAAAGGATGGTATTTTATACTTGTTAAGAATATTCACAATATCATCCATGATGTCATATTCAGTAACAGCCGTTGACGCACCTATATAAACCGCATCTGCACGGCGGCAAACATCGTCAAGCGCATCAAGGTACAACTTTTTGGTATCAGGTGCAATTTTTTCCTTTACATGCGTATTGCGGACTATCTCAAAACCCTTTTTAAGAGCGACAACTTCAACATCGTTTACCGCACTGTAAGCTCTTCCGTATTCATTATCACCGTAAACAATACCAAGTTTCTTAAATCCAATCATACTGTGAAAAAGCTGCAGCTGACGCTGATACTGAGTAGGATCAATCCTGCATGTTACAAAATCGCGTCCGGAATCCTTCTGCGAATAAGAAATTCCTGTAGCAACAGGATCATTGACAGCTTCGACAAGAACAGGAATCGAATAAGACTTGTATCCGCCAAAGAACGAACTGGCTACACCGCCAAAGGCAATCAGCAGGTCAACGTCTTCTGTAGTTGCCCTCTTAAGTTTGTCAGCACGCTTCATGCTGTCTCCCCAGTTAAGATTTATGTTGTAGGCAGGATCAAAGTATATATAATCGCTGTAACGGTCGCCGAGTGCCTTCAAAAGAGATTCAAGACTATCAGGATTGGATGGAATAGTAATGTTTGCATTAATCCAACCGTTCTGCTGCAACCCCAAAAGGATTCCCCTGAAGTGTTCGGTAAATTCCCAGTAAGAACCACTCTGTACAATTCCAATTTTGAATTTTGAACCATCCGACTTAAAATGCGGTTGATAAGTATTTGTATGTGATTCTACAACCTTTGCAAAGTCAGAAAAACCTGCGGCGGATGTTTCGGCACCGGCAAAGGACTGTTTGAGAGTTCCCTTGCGGTCAATGTAAATTTCATCAGAATTAATGAAAACATCCATCGGCACTTTGTAGCCGATCTTTTTTGCCGTGTATAGGTTAAGAGCAATAAAAGGAGTGCTTTCAAATTTCTGCGGCAATTTACGCGGAACAGCACCGTAAAAAACATGCGACAGTTTTGTCGCCATATAGATTCCTGAACTAGTCATTCCGGCAGAAGAAAGACTGTATAAGATACCGTCCTTTACGCGTATAGAACCTTCAAGCGCAAATGAAGGCTTTTTTGCTTCGTCAAGGATAGCAACAATCTGATCCATAATATCATATTCGGTAACAGCTGTTCCTGCTCCTATATATACTGCGTCAGCCTTAGAAGCAACATCTTTTAGAGCCGCCAGATAAAGATCTACAGTTTCATCTGTCGTATCCTCTAAAACATTTGTATTACGGATAATTGTAAAGCCTTCTTCCTTTGCTATTTCTTCTACATCACCAACAGCACTGTATATTCTGCCGTATTCATCGTCACCGTAAACAATACCGATCGTCTTCATACCGGTTGCTTTTGAGAAAAGGCGTAACTGCTGCTTGTATATATCCGGGTCTATTTTACATGAGAAAAAATCGCGTCCTGAATCGTCAATCGAAACAGTTATACCGGCACCGAATGGATCTGTAATTGCATCCGCAAAAACCGGAACAGAATAGGATTCCTGCTGATAAAACTCTTTAGCAGCCATTCCTCCGTATGCGAGAATAGCATCGACCTCCGGCACATCCTGCGAAAAATACTTTTGTGCCATTTCAAGCTCTGCAGCAGATTCACCCCATTCCAAATTTACAAAATATGCTTCCGAAAACTCAATATAATCGCTGTAATTTTGCCATGACAACCAGGAAATAAGCTGTTTGGTTGTAGAAATTGACGAAGGGATCTGTATAGGACGAGCCCAGCCTATGCTTGTAAAACCCTCAATAAGAGCTTTAAAATTATCAAAAAATTCCCAATATTCACCCGAAATAACAACACCGATTGTAAATTTTTTGTTGCCATTTTTCAAAACAGGCTCGGTCGGCATGCTGTATTTTTCGGCATCAGACATTACTTCCGACTGTTGGGAAGAACGCGCCGCATTAGGGACATTTTTTTCGACCCATTTTGTTTCTTTCTCGGCACCATTCCAATAAAGATCGGAAGAAAGATTTTTTGTACAACCACAAAGACTAAGACCAATAAAAACTGCACAAGCAAAAAGTATCAGAATACGTTTCATTTCTGTGCTCCCTTTTCATTTTCAGAATGCCGTCCGTTTTTACCGAGAACAATAAACAAAAGTGCTCCTATCAAAGAATAAGCACCTATAACAAGCATACTGCCCGAAAATGCCATTTTTATGATAATCGCACTCGTAATGGTAGGTATTGCTACAGAGATTACTTTTTCAATTGTTTTATAACTTTGAAGAATGTTTTCTTCATCAACGTCTCGCACATACCCGGATTCAATGTAAACTTCCTCGATAGCATCGATAAAGACATTGTCTATACCCATTGCAAACATCAGTGCAAAGAAGATTATAAATCCGCCTGCCTGCCAGAAGTTGAAAATAATCATTATTATACCGACACACAAAGCGCCGGCTGCAATAAGCAATTTGTCATTCTTAAAGCGGTCAGAGAACTTGCTGACAGAAGAAGCCGCAAGACTTACAATACTGAAAATACAAAGAATACGACCTATGTTACCCTGTGAAAGCAACAGAGTATCGCTCATATACAAAGGCAGCAGGAACTGGAATAAACCGACATAAATAAGTTGGAACGGAATGTTGATACAAAGGATGTACGACAGAATATGCCTTGAAAAGAACACACGGAAAAACTGTCCCATCGTAAGTCCTTTTGAGGCAGGAACAACTTCCGTACTTTCTCCGTTTTGGACAGAATCCTGTTCCGTAATACAGAAGATTGAAAACAACAGGAAAAACAACGCAAAAACGATTGAGACACCAATTCCGGCTTCATATCCAAACTTGCTTGAGATAACACCACCAACAGAAATGGACGCAATCGAAGCAGACGCTGAAGCTGCCGCATTTGTACCAAATCCCTGACTGCGGGTACGACTGCTTGTATATGCGATAACAAGCGATGAAGTACTCAATAGAACACCACCAAAACCAAAACCGGCAATAAAACGTGCAATAATTAGAATCAGAATATTCGAAGATATGATAGTACAGATGGAACCTGCAATAAACAATACAGACATGAGAACATAACGTTTTCGGATGGACAGATGCTTAAGTGCAAATATAGTTATAAACATGGCGGTCATAATTCCAAGCATGTAGGAACTGACCGGAAAACTAATAACTGTATTTGTTTCCATGCCGGCAAAAATACCGGGATTCCTGAAAAATACTTCCTTTATGAACAGTGGAATAAATGAAAGTGTTTCGAATGCGGCAAACATAAAAAAGAATGTACTTACTTTAATAAGGCGGAGAGCATTTGCCTCATCAAATGAATTCATCTCCAGAACCGGCTTTGAAATACTCTTTTTATTCTGCATAAGAATGAAGAAATCTTTCAGGATAAACGAAAAAAGCAATGCAACTATAATAATTGTACCTGAGTCCAAAGCCATGTCACGCAAAATTTCATTAATCATGGGGCGGTTAAGCCGGAATACCAGATAATCCGAATTACTGGAAGATGAAAGGGGAAAAAACGTAAGGTCGGCATCGTTCTTGTCGAGTCGTTCTCCTGCACGCAATATGTCGGTTTCAGCCTTGTTGCTTGTAAGAACCGCAAATGATGAATCAGTTATATAAATGTCGGAACACTGAGGATTACCTGCAATACGCTCAGCCAAATACTGAGGAACACGTGATAATTCACCGTAGTTGTCTATATATTCAAGAGGTTTTTGCAGATCTTCGGCAACAGACTTTGCCATTACGGTCATATTCTTGTTAAAGATAAGCGACAAGTCATTGTTATACATGTCATATGTTTTCCACGTAAAGGCAAGCTGTGAAATAAGCAGCAAAGTAACAGTTATAAAAGTTTCGCTCCAAGAATAACGTTTGAGCAGGAAATAGAAAAGCAGATAGAATATCGAACATATTCCCAGCAGAGTAAGTCCCATTGTCAAAATCTTTCGCATCATTTTAACCGTGTATGAGGTAACAGTCTGCTTAGGGAATTCGATTATTACGCAGCCTTCTGTAGACCCGGAATTATACAGCGGTATACATATATATTCAGAATCCCAAAAAGTAACAGTATAAGGAATCGTACTGGATGAAGCTTCTTCATTGGTACCAAAACAATCAAACGGGAGTCTGTTCTGTGCCAGAACAGACCGTGTAGAATAAAGAACAGAACCATTTTCGTCTGCCACATACAAGTGCGAAATACCGTCTGAACGATCAAGCGCTTCATAAAAAAGGCTTTCTATCTGATCAGGAATAAGGTAGAGTTTTTTTCCAAGACTCAATGATGACTCAATACGGGTTTTAATAAACTCACCCTGCACGTTGTACTGACGAATCAGCGATTCACGGTAAACAGATTCAAATCCTGAAAGCCCAAGCAAACCGTTTACTGCAAGACCAACAATAAAAACGAGCAGAAAAGCAACGAAGCTCAATACATCAGAACGACGTGATTCCATATAAAACTCTCCCAAAACAAACCTGACAAATTATTTATGGCGAACGGCAGTAAACACACCGTTTTTTAAATCATTCAACAGTTTTTGTTATAAAACGATTCATACACAGAAACGATGCCGAAGCATAGTTTACTGAAAAGGAAACAAAATCTCCCGTATTGTAGCGTATTTTAGAATCAGTAATATCAATAACGGTAAAATCGAATGTTTGCCCTATTATCAAAATATCGGCATCTTTAGGGAAAATCTCCACCTGAGGAGCTCCAAGAACCCCAAAATCAAGAACCGCACACCGTCTTGCGCCTGAAGGTCGGGATGCGGAATGAGCTCCCAGCGCATTTAACCCATCGTTTTTCTGTTCAGGAATTATCTTTTCCTGAACTTCTATAATTTCTGCCGCAAAGCTGAACACATCACGGTTAAGACCGTTAACCGGGGCACCTTTAGAAGAATTGTAACCAAAAAAGATTCCTTCACCACATCGAATTTCAGACACAAAAACATCTTTGCAAGCAGCAATCTCACCCGAGACAAGCATATCATGCATAACAGTACCACCCACGGAAACAAAGGGAACTGCAAGTTTCTTAACCTGCTGAATAAACATCGCTGTTTCGGAGAGCATTCGTAAACTTTGAATATCAGGCATTTTACCCGAAAGACATGCAAAATTGGCAGAAACACCAATAATGGGCAAATCCGAATATTCCTCAACAAGTCGCTTTATATCTGACTGATACAATCCGTCTTTGTAATCTCCGCATTCCATAATAAGTACAATTTTGGGTCGAGAGTTTTCGGGTATCTTACGGATTTTCTTAAGACATTCCTCGTCAGACAGATAAAACCTGACCGGATGTTTCTCCGGCAAAGTAGATGATTGAGCATATTGCTCTATATCTGACAACCGGGTTTTTATTACACAACACTGAAGCTTTTCCCTGACAGAGTGAGGAAGAGCAGCAAAATTTTGCATATTACTGTCAGAAATTGTCGTTACACCGTTTTTTACCAGCAAATCTATGTACTGTATTTCGCTGATACAGAATTTGGTTACTACGTTAAGACAGGCACTGTTCTTTTTGGCAAGCTGTTGCCAATACAAAAGGTTTTCAACAAGTTTTTTGCCGTTAAGCTGCAAATAATCCATAAAAGGATTATATCACTAATATACCGCAAATAACAGGGTCAACATGCATTCTCTGCCCTTTTCAAAATAAGTATTCGATGATAGACTGTAAAAGGTTTGGGAGGTAAAAATGTACGACTTTTTGGCGACCGGCGGTTTTATGATGATTCCGATTCTGATTTGCGCCGTGCTTGCATTATATATCATCATTGACAGACTCAGATATTTCGGAACAATCACAAAAAAAGACGGCGAACTTATAAAACACGTAAACGCCATGATTGAACGGCGCGACTTTGAACACGCCGACTTTACATGCGGACAGGCAGCAACACCCTGCGCCATGGTTATGCAGAAAACAATTCAGTTCCGCAACTATCCCGATACCGACGTAAAAGACGCCGTAAACACCGAAATCAATCGCCAGCTGCCCGAACTGGAACATTTTTTAACAGCACTTGCAACCATCGCAAACATAAGCACTCTACTCGGCCTTTTGGGAACTGTTCTTGGAACAATCGACGCGTTTCAGGTCCTCACCGCCGGAAATGCAGCACTTAACCAGCCTCAGCTTGTTCAGGCGTTTGCTAAATCACTCATTACAACCGCAGCAGGACTATTTGTTTCAATTCCATCAACATTGTTTTATAACTGCTTTGTTATGATAGTTAACAAAAACATTGCCAAAATGGAATCCCTTTCCTCCGACATAATGATAAGACTGAGCGGAAGAGGTAAACTGCTATGATCCACAAGCCTCTGCACAAGATAAAATCACGTCCTGATATAATTCCGCTTATAGATGTTATCTTTCAGATTCTTATGCTTTTTGTCGCAATTGCGCTCACCTCTTTGTAAACCGGCACTCCACATGAAAAAACTGTTTCTGCTGATTGCAGCCGCATTTTTGTTTTTCAGCTGCACATCCATTCCCAAAGTTCCGACTGTTGCTGAACCTGTTATCGAAAAAAACGAAAGAACAATCACCGCAGTACAGGTTTCGGATGCACATTTCAGCAGAGAAAAACCGCTTTTTGAAAACACGATTGCGCTCATTAACTCAATTTCGCCGGATCTTCTTTTTTTTACGGGCGACCAGATTGATTCCGTAAAAA
Source organism: Spirochaetota bacterium (assembly GCA_016285185.1). Classification (GTDB taxonomy): domain Bacteria; phylum Spirochaetota; class Spirochaetia; order Treponematales; family Treponemataceae; genus UBA1240. The sequence goes on from JAEEQG010000114.1 coordinate 23,031, forward strand.
GCATTGAAATTATTGACCATTACTTTAAGCAGATAACCTGTGACTGCAAAAAGTTTGTAATCTACGGCAACTGGGATTACCTTAAAAAGCTGCCGCAGGAAGAATACGTACAAATGCTGGAAGAAAACGGATTCAGCGTCTTAAAGAACCGGCAGGAAAAACTCGACTTTAGCGGCAAACTGGTAATAGTTTACGGCGTGGATGATTTGCTTTACGGCAAACCCTCGCTTGATTCCTTTGAACCGGAAGAAGCCGCCGCAAACATCGTTCTGGCACACTGCCCGCCGATTTTTGACATGCTCGGTCAGTACAACTTTCCGGTACAAATGCTTTCCGGTCATACACACGGCGGTCAGTTCACGTTTTTCGGCTCGGCAATTTACCTTCCCGACGGCACAGGCAACTACTATGCGGGGCACTACAAAAACGGTACAAATTCCCTTTACATAAGCACCGGTCTGGGGAACAGTTCCTACGACATACGCAACGTTCCGCCGGTAATAGAGTACATAACAATAACGTTTGACGAAAACAACAATTTCGCTTCAATCAACATTCAGCCAGTAACGGTAAAAACAAACTGATGCTCAGCTACAGACACGGTTTTCATGCCGGCAATCATGCGGACATATTCAAACACCTCACACTAATGCTCATAACGCAGTCTTTGTGCAAAAAGGAAAAACCATTCTGCTATTTTGACACACACGCAGGAGCTGCGCTCTACAGTTTGGATGACGAATGGGCATTGCAGACAGGCGAGGCTGACAAAGGTATTAAAAAAATGCTGGAGCTTTCCGCCGGTGATAAAATTCAAACTACAGCCGGAAACGAACTTATTCTTCCATATATAAGCTACTGCAAAAAGCTTTACGACGAAGCAGTACAGTACCCAGGTTCACCGGCAATAGTGTCGCATTTTGCGCGCAGGGGCGACCAGCTTGTGCTGATGGAACTGCACAACACCGAAATAGAAAGGCTGCGCGCAAATGCGGAAATTCTGAAAAAAGAAAACGCCGCTGATATACACGTTCACCACAGAAACGGCTTTGAAGGGCTTATTTCCATGACACCGCCAAAGCCTCCGCTGCCGGCGCGCGGCTTTGTTCTGATAGACCCAAGCTACGAAACGGACAGCGACTACAACGATGTTGCCGAAACCGTCCTTGCCGTAAACAAAAAATGGTCAACAGGCATAATCTGCATTTGGTATCCGCTTATACAGAACAGAAGCGCGGAAATAGAAAAACTTAAAGCATCAGTTATTTACAGGGATATTAAAACTCTGAACGCGGAACTTTGTGTTTCAAAGCCAAAAGAACGCGGTCTTTACGGCTCCGGAATGCTGATAATCAATCCGCCGTGGCAACTCTCCGACAAGCTGCGGCAAATTTTACCACAGCTTGTACAAATACTAGGAGAACAAGGCGAAGGCTCATTCTCCGTTGAAGCAACGGAAGACGAACCTTCATCCAATTAATCACTATCTTTTTTAAAATACTTTAACGGGAAAGCATTTTTGTAAAAATCCTTCGCCGTACAGCCAGCGCGACCGCCGCCTGCACATGCGCAGGCACATGCACACGCGCACGAACTATGAACGCATGAACTGCGGTGTGATGAAGATCTTGAGGAGGATGAGGAATACGAACTTCTGACAACAGGCCGCTGTACCTTGACCACATTAACACGCACATAGGTATTCGGCTCGGAAGAATAATGGAACAAGCCTGCCCTTTTGTGCTTGAGCGCTTCCTTGTCTTCTTCTGCAACCTGTTCTTCCTTGATAATTTCTTCACTCTTTACAAGACTTCTGCCGCAGAACTTGCACTTTTCAAGTCCTTCTTCCCTCGGTGCACCGCATGAGGGGCAGTCCGCCCACAATATAACCTTTGTACGCTTTATCTTTTTGTCATAATTGCCGCCAAAAGCCGCTCCAATACCGTATATTATTATCGCAAATATCCCGATACCTATGGCAAGTATTACAATAAGCACACCCAAAGCGGCTATCGCAACAAAAATGAATATGATGATTTCTCCCATACCTATATCATCATCAGATGAATCTTCAATGGTTTTGGTAAGATCAAAGGCATAGGCATCGTTGGGATAAGTTACCGTGACCGTAAATGTTGCACCCTTATCAAGCGAAGTTTCCCACACATTGTATCCGTCTTTAATATTGCAGCTCGGTGTCCATTCTTCCATCTTGTCGTTTGCCCAGCGTACAACCATACGATCCACCTTTATGTCATCAAACCAGCCCGGGGTAAACTCGTACACGGTAAAGCCTTCCTCATACTTGTCCACCTGGTACATGTTGTCCTGTACAACGGTAAAATCAAAGCTTACAACCTCATCCTTGTAGTACTTCCGGTCAAAATCGATGCGCACATGACTGCCTCCGTCCGAAAGATACGATATTCGGTCGATTGTATTGCTGTCCGCGCTCATGCTCACATAATGCTTGTTGGGGATTCCTATCTTTACCCACTCAAGCGGACCTTCGGTCTTTGAATCCAGAACCTTCCAGTCAACATGATATTTGAGAGTCAGCGTTGCATCTTCGTTTACGGTAACGTTAATCTCGTAGTCAAGAATCTCGTCCAGAGTTACGGCGGAAAGGCACCACATTCCCGC
>JAEEQG010000115.1 GCA_016285185.1 Spirochaetota bacterium
CTGTGCTTCAAAAGCTTCTTTAACACGTTTGAGCTTTTGGTATTCTTTTTTTAGAAGAATATCATTGATATTATCTGTCTGAGTTGCGGTTTTTTTCGGTGGAGTGAATTGAATGTCACAATTATAAATATCTGATTTAATCTGATTGATAACAACTTTGTTAATTTTAGCTATTGTAATGCTATGAGAAGTTTTGCACTGTCCTCTGGCGTATTTGTGACACTGTAAAGAAACACCTTTAACTGCCTGAACAAGAGTTGAGCCACAATCCGAACATCGGCATAAGCCCCGGAGCATAAAATCTGTCGTTTTTTGCTGTGCATTGCGTATATATTTTTTCTTTTGTTCTTTTAGACGTTCGTTTGCAGTTTTATAGAGTTCTTCGCTGATTATTGACTCGTGCTGTCCGTCAACGATAACGGTATTTGGGGATTGATGAAAACGATCTGAACTATCACGTCCGTTTAGATTACGACGCAGTTTCCCGATATAAGTTGGGTTGGTTAGGATGTATTCTATTGTTCTGTTTTCAAAGAGATTTCCTTTTGTAGACCGAATTTTCATTTTATTGAGTTTCATAGCAATATTTCGTATTCCTGTTCCAGCAACATAGTTCTCGAAAATCATTCTCACAACAGGTGCGGTTTCTTCATTAGGAACAAATATGTTATTTTCCATTCTGAACCAGAAAGGTCGTTTTGAAACTAGACCTCCACGAGAAAATTTTGCGTTCATACCACGCTTTACTTCTTCAGCAAGATTAATTGAGTAGTATTCATCCATAGCTTCAAGGAGCGCTTCAATCAGAATGGAGGTTTTATTCTCACCGATATGTTCAGAAATAGATATCACATCTATTCCGCATTGTTTCCTAAGCATTGTTTTATATACTATACTATCTTTGCGGTTGCGGGCAAAACGTGAAAACTTCCATACAAGGATCATGTCAAATGGTTTAGGCTTTGTTTTTGCAAGTGATATCATCTTCATGAATGAAGGACGTTTTTCCGCCTTACGACCGCTGATACCTTCATCAATGAAAATAAACTCATCATAAATGATAATGTTGTTATGCTGAGCATATTCTTCGATTTTCTTTTTTTGACTGTCTGGCGAATATTCAAGCTGATCATCGGTTGATACTCGGATATATGCGGCAGCTGTTTTTATTGACATAAAAATTCCCCCTGCTTTTATTCTGTGAAATTAACACTGTGAATCAGTGAATAATACGTAATATTAAGAATAAATATTCTAATTCTGACAGTAAAAAAGCAAGAGATTGTTGTAATAGCTAACATGCACTTCGGCATAAAAATATATTTGAGGTGATTTATGGCAAAAGAACTGAATGTTTTACCTTCTCTTGTTATTATGAGTGATGGAAATAAAAAGGAAATAAGTACATTTTCAAATAAAGAACATGAGAAATGGAGCGAAAAGATGTGCAAACAGATTGGAAGCGCAGTAAGTGATTATTATGCTGACGACACAGAAGGGTGGAATAAATTCGTAGGGGATATGGCACTATAATTTTTAGGAGCTTTTTCCTTATCTTTTGTTTGGCAATATTGTACAAAAATAAAACATAAAAAACACTATCAGAAAGACTTACAACATTTTATTATTTTAGCTTTGGAATAATCTTGACAGTGAATCTGGAATGTGCTAAAATATACAGGAAATATTATGCATTCAAATGATTTATTGCGAAAAGCAGAATCTGAAAGAATGCAAGAGAAACAGAAAAGGCAGATAATGTATGAAGAAAATTTTGATTACGGGTGCAGGAAGTTATATTGGTACATCGTTTGAAGAATACATGAAACAGTGGCCGGAGGACTATCAGGTCGATACACTGGATATGATTGGCGATGCATGGAAAAACTATGATTTTTCAGGTTATGATACAGTTTATCATGTTGCTGGCATTGCGCACTCAGACAACGGAAAAATCAGTAAGGAAAAAGCAAAGCTTTATTATGAAGTGAACACTAAGCTTACAGTTAAAACTGCAATGAAAGCTAAATTGTCAGGCGTCAAGCAGTTTATTTTTATGAGTAGTGCTATCGTATATGGTGACAGCGCGCCGTTTGGCAAGAAAAAGGTCATTACCTCAAAAACACCAGTTAATCCTGCAAACTGCTATGGTGACAGTAAGGTGCGTGCGGAAAATGGCCTGAAGAAACTGGAAGATGCTTCGTTTAAAGTTGTTATACTGAGACCTCCTATGATATATGGTAAGGGTAGCAAAGGAAATTATCCGATTTTGGCAAAATTGGCTCAGAAGCTTCCTGTTTTCCCTTATGTGAAGAATTGTCGTTCAATGTTGTATATCGAAAATCTCATGTTATTTGTCAAGCTCATGATAGATAATAACGAGACAGGTATATTCTGGCCTCAAAATAAAGAATATAGCAATACAAGTGAAC
>JAEEQG010000116.1 GCA_016285185.1 Spirochaetota bacterium
AAGCGGTTGATTTTATTACTGTGTCATGTATAATGCAGTAGTAAATCATAACTGTTCCCGTATGGGAGCAGACACTGAATATAGTGTGTCCCTTTTCATTCAGTTCTTTTATTTTTTGTGTCATTATTCAGGTGCATATCACTAAAGATAATTGAAATAATTTATTTTAATTTTAAAAACAGACTAATTTTACAATTAAATTAGACTATTATAACTTTATTAATAGATTAATATAATTAATAAAATAGTCTATTACTATTTTTAAAATAGACTATTTTTTCTTTTAAAATAGACTATTTAAAATAATTAATTAGATTAATTTAACTTTTGTAATAGTCTATTTTTATTATATCAAACGCTTATATGAATGATTTGGATAATAAAGGAAACTAATCGTATTTATCAGAGAAGTTCCCATATAATAATTCAAACTACCCTGCAGCTCTTGTCTTTGTGTGAGCAGGTTCCAGCGATGAAAAATTATCTAAAAAATACCCGACTGCTCTCGGCTAATTCCGTGCCGCAAAACAGCTTCACCCTTTCAGGGTTCAGAATGCGGGGGTTGCTTATCACATAATTTCAATTCAAGACTTTTATTGAGCAACCCCTTCGAGATTTTGCTCCGCAAAATCTCGTTAACCATCAGATTTATCGGATGGTCGGAATTAGCCTACGCAGTCGGATCTTTTAGGATCGACTTGTATCCCGTTCACTCAAGTCCTAATGTATTATTGTGTTTGTTGCACCTGCTGAAAACGGAAGGATGTTTATTCAGCTTTTTTCGGAATATAATCCTTAAAAGTTATGCTTTTGCAAAAGATAAGAATTCAGCAGGTGTCATGATTCGTACCGTAGAAAGCTTGTAATCAACCTGATTCCTTGTAACTATAATATCTGCATTGATTTGTTGTGCAACTTCATGTTGAACGGAATCTTCAAAGTCATTCCAATTAGATTCCAGCGCATTACGAATACAAGATTCATCAATACCCGCTACAGAAACTGTTGTCAAAAGATTCTTCATAACTTGCTTTGTTTCTTCTGTATTATGTAAAGTCCGCTTTACAATATAAAAAATATCCGTGCATGCTGCTGCTGAAATATAAAAATCATACCCTTTGTTGCAACAAGATAGGACAGAATTAGATTCCTCATAAAAATCTGCATTTTCAAGCATGACATCAAGGATAAGGTTTGTATCTATGAATACAATCATAATCCGTATCTTTCCTTTAAGCGTTCCTCACGGATTTCTTTTATGGTCATTGGTTTGCTTGTTTTTAGAACGCCTTGTATTGCATTAAGGGCTTTTAACCGCTCGTCTCCTGTTGTTTGTGTCGTATTAGGCATTGGTTTCTCTACGATTCGAATGAGTAGTTCATTTCCGCTGAAATTACGCAAACCATCATCAATTGTAACAACAGTATTTCCGTCAATATATCCTTTTACAGCTACCATAACGCGCTCCTTTAGAAGAATCTAAACAAATTATAATATATTTTGCGGGAAAAAGCATTAAGTTTGTAGTTTATTTATTAAATGTGCAACTTTGTTGTATCACTTACCAAAACCGTAAGGATGTTCAAACAAAAACTTTCTCAATTGTTTCTCCTTAAGCAGTTATATTTATATTAGATTATATAAAAAAGCAAGCTGTTGCCCCAAAATCAGTCTGCGCAGTCGGATGTGATTATATTAAAGGGAGAATCAAGTCTTAATATGTTTCATAATCTTTTCTTGGAACGTGATAGCGTGCTTCTATTTCTTCCCAATCGATAGTAATATCTGTATATCCGGCATCAAGATATTTCTTTTGAAGAAGATACGGATTTATTTCAGATGGATGCCCATCTCCCCATGAAACAAGAAGCCGTTCATCGATTATCCATGTATAATATATAACTTGTCGATCGATTATTTTGTTAATACTTACATAATCATCTATTTTCTTTTGTAGTATCGGTATAAGGTAAAAACGTTCTTCTTCTGTTAAAAAATTAGTAACACCTATGCATATAGATACTACCATATCTAAAGAATGTGGTATATCTCCCTTTTTTACAATATTCAGTAATGACAGACGATCAAATAAAATTGGTTTTATTGCAGGTATATTTTCATTTTCAGTGAAATACATACATATTATCTGATAGTTCCATCTGCGGATATAATCTTTGTCGTTCTGATATTCTTCAAGCCAACTGTCAACCTGCTCTTCGGGTGAAAGTGTATAGAATATTTCCATATCTATCGGAAAAATAAAAACAGACATTTGAAGTAAAATAAGAAATAAAAATACCTTCTTCACCTTCATTTTTTTCTACCTTTTTTTCTTCACCTTCCGAAAACGGAAGGTTGGTCAGTTTTTTTAGAGCAAAATAAAATAATCTTAATCACCACGACTGATTTCTATTTTTTCTATTATGCCCTCATTGCAATAAAAAACGAGATCCATCATTTCTTCTTCTTTTATATTACCTGCTTCCAGTGTGATACTGGTTTCATCTTGAAACAAGTTAAACAAGAAATCCTTTCTTTCAGATTTTTTTTCATATTTTTTAGTTTCAGTGTTATAAGAAAATAGTTGTGAATCATCACTATAGGCATCTAATAGCTTTTCTACAGAATCACCAACTCTTATACCTCGTTTTGTTGAGTACAAAGGAGATTCCGTTTTTAGATTAACAATTGTTGTATGTTCATCATTGTAATTCACCCAAACAATCTTTAGGTGGTTAGAATCTTGTTCAAACTGTTTAATATGTATATTCTTATATGTTTGTTCTACAATCAATTGATTATTATTTACATCAAAATTTTCAATTAAATGAACATCATGATACAAACAAAAAATTCTATTATTTTCATCTATTAAACAAAATTCTGATATACGTTTTTCATTTAAGATTTCCATATCATTCTTTTCTGAGAAACTCGTATCAAAACTATCATTGTTTTGTGTATTAATAACAGGAGAATCTATTGTTTCTTCTTTTACCAATAGTTTTGTATCGTCTTTATTATTTGACACAACAAAAGCTACGTTATCTTCACCACTTTCAATTTCTTTTTCTACATTCTTTTTATAGCAGGAAAAAATAAAACAGCTTAACAATACACAAAAACTTATTAAAAAAAGATCTGTTTTTTTCATAAAATACTCCTCGTCGTTTTATTGTCATATCACCAGCCGAAAACGGAAGGTTGTTCAGTAACTACACAGAATTATAGTGTTACTATATCTTTTGCCCCTACAAGTTTTTCCTGTAAGTCTGTTTTTTCCTGACATAAAACACAATCTTCAAATTGTTTCTCCGTCAAAATAAACATTCTCAATTCGCCCGTTGGCAGTAAATAAGATTTTATTCTGTTCTGATGTTTTATGCAACTTTTTCATTTTTTATCTCAAAAACGTACAAATACAAATATTTAAACCTATACATATAGTGGAGGCAAAAATATGGAAAAATTCATAAAACAGAACGCTGAAAGTGTTTTATAATTGCAGTAAGTGGAAAGACATTGAATCAAAGGAAAAGTCAGAACTGTTAAAATTCCTGCTTACGGACAAACCGGAGACAGACCTTTGCAAGAGACTTAAGGAACGGGAGGCAAAGATAAAGATGACGGCACGTGAATATAAAGAATACATGGATTACTGTGATTTAGTCGATTCCAGCAGACAGGAAGGCTATGAACAGGGTAAAGAAGAAGGTATATTAGCAACTGCAAGAAATTTGTTTATTGAAAATGTTTCCGAAGAAACCGTTGCCCGTTGTACCGGACTTTCTCCCGAAAAAGTAAGTGAGCTTGCGGAATCTGTAAAGTGTAAAACTTGATAAGAATATTTCAGCATAATTCCCGATGTATTTTAAATTGAAATTCTGCTGATTGAACCACTGATGAACAGCTAATGAATAATCTATAAACAAGTACTGTAACGGACATTAATACTAGGCTAAAAGGGATTGTAATACGTACGTAAAAGGGATCGTTGACAGTCAGTAAAAGGGAGTGTTATAGACCAGTGTTAGGGAGCATAATCTAATTAGATTAGACACCATAATCTAGCTAGATTATGATTTATAATCTAGTTAGATTGTTCCGGATAATCTAATTAGATTAGGAATTCGCATTCCCAAAAAGGCAGGTAAAAGCAGATTTTTACTGCTTTTTACACTGAACAGTATACCATAAAAATCAGAAAAAAACAAGTTTTTCGAATTGTAAAACACCTGACAGCTCGACTTATTTTATAACACATATATCATTAGCATTCAGGGAATGGGACGCAGGCGAAAAGTAAGAAGGGTGCCCTTTAGGGAAGTTATCTTACTTTTCGCCGTCGCTGGGCTCCCATTCCCTGAATGATTAAAAGCCGTTTTATGGTACAAAATTAACCTGGAGCAGGTTGTCATTTTAAATTTTTTTCTCACACAATGTAAAAAAATATGCTATAATCATTCTACAAAATTACAGGAGACTTCCATGACAAAAGAAGATATTATTTCAAGAGTTAACGATTATATTAAAAACGAAAAGGATGCCCACTTCCGCACCGAAGTTGAAGAACTGCTTAAAAAAGAAGATTTTACGGAACTTGAAGACCGTTTTTACCGCAATCTGGAATTTGGTACCGGCGGCTTGCGCGGTGTAATCGGCGGCGGAACAAACCGCATGAACACCTTTGTTATAAACAACGCCACACAAGGCTTGGCAAATTATGTAATTAAAGCATTCCCCGAAAAAGCAAAGGCAGGAAAACTTTCCGCCGTTATCGCATACGATTCACGCAAGTACTCTGACGTTTTTGCGGAAGCAACCGCCTGCATATTCGCGGCAAACGGCTTTACAACGTATCTTTTTACAAGCCTGCGTCCTACACCTGAACTTTCATACGCGGTAAGGGAACTCGGCTGCGATACAGGCGTTGTAGTTACCGCATCACACAATCCGCCGCAGTACAACGGCTACAAAGCATACTGGAACGACGGCGCCCAGGTAATTCCACCACACGACGTCGGTATTATAGAAGAAGTTAATTCAGTTTCTTCCGTAAAGCTTATGACAAAGGAAGAAGCAATAAAAGCCGGAAAGCTTATCATGATTGACAGCAAGATTGATGTTCCTTATCAGGAAATGGTAAAGAGCCAGCTTTTCCGCCCTGAACTGATAAAAGAAAAGGCAAAGGAAGTAAAGATTGTATACACCCCTCTGCACGGAACAGGCGCAATGCACGTTGAAAAAGTACTCGGTGATTTGGGACTTAAGGTTATCACGGTACCTGAACAACGCGAACCCGACGGTACGTTCCATACGGTAGAAAAACCGAACCCTGAGGAAGCCCCTGCACTTAAAATGGCTGTTGAACTAGCGGAAAAAGAAAAGGCGGATGTTGTTATGGCAACCGACCCCGATGCTGACAGATTCGGCAGTGCGGTTCCCGATGCTAACGGCAAATACGTTCTCATTACAGGAAACCAGATGGGTGTTCTCCTCACAGACTACATTCTGCTTTCGCGCAAAGAATTCGGTACAATTCCAAAGAATCCGGCATTAATCCGTTCAATCGTAACAACAGCAATGGTTGACCGTTTATGCGCTGACTACGGTGTTTACCTTGAAGAATGTTTGACGGGATTCAAATGGATTGCCGCTCATACAGCCAATTTTGAAAAGACTGGCGCACACTCATACGTATTCGGTTTTGAAGAAAGCTACGGCTACACCGTTGAAAAAGAAATCCGTGACAAGGACGGTGTTTCCGCCGCCGCAATGTGTGCTGAGATGACACTTTACTGGCGTTCAAAGGGCAAATCCCTGCTTCAGAGACTTGAAGAACTGTATCTCAAGTACGGATACTTTGAGGACAAGGCAATCTCAAAGAACTTTGCGGGCGCATCCGGTACGGAAACAATGAAAGCTATCATGGCAAAGCTCCGCGCGGACGGACTTAAGGAACTCGGCGGAAAGAAAGTTCTCAAAATCCGCGATGTACAGACCAGCTGCTGTTATGACCCTGCAAATCCGGCCAAAAAAGAAGCTGTTACACTGCCAAAGAGCAATGTTCTCCAGTTCTACCTTGACGGCGGCTGCATTGTAAGCGCACGTCCTAGCGGTACGGAACCAAAAATCAAGTTTTACATAAACTGTCCGGTTGCGGTAAAGAATAACGATTTGCAGGCTGCCAAAAAAGAAGCCGGAGCACTTGTAAGCGCAATTCAGAGCGAGATTGAATCAATTCTTGCCAAGGCGTAATATATGAAAGATGCCCATTAACGGGCATCTTTTTGTATTTTAAATCTTATTTATATAAGTTATTATCCGCGGGGAGCTGTGGCAGGATCCACCGCATTGCCGTTCTTGAACACCATAAAGTTGAGCTGCGGCTTTTTGCTGAGTGTATCCACGCCCACAGTTCCGAGAACTGTTCCGTACTCCACAGAATCACCTTTTTTTACACTGATAGAATCAAGACCGCTGTAGACATACACATAGTCACTTGATTTGGGCTGGACAAAAACAACCTGCCCGAAGCCTCTGTACAAGCCGCTGAAAATAACATTGCCGCCTTTTACTGCAGTGACATCGTCCCCTTTGTTAGCATTAAGCAGGACACTGTTGGTTTTGCCTGAAATATAATTTACTTCAGAAGTTTTTACAGGCCATACAGTTTTACCGGAAACTGAGACTGTTTTGTAAGAACGGGAGTCTTCCAACTTAACGGAAGCAGTTTTTACTTCCTCATTTTTGGTTTCGTTTTTCTTTTCGGTTGCCGCTATGACAGTGGGTTGCTGTTTTACCGGAATTTTAAGGATTTTTCCGCTTTTAAGCGTTGAAGAAGCGCTCATACCGTTTGCCTGACGTATTTCATCAACGGAGGTGTCGTATTTTCTTGCAATACTGAAAAGGGTATCTCCCGGCTTTACAGGATATTCAGTATATGCGGGGGTGGATGTTTCCGCCGGTTTTAAATCCTGTACCTGAGTTGTATTAGTGTTAATAGATGGAATTTTTATTTTTTGTCCAAGTTTTATCTTGGAGGAATCTGTTATATTATTATATGCGCATATTTCTTCAACACTAACTCCGTATTTTCGTCCAAGACTGTAAAGGGTATCTCCTTTTTCAATCACATGAATAATGTCGTCCGCAAATACAAGTGCAAAAATACAAAAGAAAATAAAAAATGCCGCAATTTTTTTACCAATACTATTCATACAACTCTACTTATCGGCATGAGGGTTGATTTTTTGTAGGTACACAAAAAAAATGTACTTGAAAAATCGGCAATCATAATGCAAAATATTTATTGCTAATACCAAAATTTTCAGGAGATGTATTATGGGGATTATAAAAGCAGCTTTAGGTGCCGTTACAGGAGCACTTGCAGATCAATGGCTTGAAACTATTCAGCCTGACGAGATGAGCGACAGAACAGTTTTTTCAAAAGGAATTCCTGTCAGAAAAGATAAAAGATCATCAAATACAAAAGGAACACAGGACATTATTTCAAATGGTTCCATTATCCAGGTTTATGACAACCAGTGCATGCTTCTGGTTGAAGGTGGAAAAATAGTAGACTTTACGGCAGAACCTGGCTATTTTAAGGTTGAAAATTCTTCTTCACCTTCCCTTTTTACCGGCAACTTGAGCGACTCAGCGGCAGCCGTTCTAAAAGACACATTCGAACGTTTTAAGTTCGGCGGAACACCGTCCGGTTCACAAAAAGTCTTCTATATAAATATGCAGGAAATAAAAGGCATAAAATTCGGGACAAAAGCTCCGGTAAGCTATTTTGACAATTTTTACAACGCCGAACTCTTTCTGCGTGCGTTCGGAACATATTCAATAAAAATCACAGATCCTGTACTTTTTTACGCCCAGGCAATCCCCAAAAACGCAACTCACGTTGATATAGACGAAATAAACGAACAGTATCTGTCGGAATTTTTGTCGGCTCTTCAAAGTACAATCAACAAAATGTCAGCAGACGGCATAAGAATTTCATACGTTCCTTCAAAGAGCATGGAATTGAGCCGCTACATGTCCGAAGTTCTCGACGAAGACTGGAAAAAACTCCGCGGCTTTGAAGTCCTCTCTG
>JAEEQG010000117.1 GCA_016285185.1 Spirochaetota bacterium
GAAACAGCCGCACCGTTCATTTCCATTTTAAAAAGACAGGTTGCAAGCGGTCCTGTTATGAGTGATGCAAGCGTAGGAGGGATCCATATTTTAACATTCTTTATTATGTTAGGCATTTGCAGCATGGAAGTACCCAAACCCTGTGAGAGCAGGCCGCTCCATTTGTTTTCCTTAAAGCTTATAACCGCAAAACCGATCATCTGTGCACAGCAACCTGCAACAGCCGCACCGCCTGCAAGACCAGTAAGCCCCAAAGCCGCACATATTGCGGCAGAACTGATGGGCAGAGTGAGCGCAATACCCACAACAGCTGAAATTATCATACCCATTACGAACGGATGAAGTTTTGTTGCCCAGATAATCAGCGAACCCAGTGCCGATGCCGCCGCACCAATATATTTGGCGGTAAGAACCGTGAGCAGCGCTCCCGTGATAATCGTTACAAGCGGTGTTACTATTATGTCTACCTTAGTTTTTTTACTTACAAAGTTTCCTGCTTCCGCCGCAACAATGGCTATAATCAGAACAGCAAGCGGTCCGCCCGCGCCGCCCGTAACGTTTGCCGCAGAACCAACAGCAACAAGCGAAAAAAGAACCAGAGCCGGAATCTGCATTGCAAAACCAATTCCAACAGCCATTGCAGCTCCTACAACATGCGCATCCGTGGCAAAATTGCCCGCTGTTACAAAAAATTCAAAAACAGGGTTTGCGGATATTCTCAATAACTGCTGACCAAATGTCTTTATGATTGTTCCTATAAGAAGAGAAGCAAAAAGTCCCTGAGCCATTCCACTCATAGCGTCAATAAAATAGCGTTTTACATACTTATTCATAACAGCTCCTGCCTGTATATATGCGGAATTTGTGCAAATATACAAAAAATGTCAGCTTTATACAATAGCTTGTGTTATCAGCCGGAATGGGTGTAAACTCTGAGTATGAGAAACGCATACCTCACGATAGATGATATACCAACCGCCAATACGGAAAAGTTAATAGACTTTTTGGTTTCAAAAAACATTAAGCCGGTTATGTTTGTTTGGGGCGAAAGACTGGAACGCCATACAGATAAGGCAATCTACGCGCTCAAGCACGGTGCGGTTCTGCAAAACCACAGTTATTCCCATCCGCACTTTGGCGAACTCACCTTTGATCAGGCCGTAGAAGAAATCACCCGGAACGAAAAACTGATTAACTCCGCGTACGAGGCAGCCGGAGTAAAAAGACCGTTTAAGCTTTTCCGTTTTCCGTTCGGCGACCAGGGCGGCGAGAACAGACAGAAATTACAAAACTTTCTTATTCAAAACAATTTTGCCCATCTGGACGACACTTCAATAAGCGTTTCCGACTATACCGCGGCAGGCTGCCCCGAAGACCAGAAGAACAACCGCGACGTGCTGTGGACGTTTGACTTTGCGGAATACAACCTGCGTCCCGGTAACGATTTTTCGTTCAACGACGTAATAAAGCGGATAGAAGACAAATTCGGTACAGCCGAAAACCCCGCCTACCCGCAGCCCGAAGCTGATTCAAAGGCAAAAGAAATTGTCCTTATCCACGACCACGAAGAAACCGAGGAGATGCACCCGGGCTACTTTATGGAACAGATAAACGCCCTTCTCGCAAGAGGCGTCCGTTTTGTTCCACCGCAGGTACAAGGAAGCACTTTTTAAAGTATTTCAGCCTAAGACCGAAAAACTTCTTGAAATTTAAAGTTTTTCAGTTATAATCATAAATATGCAAGAAGAATATGAAGTTTTTAGGTCACAATTTGTAAAGAAACTCAAAGCTTTTAAAGATGAGCATATTGTAAAAATTCTCTGTGGTGTTCGTCGTTGTGGAAAATCAACTATTCTTAAAACCTACAAATCAGAACTCCTTTCACTCGGTGTAAAAGAATCAAACATAATAGAACGTCTTTATTCATCTATGGATTATCAGGATGATTTTGACAGTCATTCCATGTATTCTGACCTTTCCAGTGCAATAAAAAAAGCAGACCAAGACAACAAAATATATCTTCTTTTGGATGAAGTTCAGGAAGTTGAAAATTGGGAAAAATGTATTAATTCGTTGTTTGAAAGTTCAAATATGGATATTTATGTTACAGGTTCAAATTCAAAACTGCTTTCCTCTGAGATTTCCACTTATCTGACAGGACGTTTTGTTTTGATTCATATTTATACTTTATCGTTTGCAGAATTTATTGAATTCAAAAAAACTTATTCTCCATCATTGCAAAATGCATCAACTGATGAATATTTTGATTTGTATTTAAAATCCGGCGGATTCCCGTTTGTTGCAAAAACAAATCATACACAGGAAGATAATTATCAGATTGTAGATGGAATTTATGCAACGGTTGTTACAAAGGATATTTCAAAACGGCATAATATTTCAAATCCAGAAATGTTTAATCGTGTAGTGCGCTTTATTCTTGAAAATCTTGGCAAGAATTTCAGCGCAAAAACTATCTTTGATTTTTTCAAAAGTCAGCAGCGTTCTATTGCAATTGAGACTATATATAATTATCTGACCTGGCTTGAAGAAGCTTTAATTATTTATCGATGCAACCGTTATGACATTCAAGGTAAGGAAGTCTTAAAAACTCAGGAAAAATATTATCTTTCTGATATAAGTTTTAAATACAGTCAGTTAGGATATTCACCAAAAGCTGTTGCCTCAATATTGGAAAACCTTGTTTATCTTGAACTTCGCAGGCGCGGTTACAACGTCTATATTGGAAAAATTGCCGACAAGGAAATTGATTTTATAGCAAACCGGCAAGATGAAAAGATTTATATACAGGTGTGTAGAACACTGCCAGAAGATTCAGACCGAGAATTAGGAAACCTAAAGGCTATTCGTGATAACTTTCCAAAATATGTAGTAACAATGGATTCTTCTGTTTGCGGAAACGAAGACGGAATCAAAATTGTGCATATCAAAGATTTTCTAACCCAAGCTTGGTAATGCAGGCAGTTTGCAACGATTCGGCAGAATAGTAGTTCCCGGAATTCCATTTTTTAATTATTTGCTTTCTTTTTCATCTCTTCCCAGGTCTCGCGTGTGATTTCGCAGGTCTCTTCAAAACTATCGTTAGGAAGCCAGAACATCATCGTGATTTTCTTATCGCCGGCATATTCGTGAATCTCTTTTTCATCCCCAAGACGCACAGGTCTTAACATAAGATGCGGAGTTTTTAATTCGATGGTCGGGGATATTTTAGCGGTCATTACAGTTCCTTTTCTTTTAATTTGTAGCTTCGGTTTTTGTTACCGCCCATAGCTTCTAAATAACCAAACTCTGTAAGCTGACGCAGATAACGCTTTGCAGTTGTCGATGTAAAATTAAAATGCTGCACAAGCTCTTCTGTCGTGATATTTGTATTCTCGTTCATAAAAATTAAAATATCGACCAGTTTGTCTGCCAGAGATGGTTTTATCGACCATTTATCGACCATTTTCTGCTTTAAAACAGATTTATCGACCATTTTCTTATTATTGCCGTTCATTGAAGAATTAAATTGCTCAATTTCTGTTTGTAAGTGCTTTGCATGAAGGTTCAGCATAAAAGCTTCAAAAATAGTATCATCATCTTTTTCCCTTGCATCTATAAGAGACTGAATATAGTCAGCTTTATCTTCCTTCAGAACTTTTGAAGGAATAAGCTCAAACTCCCACTGTAAAAGATTCATCAAAAGACGACTCATTCGTCCGTTACCATCTGCCCACGGATGAATTGTTACCAGTTCATAATGAGCCCAGAAGCTCAGATTATAAACAGAAAGGATATCGCCAGAATCAATAGTTTTACGATGCTGATTTAATTTCTTGCAAAATACTTCAAGTTTTTCAGGAACTTTCTGATACGGCATATATGATTTTCCACCAATTCCGGCGGTAACATTTTCTTTTCTAAGTTCACCATTTGCCGCAGAAAAATCACCAGCAATTGAGTGATACTCACTCCCTGTACGAGCCATAACTTTTGAGGAGAGAGTTATAAGGGAATCAACTGTAATTTCGGGATGCTGTTTAATCCACTTTATTCCATATTCATAAGCGTTTTTAAGATCCAGATTCATCATCTGTTCAACCATTGTTCGCTTGCTGGAAGTAATCCCTTCGTCAAAAAGTAGCTGTGCTTCTAGTTCTGTTACGGTTGAACCTTCAATCGCGGTGGAATGCGTGATGATTGAATACAAATAGAACTTGTCGTAGTCTATCTGGTTATTTATGCCAAGTGAGTAATATTCGTCTAAGATTTGTTTTAGTTCCTTCATTTTCCTCATCCAAATAACGCAGTTAATGATAGCACGACAAGAGCATATTATCCACACAAAATCCCCGTTAGGACTGTTTGACAGTTTTTCACTTGACGTTTTGTAATGAAATTCTAGTTGATTTAGGGATTGTCTTCGAGGAAGGGGCAACCGGAAAATATTCCTTCACCAATTTTCTGAACACTTGCAGGAATGTTTACAGAGACAAGAGACTTACAGCCTGTGAATGCGTTATTCCCGATTGATGTTACACCATCTGGAATTTTTACTGATTCAAGTTCGCCGCAAAAACTGAATGCTTCGTCCCCAATCTCCTTTAATCCATTTGGCAGACTGACAGAAACAATGATCCTGCGATGAAAGATTGCGCGCTCACCTATTTTTATCACATTATTGGGAATAACGACTGACGGCTCCGAACCGAGATATTTTTTAAGTACACCTTTTTTTATATAAAACTGCGGAAGCCTAACAATACCGTCAGTACATTGCACAAATTTCGCAAGAGTATGCCATCTCCACGTCCTACCTTTTTTTACGGCTTTCCACTGTTCTATAGTACCGGCATAATTGATTTCTGAAAGTAACGGACATTCAAAGAAAGCTCCCCTTCCTATTTCCATTACACTAACAGGAATCATGACTGATTTAAGTGCAAAACAAAAACCGAATGCACCATCGCAAATCTTCGTCACCTTATTTGGAATACAGAGTGACTCAAACAAACATCCACAAAACGCAACATTACCGATTTCCGTAACTGAATCTGGTATTGTGATAGATTTAAGCAATCGGCATGCATAAAATGCTTCTTCCCCGATTTTTTTCACTCCATCGGGAATTATAACTGAAGAATTTGTACCATGATACTTTTTCAGTATACCATTCACAATTTTAAAGGGATTGTTCCTTTCACAAATCTGATTCATCTTTGACTTCCTTCATTCTATGTTTTATGGAGAATTCTTATCATGCGAGACTATCAAAGCGTGATAGTTTGAAAAAGTTTAAAATTCCCATCACTAGGAGAGCGATACGCATTAACAAAAACTGTTTATGTTTCCTTTCAACAATGCCTCTATGCTGCAATTCAGCTCTTGGGCGGCAAGGGCAAGAATCTTTCCGCAGGTTTCGGCATCATCCAGAGCGTTGTGCGCGTCATAAGTTATGCCGAATTGTTCTGCAAGAAATGTGAGCCGGTGACATTCAAAATCAGGCCATGCTTTCCGGGCAATCTTCAAAGTGCATACATAATCAATATTTGGAAGCGGCATTCCATAATAATCAAGGCAGGCACGCAAAACACCCATATCAAAACTGGCGTTATGGGCAACAAGACAGACCGGTTTGTCTGCATCGGTTTTTAAAAACGGCTCTACGAGAGTCTGCCACACTTCTGGAAAATACGGCTTATCACGGACATCGTCATAACTGATTCCATGAATGTCAATAAAATCTGGTCTGAAATACATCTTTGCCGGATGAATAAGCGAATATACACTGTCTTTCGCTGCACCGTCTACAAAACGGACAAGCCCCACCGAACATGCGCTGTTTTGGTAATAATTTGCAGTCTCAAAATCAATAGCAATATAATCCAATGACATTTAATCATCTCCTTTGTTTTTATGAAAGCAAATCGGCTAACGGACTTTTGCACCCTTGTATGTAAGTTCATCATCAAAAAGCAAAACGCTGGGCAGTTCAATGAACAAGTCAAGGCAACCTGTAAAATTGTGGTCAGCTCCGTGTATGCGTACAAAATCGATTTTATCCGATTTCAGTTCGGAATAAAGTTTCAGCATATCAAAAGAGGCATCGCTGCTGCCATAAACAAGCGTCATCTTTTCGCCGGAAAAACCTTTGATGCCCCGGAGCAATAAATGAAGA
>JAEEQG010000118.1 GCA_016285185.1 Spirochaetota bacterium
CAGGCAATCGTTGATATGCAGCTTAAACGCCTTACACATTTGCAGATTGAAGATCTCGAAAAGGAAATAAAGGAACTTCAAACTTGGATAGATTATCTTGAAGATTTGCTTGCTCATCATGAAAAAGTTCTGCAGAAAATAAAAGACGAAACAATTGAAATAGCAAGAAAATACGGCGATGACCGCCGGACCGACATTGTAGCAGATGAAATAACGGAAATTAATATTGAAGACATGATTAAGAAAGAAGAAGTTGTTATTCTTATTTCTAATTTGGGTTATATAAAGAGAATTTCTGCTTCAGCATACAAACGACAGGGACGCGGCGGTAAAGGTTCAAACAGTGCCAAACTTGTTGAAGACGATTTTATAAACAAGATATTTATTGCTTCAACGCACGATTATGTAACGTTTATAACTAATGAAGGCAAGGCATACTGGATTAAAGTTCACGAAATTCCTGAGGCTTCGCGTAATTCCCGTGGTGCGCATATAAAAGGTTTGCTGGCAGTTTCTTCTGATGAAGAAATAACAACAGTTGTTACACTTAAAGATTTTTCTGACAATCAGTTTATGTTTATGTCAACCGCAAAGGGCGTTGTTAAAAAAGTAAAAACCAGCGAATTCCAGAATGCAAAAACAAGAGGAATAATTGCGATAAAGCTTGATGAAGGCGACAAACTTGTAAACGCCGTTCTTTCCGAGGGAAATGACGAGATTGTTATGATAACAAGAAAAGGTAAGGCGCTTAGAATAAACGAGGAAGAAGTAAGAGCTATGGGTCGTGCTTCAAGGGGTGTAACCGGAATACGACTTTCTTCTGAAGACGAGCTTACCGCAGCTTTAAAGGTTAATGACAACGAAAAAATGCTTATTATGACTGAATTTGGTTATGGAAAGCGTGTTGAGTACAACGAATTTGCACAGCATGGACGAGGAACCGGTGGTCAGAAAGTATATGAGGTTAAAGAAAAGACCGGCGAGATTATCGGTGCTGTTTCAATACAAACCAACGAAGAACTTGTTTGCATAACAAGTCAGGGAAAAACACTTCGTGTTCTTGCATCGTCTATTTCTGAGCAGTCAAGAACTTCACAGGGAATAAGAATTCTGAATATTGACAAGCCTGATATGGTAATCGGCTTGGATAAAATAGCGGAAAAAGAAGAAGATGATGAAGAAGATTTATTCAGTAATTGATTCTAAGTTGATGAATAAAATCCTTTATTTAGTGTGTTTTTGTTAAAAAAACAAAAAAAAACACTAAATGTGTACATTTTTGGTTGACTACAAAAATAGCATAGTGTACTATATTAAAAGAGGGTGTTTTGGAGGGGAAGCACTTTCGTAGTCATCAGGCGCCAGAGTTTGGGATACAAACTCTGGTTTTGTTTTATAGGTGAATACTTTTTATGATAGTTATATCAGTTGTCAGAAACAAAAGTATGTATGAAGATTTTTTTGAGAAGAATTCCAATTATACACCTGATACAAAATTTATTTGTTACGACAATTCTACTGAAAATATTTCAATTCCTGTCAGATATAATACTTTTTTAAACTCTTACGATTATTCAAAAGAAGATTGGTTTTTATTTATCCATGAAGACTGGCAGTTATTGCAGAAAATAAACAAAAAACTGAAAAAGCTTGATAAATATTTTATTTACGGAGTATCAGGTAGTTTTTACAATAATAAAGACGAAATAAGATACCTGTATGGACATATAATACAGTCAAATAAAGACGGATCAAAAAAAATCAGATATGGTCTACATATTCCTTTTAACAGACCCCTGATAGTAGATACAATTGACTGTCAGTGTATTATTGTTCATTCTACTTTGGTAAAAAAATATAACTTACGCTTTGATGACAAACTTATGTTTGATTTATATTCAGAAGAATTATCAATGAATGCAAAAGAAAGCTATAATATAGAAACAAAAGTTGTCCCCATAAAATGTCATCATTATTCATATGGAAATCCTACACAGAGTTATTATGAATCAATAAAGTATCTTGAAGAAAAGTATAAAAACAAAAAACATACGTATGCAACTACTTGTTCTGATAATCTTATCGGGAAACCTGTAAAAGGTACAAGAAATCTAGATACTTTACAAAGACTAAAAAGAAAGCTGAATAAAATAATAAATTCATAAAAGAAAATCACAAAAAATTTGTATTATGAATAAAGTGGATATATAATAGGAATTGTATAGATTATACATACCTGCTCTGTATGAGAGGAAATTTTCGTTTTTGTGATATAGGAGAATTATTATGGCAAAAGGAAAAGGAATGACTTCAATGTGGAAAACAATTCTGCAGATTGCAATGGCAGTATTGCTAATCATCGGCGGATTAAGTGTTTTCATGAAAGCACCGGACGATCCACTTATTAAAGCTGTAGGTTCAATTTTCAACGGTCAAGTTAAAACTATCGTTGTTTATGCACTGGCAGTTATTGAAATTATCTGTGGTGTATTGTTGATTTTAGACTTCTTCAACATAAAGGCATTGGACAAATTAGACGACATTTTCTTGTTAATCATTATGATTTGCTGGATAGTTGTATTTATTGTTCTTGGTGATATTATTCCTTTAGTAAAAGGACAGGTTAAATTCCTGCCATTCCTTGTACAGCTTGCAAAAGATGCAATTATGGTTGCAGCAATGGGAATCATCAAAGCTAAAATCTAAACAATATCTTTAGATATTAAAACACCTCTGAGTAATTCAGAGGTGTTTTTTTTGTTAAAAATGTTTCACGTGAAACATTACAAATTTATTTTTAGAAGTTTAGAACCACGTTTTTCTGACCATTTTTCTCGTCTTTTTTTTGGAAGTGTGTCTATGGGGGCTGCCGTAAATCCGAGGGTTTCAAACCAATCAGCAGATTGTGTTGTAAGAACAAAAACGCTTTTTGCGTGTAAGGATTTTGCCTTTTCAATCAAATAATGAACCATTTTCGGCCCAACACCGAGATTGCTGTAATTTGAATCTACTGCTACTGCAGCAATTTCCGCCTGACCGTCCTCATACATATGTAAAGCAGAGCAGGCTCTTATCTGGTCATCTAGTTCATAAACAATATAATCTTCACAGTGGTCAGAAAGGTCTCCGGCTGTTCGTGGTAAAAGTATTGAACGTTCAACAAAGGGTTTGATGAGATTCAGCACATCGGTAATATCGTCCAGAGTCATTGAGCGGATTCCGCCGTAGTTGTCTTCATAAATCATTGTACCGGAGCCAAAGTCCGAGAAAATTTCACAGGGAATAGCTCCGTTTATAGAACCGTTTAGTATGTGAACGCGCGTAACACCTGCACGGCAGGCGTTCAGTGCAAGACGGCACAATGTGATAATTTGTGGAATTTGTTGGGAAGTTGGATTTGCTTCGTTTACTTCGATAAAGTGCGGCAATTCTTTCAAGTTCAGGGAAAAAACATTACCTTCCGGTGAAAGAGGAATATTTTCCGGAATGATAGAATTTTTGTTCGAGATAGAAATACCTTCCGTTATGAATAAAAGTTTGTCTGCATCCAATTTTACTGAAAGAGCTGTTGCCAGTTGTAAAGAAGAAATGTTATAAGGCTTACCGGTAATACTCCATCCTATGCATGGAAAAATAGGAATAAAATCGTTTTCAAAAACCGCGTTTATGGAATTGATTTCAATTTTATCAATTTCGCCGGAAGTTCCAAAATCTATTCCATCGTGAATTCCTTTTCCCCTTGAGCGAACCCAATTTCCAATAACAGCGGTGTGCTTTTCTGCTGCTAAAGCGGTCATTACTTTGTTGGCAACATCAAAAGCTGCCATTTTTATTAAGGGCATAGCACTATCGTCTGTTATACGATAACCATTTTTTATGGTCCAATCTATGTTTGATTGTTTTAATATTTCATCAATTCTTTTGCGTGCTGCCGGTACAATTATAACTTTCAATCCGGCTTCGTGGATAAGGCAGATATCCCGAATGTGGTTGTGAAATTCTGCAGAATCTATAACATTATCGTCTATATGAAAAATCAGAGTTGAATTTTCAAAGAGGCGCAGGTAGCGGAAAACATCGCGAATCTGTTCGGCTTTTATTAAAACTTCGTTCATGTGTTCAGTATATGAGTGTAGTAAATAAAAAACAAGACTGTTTTTCTACTGGATAAAAAAATCTCCTGAGACGAGATTCGTTCAGGAGATTGCAGTGTGTTTCGATGAAAATCTATTTTGAATATTTGGCGGATTTCAAAATGTTATCAAAATATTTTTGATTTGTTTTGTAAGCATCGCTCAAAACTGTCAGAATTATTACGGAGTATGTGTTATTTTTGCCTTTAATAAAATATCGGATATTTTTCAAATCTTTATCAATAGACGGCGTATAGCAAATATTTTCTACCAAAGTTTTTTTGTCGGACATGTTTACGCTGATGGATTCAAAACGTGGTATACAGTCAATATCGCCAAAGATAGAAGTTAAGTATGAACGCGCCAAATAAGGAGAGGGATCTTCTCCGTTTTCGGTAAATGAAGAGTCAATTTCTATCGAACCGAGAACTAACGATGCACAATCTCCAAGCAACCAAACGTTGTCAGTGATTTTTTCCCACTGATTGTCCAAAAGAACAGAAGAATTGGATG